>NZ_JBVVQJ010000004.1:0-43101 GCF_055811475.1 Mesorhizobium sp. WSM4829 | reverse complement strand
CCCCGCGCGCGCTCCGATGCGGGGCGGCCCCCCCCCCGCGGGGGGGGCCCCCCCCCCCCGCCCCCGGGCGGGGGGGGGGGGGGCCCCCCCCCCCCCCCCCCTCGCCAGTTCGCGGATGCCGGGCTCGATGTGCTGCAGCGCGATCGAGGATATGCCCAGCCGCATGAAGCGCGACGGCTTTTCGGTGCGGTCGAAGAAACGGTCGCCGGGCTCGATGATGACGCTGCGCGAGGCGGCGGCCTCCGCCAGCCCGCGCGAATCGGTGCCGCGCGGCCCTTCGAGCCAGAGCGACGCGCCGCCGGCGGAATCGGTCGAGCGCCACTCCGGCAGGAAGGCGGAAATCGCATGGATCAGACGCTTGCGCCGTTCGTCGAAGGCGCTCGACAGCCGCCGCACCAGCGCCTCGTGATGGCCAAGCGACAGGAACAGCGCGACCGCGCGCTGGTTGTTGGCCGGCGGATGACGCAGCATGAAGCGGCGCAGCGCGCGAAGCTCGGAGATCAGCCCGGCCGAGGCGACGATGTAGCCGAGCCTAAGGCCCGGAGCCAGCGTCTTCGACATCGAGCCGACATAGATGACGCGGCCGGAACGGTCGAGGCTCTTCAGCGCCTGCTGCGGCGCCTCGTCCAGAAGCTGGCTGTCATAGCCGTCCTCGATGATGATCTGGTTGTGGCGATTGGCGCGCGCCAGCAAATCCTGCCGGCGCTCCGCCGACAGCGGCACCATGGTCGGGCAATGGTGGCTGGGCGTCACGAAGACGAAGCCGGAATCGTTGGGAATAGAAGCGGTTACAATGCCGGAATGGTCGACCGGGACCGGTGCGACGTCGGCACCCGCCAGCCGGAAGATCGAGCGTGCGTCGGGATAGCCGGGGTCTTCCATGGCCACCTTGGAGCCCTTGGTCATCAGCAGCGTCGCCAGCATGTAGAGCGCGTTCTGCGCGCCGAGCGTGACGATGATCTCATCGGGATTGGCGAAGATGCCGCGCCGCGGCAACAGCCGCGCCTGGATCTGCTCGATCAAAAGCGGATCGTCGCGGTCAACCATGTCGGACGCCCAATTGCGGATCTCGAGCACGGCCAGCGCCATGCGGTTGCACTCGCGCCACTCGGCTGTCGGGAACAGTGCCGGATCGAACTGGCCATAGACGAAGGGGTAGGACGACTTGATCCAGTTGTCGTGCTTGGCCGGCGGCGGCATGTCGCTGGCCGCGATCTGCCGGCGCGCCTTCCAGTCGATCTCATTGGCCTGGTCTGGCGCCTTCTGGTGCGGTTTGGCAGGCGTCGCCAGCACGTCCGGATTGACGAAATGGCCGCGCCGTTCGCGCGCCACCAGAAAACCCTGGTCGACGAGCTGCTGGAAGGCCAGCACCACGGTGCCGCGCGCCACGCCGAGTTTCTCGGCCAGGATCCGGCAGGACGGAAGCGGCATCGAAGCGGCGATCTGCCGGTCGAGGATGGCGGCGACGATCGCTTGGCGGATCTGCGCCTGCAGGGTCTGGCCGGATTCCGCCGAAATCCGGAACAGGCCGGACCATATGGCCGTGTCGTTTCGCTGTGGCATGGGAGATGTTCCTCGATGGCCAGCCTTTTCACCTGGCTGGACCAGTCGAATGTACCGGTGGCACAAGCTGTTGCGCCAATCAATTTTTCTGATTGCTGGGATTTACGCCAGTGATCCTTCCCAAGGGTGACGCAAAGCGTCATCGCGGTGCGATGCAACGCGTCATCCCCGGGTAGTGTCTCTGTTGAATTACTGGCCCTCGTAGGGCAAACCGTCATCGTCAATCTGAGCGTCAACGAGAGCGGCCAAATAATCCTCCATCTCGGTGAAATCGAGGTCGCCAGATTCCCAAGCAGCGTCTGCCGCCTTGAGTGCTTTCTCGTATCCGTCGCGATTTTCGCGAATACGCTCTGGAACTATCTTGCGGCCGGGCAATAGTGAACCTGTGCGAACGCACAAAAGATAGTAGCACGTTGCTCTTGCTGTTCGCCCATTTCCTTCTACAAAAGGATGAATCCAGTTAAGACGCCATAACCCGTAGGCGGCCAACTCGGTCGGCGTCCAGATATACCAATTTTCATGGATCGTTGAAATAAACCGGTCCATCCAATCGCGCACATCTCTAAAGTGCGGTGGCCGATGGTCGCCCACATAGATTGGTTCTTCTCGAAAACGCCCGCCAAAGGCAGAAATATTTGCCACCGCCACCGCGTTTAGAGACCACAGCATATACTTGTCTATCGCGGTTGGCCCCTGCTGCAAACCAATCTCGATGCAATTGGTCATCAGATCGTATTGACGCAGCAGGTTCTGCTCTTGAACACGGTCATATAAGTCGGGGTCGTCCTGCTCTAGAACCAGCATAAAACAAGGCCCGGCGCTTTGGCCGGGCCCTCCCTCTTTCTGTTGATACTAAGCCGCCGGAGCGGCGACGCGAATGTGCTTCGTTGCCCTGAGTGCGGACTCTTTTGTGATCCGCGATCCCTTCGGCGCATTCCCGTACACGAAACTTGCGCGCTGCTCCTGCAACTGCTCTTCGGTCAACACAACTGTCTTCGCGCGTTCCAGCTTCGCTTTGAGTTCTGGGCGTTCTGGTGCTCGCTTAAGGGCTGATTTTCGTTCGGCCATTGTGATTCTCCCTTGGTGCAATGAGATCGTAAATACGAAATCGTTAACATCCGCCATTGTTCCGCTCGGAACATTTGCGCGTCGTCTCATTGTTTCAATCAATGATGGCTTCGGCGCAGCTTCCCGAATGGGTGCGTTTGCCTATTGAACATTAACTGCTTCGCTGTCGTTCTGCCAGCGGTATGTGATCGCGATGGCGACGTTTTTTCGCGAGCCTATGGACGTGTTTTGTGCGGTCCACGCTTCCTGGTTTGGCGCAGTTGCGTCCATCGCCGTGCAAATATCGTCCATTGACCAAGGGGTTTTGGACACGCCAGCGGCCATTGCCGGCGACGTTTTCAGTGTCTTGTGAATGCGGATGAAGTTTGTACCAGACGGTGTAGAGCGCGACCATTGAACGCGATTTTCGAACTTCTTCGAAAAGGCGTTGGTCAACCGCGTGAAGCGGCGCATCTGCATACGCATGGTGAGGTTCTGTCGTTCGACATGTGACGTGCTGACATGCGCTAGATCGGGTTCGCCTTATCCGGGTCTTCTTCGCGCCAGTGCAGGCGGCGGGCTGTAGCGGCGTTCCTGTGGCGCGGCACGGTCTTCCGGCTCGCCGTACATCTTTACCAGCATTGCATAGTCATATCCGCCCCAAAGGCTTTCTCGCCCGCGTTCAGGTATGCCTTGTGACCGTTGGTCGTAAGTTGGACGCGGTTGGAAGACGGTCCCTCACGTCATCCATGAAGGCCAGCGCATATTCGCCGTCACGTCCGCCGACCACCCAGGAAATGATAAGCTTGCTGTCGCTGTCCAGGTCCATGTGCCGCCCGCGCCATCAACGGTATTTTTCATCGCGGCGACGTTCTTCTGCTTCACTGCTGTAAATGACCAAATCTCATCATATTGAACGCGCTTGGCGTTCACGTTGCGGACTCCGCGGTTGTGCAGATCGGCGCAGAACTTGCCGGCATCAACCAGAAGCTTTGAAGCCGTGTTTGATCGAAACATCGGCAAGGCGAGATCGAACGCATCGACGATCCCTCGCAAAGCATGGAAAGGATTTGCACACCGGTTTTGCGCGGCAGCCCGTTCAAGTCCCCAGTATCTGAACTTTTATGCTTAGTGTAAAGCATGAATGCAAGCATTACTGAAAATAATGCTTGCATACAACAGCGAGTCGCCATAACTTGCAAGCATCATAGTCGGAGTGCTTGCAAAATGAACGATGAACAGGAAGCGGTGGGCAAGGCCAAAGGTGGTCATGCTCGTGCCGCGAAACTTTCAAGCGAAGAGCGTTCAGCGATTGCCAAGAACGCGGCAAAGAAGCGGTGGGCCGAGAGCGATCAGGCCGTTGACGGCGCACCGCGCGTTCTTGAGAGCTTCAAGAGCAAAGTAAATATAGCAGGCGTGCTTATTCCCTGTGCGGTCGTCATGGGTCCTAATGGCGTCCAGCGCGTGCTAAGTGAGACCGGCATCACCAATGCCGTGCTAGGGGAGCGAAGCGGTGCATCGAAGCGGCTCAAGAAGGCGTCTGCGGAAGGCGGGGCCCCCTTGCCTATATTCTTGGCACCCAGCCAACTAAAGCCATTTATTTCCAGGGACTTAATTGAAGGGCCCCTACAACCGATCGATTATATCGACGGATCGCGGATTGTGCGCGGATACGATGCGCAGATTTTGCCCGCCATCTGCAATGTATGGCTTAAAGCCAGAGAAGCTGGAGCGCTCCAAGGCCAACAGCTCGATAAGGCTATGAAAGCCGAGATTCTCACGCGGGCTCTGGCAGAGACCGGTATTGTCGCTCTTGTTGATGAGGTCACGGGTTATCAAAGTGTCCGACCTCAAAACGCACTCCAGTCATATTTGGAGCTCGTCATCCGGCGGGAATTGGCTGTCTGGGCCAAAAAATTTCCGGATGAGTTTTATGAGAATATCTACAAGCTAAAGGGCTGGAAATGGCCTGGCATGAGTAAGAACCGTTTCAGCGTTTGCGCAAGCTACACGACTAACTTGATCTATGATCGCTTGGGGCCGGGCATCACAGAAGAGCTAATCCGAAAGACGCCGATGACGGATAAGGGCTATCGTCCAAATCGGCTGCACCAATGGCTTTCAGAGGACATCGGCGATCCGATGTTGGCCACCCATATGCACTCGGTTCTGATGTTCCAGCGGCTGGCTATTGCAAACGGATATGGGTGGAAGCGCTTTTTGCATATGGTCGATCAAGTGCTGCCTCGAAAAGGAAGTACGCTAGAACTTCCGCTGGAGTTTACCGATTCCAGCGAGCGCTAGCCGCCCTCTTGGAGATCTCGGACCGCCGCTCTGGCGTCATGTTCTCGCCGCGCTTCTTTCCGCCCTTGGTTCCTAGAGCCTTGGCAGCAGGTCTTTGCCGTCGTCAATCACGGTGCCTTCTTCCTCGCCAGTCGCAATGCGCATGACCTTAACGGCATTGCCGATCCGTCGGCGGGGCGCTTCTGGCCTTTAGGTCCGGTTGGCATTAGAACCACCCTTTTCTGTCGCCATCGCGATAAAGCCGCTCGGCATATTGTTCGGGGCTTATCTCGTGCTTGTTGCTCTTGCGCTGGACAATGCCGTCGCGTTCGGCTTTGGCGTATAGCGGACAAACCGCCTCGGGCTTCCGGCCATGGTTGGCCACAAGCTCCCTCATGAAATCGACCTGCTTGATGATCTGGGACATGCCCCAGAGATAATGCTTGGCGGTAAGCTGTCAATTGGGCGTCAATTTCAAACTGAGACACTACCCATCACCATCGTGACGCAGCGCGGCATGCCCAGCGATGACGCCTTGCGTCATCGCTGCCTGGCGCAACGCGTCATCGCGGCGCATTGAAACCAGTGGATTTCGGCTAGATAGTTCGCCGCGACGACACGCGCCGGAAACACCCGGTCTGTTATGTTGGCATTTCAAGGCTCGGAGTGAGGCAGTGGATCAATCGTCCTTTCAAAAACAACTCGACGCCCTGCGCGATCACCGTGCGGCCAAATCGGGCAGCATGCGCGAGGCCTTCGCTGCCGATCCGCAGCGCTTCGAAAAATTCTCCGCCACCGACGGCGACCTGCTGCTCGACTGGTCGAAATGCGCGGTCGATGCGCAGACGATGGATCTGCTCGAGCAGCTGGCGGCAGCCGCGGATCTCGAAGGCCGGCGCGCGGCGATGTTCTCGGGCAAGAAGATCAACGTCACCGAAGGCCGCGCCGTGTTGCACACCGCGCTGCGCAACCTGAACGGCAAGGGCATTGTGCTCGACGGTCAGGACGTGAAGGCGCAGGTTGTCGCCGTGCTCGATGCGATGGGCGGCTTCGCCGATGCCGTGCGATCCGGCAAGGCGGCCGGCGCCACCGGCAAGAAGATCACCGACATCGTCAACATCGGCATCGGCGGGTCCGACCTTGGCCCGGCCATGGCGACGCTGGCGCTGGCGCCCTATCACGACGGGCCGCGCACGCATTACGTGTCGAACATCGATGGCGCCCATATCCACGACACGCTGAAGGGCCTTTCCGCCGAAACCACGCTGTTCATCGTTGCTTCCAAGACCTTCACCACCATCGAGACGATGACCAATGCCGAGACGGCGCGCGAATGGGTGCAGAAGGCGCTCGGCAAGGAAGCGGTCGGCAAGCATTTCGCCGCCGTCTCGACGGCGCTCGACCTGGTGGCCAAGTTCGGCATTGCGTCCGACCGCGTCTTCGGCTTCTGGGACTGGGTCGGCGGACGCTATTCGGTGTGGGGCGCGATCGGCCTGCCGGTGATGATCGCCGTCGGCCCGAAGAATTTTCGCGCCTTTCTCGATGGCGCGCATGCGATGGACGAACATTTCCAGACGGCGCCGCTGGCCAGCAACCTGCCGGCGCTGATGGGGCTGATCGGCTGGTGGCATCGGGTGATCTGCCAATACCCCGCCCGCGCCGTCATTCCCTACGACCAGCGCCTGTCCAGGCTGCCGGCCTATCTGCAGCAGCTCGATATGGAATCGAACGGCAAGAGCGTCACCCTCGACGGCGGCGCTGTCACCACGCCGACCGGCCCGCTGGTCTGGGGCGAGCCGGGCACCAATGGCCAGCACGCCTTCTTCCAGCTGCTGCACCAGGGCACCGATTTCATTCCGGTCGAATTCCTCGCCGCAGCCATCGGCCATGAGCCGGATCTCAAGCATCACCACGACCTGTTGCTCGCCAACTGCCTGGCGCAGTCGGAGGCGTTCATGAAGGGTCGCACGCTGGAGGAAGCGCGTGCGCAGATGCTGGCAAAGGGCATGGCGCCCGCCGAGGTCGACAGGATCGCCCCGCATCGCGTCTTCTCCGGCAACCGGCCCTCGGTGACGATCCTCTACAGACAACTCGATCCGCATACGTTCGGACGGCTGATCGCGCTCTATGAGCACCGCGTCTTCGTCGAGGGCACGCTCTTCAACATCAATTCCTTCGACCAATGGGGCGTCGAGTTGGGCAAGGAACTGGCGACCGGGCTACTGCCTGTCGTGGAAGGCAAGGAGAATGCCGCAAAGCGGGACGCTTCGACTGCCGGACTGGTGGGACACATCCATCGATTGCGCGGATCGGAGTAAGCGGCTTGGCCGAGATCAAGGGAATATTGTTCGACAAGGACGGCACCCTTGTCGACTTCAACGCGACGTGGCTCGGCGTTGCCGATTTCATGGCGATGGATGCGGCGGAGGGCGACCGCTGGAAGGCCGACAGGCTGCTTGCCGCGGCGGGCTACGATTTCGCCACCAAACGCTTCAAGCCCGATTCCATCTTTGCCTCCGGCACCAACATGGATGTCGTCGAGCTTTGGTTTCCGCGACTGTCGGATGAAGACCAGATGCTTGCCGTCGCCCGCTTCAACGAGATAACCTCGGTGCAGGGCTCGTCGATGGCGGTGGCGCTGCCGGGCATCGTCGAGACGCTTGGCGTTCTTCACAGGAAATCCTACCGGCTCGGCGTCGCCACCAACGATTCGACCACTGGCGCTGAGAAGACATTGCTCACGCTGGGCGTCGCGCAGCTGTTCGACGCCGCCTATGGTTACGACGCGGTGGCCAATCCGAAACCGGCGCCCGACACGATCCTCGCCTTCTCGGACCTGACCGGCCTGAGGCCTGCCGCGATCGCCGTGGTCGGCGACAATCGCCACGATCTGGAGATGGCGCGGGCCGGCGGCTGCGGTCTGGCGATCGGCGTGCTTTCCGGCACCGGCACGCGGGAATCGCTGTCGCAGATCGCCGATGTCATTCTGGATTCGGTTGCCGATCTGCCCGACTTTCTTTCGGCAAAGGTCAAGGAGACGATCTGAACTCGCCTCCGAGTTGCTCCGGCTCGAACGAGAAGACGCCGCTCGGCTTCGTCGCCGCGCCTTTTGCTTGGCCGACATCCGGCACCTGGTATTCGGCCAATTGGCGAAGCCGGGAGCGGGGCAAGTAGGCGCGGCCCGGGTCGCCGATCAGCACGTTGATGCCGGCGGCCAGGCAGCGGTCGAGGAAGGGGATGACCCGGTCGGCGAGATCTTGCCGGTAAAACAAGTCGCCGGCTGCCACGACGTCCACGGGCGGCGGCGGACCAGCGGTGATGTCCTCGCCGACGACCGTGATTTCGACGCCGTTCGCCGCCGCATTGAGACCGAGCGCGGCGACGCCGTTGCGGTCGATCTCGGATGCAATCACTTGGCTGGCGCCGGCCCTTGCCGCGGCGATACCGACGAGGCCAGACCCGGCGCCGAGATCGAGCACGCGAAGCCCAGCCACGGTCTCCGGTCGATCGAGGATGTAGCGGGCAAGCACCGCGCCGCCGGCCCAGGCATAGGCCCAGTAAGGAGGCTGCGACTCGGGGCCATCCTCGTCGGCTTCGTTTGCTTCTTCTTCCGGCTCGGCTGCTCGTCCTTGTGGACGCGTCAGCCGCCACAGTCCGCTCGCTGGATGGGCTGCATAAAGCCGGATTTCGGGAAGCGCGGCAACAGGGGCGATACGCATGTTCGCCTTGATGAACGTTAGCGGATCGGGACGGGAAAGCGTATCCGCCGCGTCATCGACAGTAAGGCTATCGGCCAAAATTGTCCCTATTCCCGCCCAAACTCTTCCTATTCCCGCAACGCCCGCCGCAGGATCTTGCCGACCGGCGTTTTCGGCAGTTCGGTCCGAAACTCGATGTATTTTGGCCGCTTGTAACCGGTCAGGTTCTCGCGGCAATACACAGTCAGCACCTCTGCGGTCAGCAACGGGTCCTTCTTGACGACGAACAGCTTCGGCACTTCGCCTGAATGCTCGTCCGGCACGCCGATCGCGGCCACTTCGAGCACGCCCGGATGCAGCGCCACCACTTCCTCGAGTTCGTTCGGATAGACGTTGAAGCCGGACACAAGGATCATGTCTTTCTTGCGGTCGACAATCTTGGTGAAGCCGCGCTCGTCCATGAAGCCCATGTCGCCCGACTTGAAGAAACCGTCCTTGGTCATCACCTTGGCGGTCTCGTCCGGCCGGTTCCAGTAACCGGCCATCACCTGCGGTCCGCGGATGCAGATCTCGCCGACTTCGCCGGGCGGCAAATCATTGCCGTCTTCGTCGCGAATGGCGATCTCGGTCGAGGGCAGCGGCAGGCCGATCGTGCCGGTGAAGTTGCCGTCGCTGAATGTGTTGGCGGTTGCCACCGGCGAGGTTTCCGAAAGCCCGTAGCCCTCGGTGACCGGGCAGCCGGTCAACGCCTTCCAGCGTTCGGCGACACCCTTTTGCACCGCCATGCCGCCACCCAGCGTCAGGATCAGCGGCTTGAAGTCGAGCTTACGGAAATCCTCATTGTTGAGCAGCGCGTTGAACAGCGTGTTGAGGCCAGGAAAGATGTGGATCGGGTATTTGCCGAGTTGCTTGACGAAGCCGGGAATGTCGCGCGGATTGGGAATGAGAATGTTCTGGCCGCCCAGTTGCATGCCCATCAGTGCGTTCACCGTCAGCGCGAAGATATGATAGAGCGGCAGCGCGCAGATGAAGTTGAGATGCGCCGGTTTTGGCTTGACCGTGAAGGCGTCCTCGATCCACAGCGCGTTCTGCGCCACGTTGGCCAGCACGTTGCTGTGCAGCAGCACCGCGCCCTTCGAGATGCCGGTGGTGCCGCCGGTATATTGCAGGAAGGCGACGTCGTCGGCAGCGACATGCACCGGCTTGAAATTCATGCCGGCGGCTGCCTTCAACGCGGCATTGAACTTGACATGGCCCGGCAGCGACCAGGCCGGCACCATCTTCTTCACGCGGCGCACGACGAGATTGACGATCGTCCCCTTCAGGCCGCCAAGCATGTCGCCCATCGCCGCGACCACGACATGCTTGACCGCCGTTTTGGCGATCACCGCCTGCAAGGTGTTGGCGAAATTCTCGAGAATGACGATGGCTTGCGCGCCGGAATCCTTGAGCTGATGTTCCAGTTCCCGCGGCGTGTAGAGGGGGTTGATGTTGACCACGACATAGCCGGCGCGCAGCACTGCCATCATCGCCACCGGATATTGCAGCACGTTCGGCATCATCAGCGCCACGCGTGCGCCTTTCGGCAGTCCCGTCGATTGCAGATAGGCGCCGAAGGCGGCCGATTGCCTCTCGACTTCCGCATAGGTGATGGTCTTGCCCATGCAGGTAAAGGCGGGCCGGCTGGCGTACTGCTTGCAGACGTCGGCGAGCAGATCGCCGATGGAGCCGAAGGGCAGAGCGCCGATCTCGGCCGGAACGACTTTCGGATAGCTTTTGAGCCAAGGTTTTTTGAGCCAAGTTTTTTCCGGCAATCCGGCGGCAACCACATTCGGCAACCTTGTGGCCGGACCTGGGTTTGACGCCGATGCAGCCGCTGTCGGTGCCGCCTTCGCCGCCGGTTTGACGGCGGCGGGCTTTGCGCCAGGCTTCGCGGATACATTGGCCTTCGCGGGCACCGCGGCCGCCTTCGGCTTGGCTTTGGCCGTCGGCGCTTTTAGCTTGTCGGGGCTGGCCGGTTTCGCAGCTGGTTTGGCCTGGGCTGTCGCTGGTGCCGTCGTCCTTGGAGTTTTTGCCACTCGTCCCTCCCTCGATTGTTCTTATTGTCTCTGCCTGCTCGCCGCGTCGCCTCCGAATGACAGAGACGTCCTCCGCTGCTGCCGGCATCCAGGAAATCCAGCCTCTCATCTATGTATTGCGACTATCGGCAGCCGTGCAAGTCTGCCCCTGCGGCAAGGTGGGAAGAAATCGTCCGCAGCAACGACCAGCCGATGGTCGCAGTTCCTCACCAACGCCGGGTTGAAAGATCAATAAAAAAATGCAGTCGTTAACATTACCGTGATAGGCGGTAATTGACATTTCCTTCTCCTTTTTGGCGAGTGCGCAGAAATAAATTCTGCTTCCCATGGGGTAGGCAAACGGGGTGTTCCAAAGCCGGAAAAACGGTGCTTATATGCGCGCTTCACGAGCCTGATAGAGGGGCTTGGAAGAACATCAGGGAGTCCTCCATGAAAAAGAAACTGACTTTTGCGGCCGCGTTGCTGGCCGCAAGCGTCCTCGGCGGCATGGCCAATGCGAAACAGCTGGTCTACTGCTCGGAGGCGTCGCCGGCCGGCTTCGACCCGTCGCCGTGGAGCGGTGGCAACGATTTCGACGCGTCGTCGCGCACCATCTATTCGCGCCTGGTCGAGTTCGAACACGGCAAGACCACCATCACGCCTGGCCTCGCCGAGAGCTGGACGGTTTCCGACGACGGTCTCGAATACACGTTCAAGCTTCGGCCGGGCGTGAAGTTCCAGACCACCGACTACTTCACGCCGACGCGCGATCTCAACGCCGACGACGTGATCTTCTCCTTCGAACGCCAGTGGAAGAAGGAAAACCCGTGGTTCGACTATCTGGCAGGCACCGGCTGGGAGTATTTTGCCGGCATGGGCTTCCCGGATCTTCTCAAGGAGATCGTCAAGGTCGACGACCTGACGGTGAAATTCGTGCTGAACAAGCCTGAGGTCGCTTTCCTGCCGGATCTCGGCATGGATTTCGCTTCGATCGTCTCCAAGGAATATGCCGACCAACTCGACAAGGCCGGCACCAGGCAGCAATTCACCCAGAAGCCGATCGGCACCGGTCCGTTCCAGTTCGTCGACTACCAGGTCGACGCGGTCATTCGCTATGCGGCATGGGACGGCTACTATGGCGGCCGCCAGAAGATCGACGATCTGATCTTCGCCATCACGACCGATCCGGCCGTGCGCGCGCAGAAGCTGAAGGCGGGCGAGTGCGATATCATGTCGTACCCGGCGCCGGCCGACATTGCCGGCCTGAAGGCCGACCCGAACCTCAAGGTCGACGAGCAGGAAGGCCTGAACATCGGCTACATGGCCTACAACACGACGCAGGCGCCCTTCGACAAGGTCGAGGTCCGCAAGGCCCTCAACATGGCCGTCAACAAGCAGGCCATTCTCGATGCGGTCTATCAGGGCGCTGGCCAGGCGGCGATAAACCCGATCCCGCCGACGATGTGGTCCTATAACAAGGAGGTCAAGGACGATCCGTACGATCCGGACGCGGCCAAGAAGATGCTGACTGATGCCGGCGTCACGGATCTGTCGATGAAGATCTGGGCAATGCCGGTCAGCCGCCCGTACAATCCGAACGCCCAACGGGTCGCGGAACTGATCCAGGCCGACTACGCCAAGATCGGCGTGAAGGCCGAGATCGTCAGCTACGAATGGACCGAGTATCGCGAACGCGGCAAGCAGAAGGACCGTGACGGCGCCTTCCAGCTCGGCTGGACCGGCGACAATGGCGACCCGGACAACTTCCTGTTCCTGCTCGGCTGCGATGCCATCGGCCAGTCCAACTATGCGATCTGGTGCAACCAGGAGTTCGAAGCCCTGCTGCAGAAGGGCAAGGCGACCACGGATGTCGCCGAGCGCACCAAGATCTACGAGGAGGCTCAGGTCGTGTTCAAGCGTGAGGCGCCGTGGCTGACCATCGCCCATTCCAAGGTCTTCATGCCGATGAACAAGAAAGTTACCGGCTTCGTCATGGATCCGCTCGGCATCCATCGGTTTGACGGCGTCGACGTCGCCGAATAACTGCTGAGAAATAGAACGGCGACGCTGGACTTAAAGCGCCGCCGTTCTATGAAGCAAGATGCTCCGCTATCTCCTCCACAAGCTCGCCTTGATCATCCCGACCGTGTTCGGCATATCGCTGGCGGCGTTCGCTTTCGTCCGGCTTCTGCCGGGCGACCCGATCACGGCCCTGGCCGGCGAGCGCGGCGTCAGCCCGGAACGCTACGCCGAGCTTGTCGAGCGGTTTGGCTACGACCGGCCCTATGTCGTCCAGTATCTCGAGTATATCGGCAGGGTCCTGACCGGCGACTTCGGCATATCGCTCGCCACCAAGCGGCCGGTGCTCGGTGAATTCCAGGCGCTGTTTCCGGCGACGCTGGAACTGGCGACGATCGCGCTGATCATCGCCGTGCTCATCGGCATTCCCGCCGGCATCTTCGCCGCGGTCAAGCGCGGATCCTGGTTCGACCAGGCGACGATGGGCGTGGCGCTGACCGGCTATTCGATGCCGATCTTCTGGTGGGGGCTGCTGCTCATCATCTTCTTCTCCGGCTATCTCGGCTGGACGCCGGTGTCCGGCCGCATCGGCCTTCAATATTTCTTCAAGCCGACGACGGGGTTCATGCTGATCGACAGCCTGATCTCCGGCAAGAGCGGCGCTTTCAGGTCCGCCGCCAGTCATCTTGTCCTGCCGGCGATCGTGCTTGCGACAATCCCGCTCGCCGTCATAGCGCGCCAGACGCGGTCGGCGATGCTGGAGGTGCTGGGCGAAGACTACGTCCGCACCGCCCGCGCCAAGGGCCTGGCGCCGCGTCGCGTCATCGGGCTCCACGCTTTTCGCAATGCGCTGATCCCCGTCGTTACCACCATCGGCCTGCAGGTCGGCACGCTGATGGCGGGCGCCATCCTTACCGAAACGATCTTTTCCTGGCCCGGTATCGGCAAGTGGATGATCGACGCGATCGCCAAGCGCGACTATGTTGTCGTCCAGAGCGGCTTGCTGATCATCGCGCTGATCGTCATGGCGGTGAACCTGATCGTCGACGTGCTCTACGCCGTCATCAACCCACGTATCCGGGTGCAGTGAGATGACCGACCAAACCACTGCAGAAGCCACCGCCGCCTCCATTCCGACCGGCGGCCGGCAACGCGCCTTCACCGAGTTCTGGCATTACTACTCGATGAACACCGGCGCCGTCATCGGCCTGGTCGTGTTCACTGCGCTGGTGCTGGTGGCGATCTTCGCGCCGCTGGTCGCACCGCATTCGCCTGACGAACAGTTTCGCGATGCGCTGCTGGCGCCGCCGGCCTGGCAGGAGGGCGGCAGATCGACGTTCCTGCTCGGCACCGACGCCGTTGGCCGCGACATGCTTTCGCGGCTGATTTTCGGGGCTCGGTTCTCGCTGTTCATCGGTCTGGTCGTCGTTGTTTTCTCGCTGACCAGCGGCATCGTCCTCGGCGTGCTCGCCGGCTATTTCCGCGGCTGGGTCGATACGCTGATCATGCGCGTCATGGACGTCATCCTGGCCTTCCCGTCGCTGCTGCTTGCCCTGGTTCTGGTGGCGATCCTCGGACCCGGCCTGTTCAACGCCATGCTGGCGATCGCTCTGGTGCTGCAGCCGCATTTCGCGCGGCTCACCCGTGCGGCGGTGATGGCCGAAAAGAACCGCGAATATGTGATCTCCGCCAAGGTGGCCGGTGCCAGCCATCTCAGGCTGATGGTGAAGACGATCCTGCCGAACTGCATGGCGCCGCTGATCGTGCAGGCGACGCTGTCCTTCTCCAACGCGATTCTCGAGGCCGCGGCTCTCGGCTTCCTTGGCGTCGGCGCGCAGCCGCCAACGCCGGAATGGGGTACAATGCTGGCCACGGCGCGCGAGTTCATCCTGCGCGCGCCATGGGTGGTGACCTTCCCCGGCCTTGCCATCCTGATCACGGTGCTCGCCATCAACCTGATCGGCGATGGCCTGCGCGATGCCTTCGACCCCAAGCTGAAGCGGTCGTGACCATGCCTCTTCTCGACATCAAGAACCTCACCGTGTCGTTCGATACCGCCGCCGGACCGTTCATGGCCGTGCAAGGCATCGACCTGTCGATCGAGCCGCGCGAGGTGCTGGCGATCGTCGGCGAATCCGGCTCCGGCAAATCGGTGGCGATGCTGGCGGTGATGGGGCTGTTGCCGAACACGGCGACGGTAAAGGCCGATCGCATGGCCTTCGACGGCATCGACCTGCTTGAGCTCAGCCCGTCCGAGCGCCGCAAGATCGTCGGCAAGGACATCTCGATGATCTTCCAGGAGCCGATCGCCAGCCTCAACCCGTGCTTCACCGCCGGCTTCCAGATCGAGGAGGTGCTGCGCTTCCATTTGGGCATGGACCGCGCCCAGCGCCGGGCCCGAGCCATCGAACTGATGAAGCTGGTCGGCATCGCCGATCCGGAAGAGCGGCTGAACTCGTTCCCGCACCAGATGTCGGGCGGCCAGTGCCAGCGCGTCATGATCGCCATCGCCATCGCCTGCAATCCCAAGCTGCTGATCGCCGACGAGCCGACCACCGCGCTCGACGTCACCATCCAGAAGCAGATCCTCGATCTTTTGGTCGGCCTGCAAGCCAAATACGGCATGGGGCTGATCATGATCACCCACAATATGGGCGTCGTCGCCGAGACAGCCGACCGCGTCATCGTCCAGTACAAAGGCCGCAAGATGGAAGAGGCCGACGTTCTGTCGCTGTTCGAGCAGCCGAAGAGCAACTACACCCGCGCGCTGCTGTCGGCGCTGCCGGAAAACGCCGTCGGCGACAGGCTGCCGACCATTTCCGACATGCTGTTCGAACCGGCCCCCTCTGCTGCTGGGAGCGGGCCTGCAACGGGAGCCGCGTCATGAGCGCGACGGTTCTCGAAGGCAAGAACATCGTGCGCGACTACCATGTCGGGGGCGGCCTGTTTCGCCCCTCGCGCACGGTGCACGCGGTCAAGGGCGTTTCGTTCAGCGTCGAAAAGGGCAAGACGCTGGCCATCGTCGGCGAAAGCGGCTGCGGCAAGTCAACGCTCGCACGTATCATAACCCTGATCGATCCCGCGACGGCGGGCGAGCTCTTCATCGACGGCAACAAGGTCGACATCGCCAGGGATGGGCTGACGAAGGAGATGCGCCGCAAGGTGCAGATCGTCTTCCAGAACCCTTACGGTTCGCTCAATCCGCGCCAGAAGATCGGCGACGTTTTGGGCGAGCCGCTGCTCATCAACACCGACACGCCGGCCGACGAGCGGCGCGATCTCGCCATGAAGATGCTGAAGAAGGTCGGCCTCGGACCCGAGCATTACAACCGCTACCCGCACATGTTCTCGGGCGGCCAGCGCCAGCGCATCGCCATTGCCCGCGCGCTGATGCTCAATCCGAGCCTTTTGGTGCTCGACGAACCGGTCTCGGCGCTCGATCTGTCGGTGCAGGCGCAGGTGCTCAACCTGCTCGCCGACCTGCAGGACGAGTTCGAGCTGACCTATGTCTTCATCAGCCACGACCTGTCGGTGGTGCGCTACATCGCCGACGAGGTGATGGTCATGTATTACGGCGAGGCCGTCGAATACGGCTCGCGCGACGAGGTCTTTGCCGACCCCAAGCACAGCTACACCAAGACGCTGTTTGCGGCGACGCCGCGCGCCGACGTCGCCAGCATCAAGGCGAGGCTGGCGAAGAAGAAGGCCGCCTGACGCCGCAATTGCGGTACCCAGCCCATGCTGAGGTTCAGGGCACCGGCTGATCAAAGGCTACAGCGACCGCGATTCCTACGGAATGCAGTGCTTCTCGACGTCACGCGCCGTGAAGTCTGCTGCTCGCCGCCATGCTTCGTCGGTATCTCCCCGGTAAGTCAGGTATCTATCGCAGACAGGTTTGTTGTTGCTCAAATCCAGCACTGCAAACTTCACCCAGCCGACCAGCGTGCTCATCTTGTGCACCTGACCGATCAGGAGATATTTCGCGCTGGCTGTTTTTGCCCGTTTCGAGAGATCGACAAGGCCGGGGTCCTTGATGGTGCACTGTTCTGCCTGACAGGGTAACGCGACGAGCTTGATCTTCTCTGAAAGGCCATCCTGCAACGCAACGCCAAATGC
Source organism: Mesorhizobium sp. WSM4829 (assembly GCF_055811475.1). NCBI lineage: Bacteria > Pseudomonadati > Pseudomonadota > Alphaproteobacteria > Hyphomicrobiales > Phyllobacteriaceae > Mesorhizobium > Mesorhizobium sp. WSM4829. Next base: position 26,318 of record NZ_JBVVQJ010000004.1, on the reverse strand, counting down.
CTTCAGTCGCGCTTCGTGTTCGGCGGTCTGGTCCCTGACTTCGCCTGATGTATCCCTGAACTCGAAATCCGCGACGGCGAGGGTCGCTGGCTCGACGACATCGGCAAAAGCGGCCGGCGCAAGTAGACCAGTGCCCATCAGGATCAGGAAAAATTGTCCACACTCAAAAAGTCGAAATCGAACTTCCGCACTTTGCAGCTTGAGCATCTCGTTTCTCCGAGGTTAGGACGATACCCATCCCAATGACGGTGCCGATTTGTCTCTTCGCGCTGTTGGAAGACGCGGAAGCGGGCGCAGACTACCCGGTTGCGTCGCGACGTCAACTTTCAACCCGTTACTGGGTGGACTCCACCTCCGCGACAACCAGCTTGCCTTTGGCGCGCGAGATTTCGAGTGCCTGGCCGGCCCCTGCCAACGCGCCCGGGACCGAGATCACGAATGCCTGGCCCTCGCTGAGGGTCGCGACGAAGCGTACTGGCAGGTTTTCTTCGCCCGCCGCCATCGTGGTGACCACCCGGTAGCCGTCATCCGCCTCCGTGTAGTAGACGACGCCATGAAAATTGCCGAGATCGACGGTCCCACCCTGACGGGCCGTGAGTTCGCCGGCAGAAGCGGAACCTGCCACGACGCAAAGCGCCGCAAGTGCTGTGTATCTGAACATCGTGTTTCTCTCCATTTGGAATTGTCGTTTGGGTGGGTGGTCGCCTGCGGCTGCATCCCCAAAAATTACGCGGCGAGCTGATCCTCACGGGCAGCCGCGATCATCACGCTGGCGAGCAACCCGTAGGCCGCCTCCCAAGCCTCGCGGACAGCCGGCGTAAAAGCCGTGCCGAGGCCGGCCGCCAGCGTCTCGATGAGCGCTTGCCCGACGATCGGGTAATGACGCTCCTCGACACCGTAAGTCACGTGACGCCTGGCGAGCACGCGCACCGTCGGCAGGATGGTGTCGGCTCGGTCCAGTCCATGCACGACGAAGCCGAGGCTCGCTATCAGCTTGGCGCCTTGCTTGGTCATGTCTGTCACCGGAAACAGCGCGCGAAGATCCGCGTCGATCGCGAACAGGCGCTCGTAGAACAGCGCGGCGGCGGCCACGCGGATCGGCACGATCTCGCGAAAACTGTCCTGGACAAGTCTGGTCTGGTCGGGTGTCATCGGCGACGCTCCTGCGTTCCTGGTCTTGCGGCGACCATCGCCCCAAAGCGTTTCGCATGCATGTCGCCTGCGCCTGGATGTGTTTCAGTTGTGTCTCAATTGGTTTTCAGTTCGCGCTCATTTGACTTCTTTATCGAGAGGCACGCCGAGAGTGCCAGGCCGAACTCTCGCGGACCTCGACCTGACCATAGCTGAAAACCTGGGGCGCGGCGCCAGCTTGGAACTGCATCGGCAGTCGGTCATTATATCGGGGAGCCGGTCCCTATGCCGCCGTTCGGATGGAGAGATCATGCTGCGGATATTCATTGCTTCGTCTTTTCTTCTCGCCTTCGGTGCGCCCTCGACCACGCTCGCGCAGGACAGCAGCATCGAGAGCGAAACAGGCCGCGTTGCGGTCGAGACCTTTGCCGAAGGGCTCGAGCATCCCTGGGGCGCGACCTACCTGCCCGACGGCGCGTTGCTGGTCACCGAGCGTCCGGGGCGCCTGCGGCTCGTCTCGACCGACGGGGCCGTTTCCGACCCGATCGACGGTGTGCCGGACGTCCTTGCCAGCGGACAAGGCGGTCTGCTGGATGTGGCGCTCGATCCGGACTTTGCCAACAACCGAACGGTTTATCTCTCCTATTCGGAGCAACGCGGCGGCGGCGCGGCCACCTCGGTCGGCCGTGGACGCCTGGACAAGAACGGCAGCGCGCTTTCGAACTTCGAAGTGATCTTCCGGCAGGAACCAGCCGTATCCAGCCGGCTGCACTACGGCTCCCGCCTGGTATTCGCGCCGGACGGCAAGCTCTTCGTCACGCTCGGTGAGCGCGGCAAGATGCGAGAGGCGCAGGACCCGAACAATCATCTCGGCACGATCGTCCGCATCAACCCCGATGGTTCCGTGCCTGACGACAATCCCTTCGTCGGCAAGGACGGCGCCGACGAGATCTGGTCCTACGGCCATCGCAATGTGCAAAGTGCTGCGCTCCAACCCGAATCCGGCGTGCTCTGGACGGCGGAAATGGGACCGCTCGGCGGCGATGAGCTGAACATTCCGCAAGCGGGCAAGAATCACGGCTGGCCCGTGGTCAGCTGGGGCCGGCACTATTCGGGCGAACGCATCCCCGAACCGTCGACGCGGCCGGAGTTTGCCGACTCCATCCATAGCTGGACACCCGTCATCTCGCCTTCCGGCATGACCTTCTACACCGGCGACATGTTTGCCGATTGGCGCGGCGACCTCTTGATTGGCGGACTGTCGGCGGAAGGCATCGTTCGTGTCAGGATCGACGGCAAGCAGGTCGCCGGCGAGGAAATCCTCGCTCTCGGCAGGCGTATCCGGGACGTGGTGCAGGCTCCCGACGGCGCGGTCATGGCGTTGACCGACGAACCAGCGGGAAAGATATTGCGACTGACGCCGGCAGCGTCGCAGTGATGCCGCGCGGTGGCGCTTGGAAAGGGCCGAACATCATCGCTGCCACACTTTTTGGCACACTTCCAAATCATTCGAAACGTTGCGTTTCGATACGACAGAAAGCGTAATGATATCAGGGTATTAGTGGTGCCGCTTAGGTGACTCGAACACCTGACCCCATCATTACGAATGATGTGCTCTACCAACTGAGCTAAAGCGGCCCGGGAAGCCAAGGCCTCCAAGATGCGCTGGGTGATAGACGCAACCCGCCACAAATTCAAGATGGGACTTGGCAATTCGTGTCGGCTCATCCCGGGCCTATAAGCGACCGCCCCTCCGACCGGCCATGCGGTTGCCTCAACTCCAGGTTGTGCTTGTCGCGTTGGCGATGCATCGGGAAACCGGCGAAAAATGTTGATTCTTTTACCGAAAACCGCCGAAATCGGCTTTCGATGCATCGCCAAGGCAGAATGCGGCCGATGGCCCGTTGATTGATCGGTCGCCTGCGGCTAACGATCATGACAATGTGACCATACGTGCAGGGGGTCCCCGTTGGACGCGATCGAAAAAGCGATCCGGAATGCCTTCGAGAAAGGCAATGCCGAAGACCGCGCGTTTCGCGAGCGGGTTTACCGATCGGCCTTCGCCGCACTTGACCGTGCCCTGCAGGCCAACCCGAACGTGACGGTGGAAGTCGCCATCAAGCGCCGCAAGGCGGTGCAGGCCAAGATAACCGAAATCGAATCCGAATTCCTGCCGGCGGTTCCCGCTGTCGGCCGGCCGACCGATGACGACGCTGCAGCACCGGCTGTGGAGCAGCCGGCTGGCAGCGAAGCCGATGCCGAACCCGAGGCCGATGCCGAACCGGATACCGGCGCCGACGCTGAACCAGCGCCGCCGCCTGAGGTCGTTGTCGACGGTCCGGCTGAGCCTCCTGCATCGGTCGCGCCTCCTGCTTCCGACGCACCCCCAGCTTCCGATGCGCCGCGCTCGCGCGTCTTGCCGGTCGTTCCCGACATCATGCCCGAAGCGGCTTTTCCCGATGCGCCGGAGATCGACTTGTCGTCCCCCCAATCGGCCGGGGACGGCGACGCAGAGGTGATGCCCGACCGCGACGACAGGCGGGTGAGAGGTCCCCGCCTGCCTCTCACCGCGATCTTCCTCGGCGTGACGCTGCTTGCAGCCGCCGGCATTGGCCTCTATTTCGCTGCCCAGACCGGCGTCTTCAAGTCGGCGGCCGAACTCGACACCGCCCCGCCGCAAACGCCACCGACGGTGGAAGACGATGATTTCACGCCGCCAGGCGACACCGCCCCGCCGCTGAACGCCGGCCAGGCGGATGAGGCGCGCGACTGGATCAATGTGTTTTCACCCAGCGACCCGACGCTTGTCAGCGCGCCTTCGGACGCCAAGGCCGAAGTCATGCAGGACGACAGCGGTTCTTTCCTGCGCATCCGGTCGGGCGCCTCCGGTTCGGCGATCAGCTTCGACGTCGAGCAAGGCGTCTTGGACAAACTCGCCGGCAAGCACGCCACGTTCGACATCATCGCCCGCTCCGAGGAGGGACAGGAGACGCAGATCTCCGTCGACTGCAATTTCGGCGAACTCGGCGACTGCGGCCGCAAGCGCTACGCGGTCGGCCACGAGCGCAACGAATACCTCTTCGATGTGCGGTTTCCCGACAAGCGTCCGGGCGCTGCCGGCACCATCGCCATCAATTCCGACTTCGGCAAGCAGGGCAAGTCGGTCGACATCTACGAGATCCGCGTCGCGATTGTTCCGTAGAGCTCAACGCATCGGCCCGAAAATCGGAATCGATTTTCGGAAAGCACGATGCGTAGATTATAACTGTTAGAGCGTACTTTGTGCGTCCAATTGGACGCACGTCGCTCTAGCTATCGAGCAGCGCCTGCAGCGTCTCAATGCGGTCGGCTTCGGCCGCCGGCTTGTCCCAGCGCAGTCGTGAAATGCGCGGAAAGCGCATGGCGACACCGGATTTGTGCCGTGTCGAGCGGTTAAGCCCTTCGAACGCCACCTCCAGCACCAGGCCTTGTCTGCGGTCGGCCCGCACCGAGCGGACCGGGCCGAAGCGCTCGATCGTGTTGTCGCGGACATATTTGTCGATCTGCCTCAGTTCCTCGTCGGTGAAGCCGAAATAGGCTTTCCCCACCGGCACCAGTTCCTCCGATCCTTCCGGGCCGGACCAGACGCCGAACGTGTAATCGGAATAGAAACTCGAACGCTTGCCGTGGCCGCGCTGGGCATACATCAGCACGGCGTCGATTGTGTGTGGATCGCGCTTCCATTTGAACCATGGACCTTTCGGCCGGCCGGTGAGATAGGGCGAATCCCAGCGCTTCAGCATCACGCCTTCGATCACCGGATGCAGCGGCTTGCGGCGCAATTCCTCCAGCGCCTGCCAGTCGGAGAATTCGACCAGCGGCGAAAGATCGAAGCGGCTCGGATCGAGCGTCTGCACGAAGCCTTCGAGGTGGCCGCGCCGCTCGCGGAAAGGGTGCATGCGCAAGTCCTCGTCGCCGATCTGAAGCACGTCGTAGCAGCGCATGAAGGCCGGGTATTGCTGCTGGATCTTCGGTGTCACGCTCTTGCGGTTCAGCCGCTGCTGCAGGTCGGAGAACGTGCCGGTCGCCTGCCGGGGATCGCCGACCAGAAGCTCGCCGTCGAGGGTGGCGGAGAAATCCATCGCCTCTGCGAGGTCAGGAAAAGCCCGGGAGACATCGTCGCCGGTGCGCGAGTAGAGCCGGCGAACACCGCCTTCCGATACCGCCTGGACGCGGATGCCGTCCCATTTCCACTCGGCGGCATAGTCGGCCGGATCGAGCTTTTCGAGGTCGCCGTCACCGATCGGGTTGGACAGCATCACCGGCCGGAACAGCGCCAGCGCTGTCTTTTTGGGTTTTTCCGCTTTGCCCTCCAGCCAGGCGAACAGCTCGGCATAGGGCGGCGTCAGCCCATGCCAGAGTTCTTCAATCTCGGCGACGTCGACCTTGCCGAGATCGGCCAGCGCCTGCTTGGCCAATCGCGCCGAAACGCCGATGCGCAGGCCGCCGGTGACCAGCTTGATGATGGCGAAGCGCGCCGAGATGCTGGCGCTGTCGAGCAGCCGGGCCAGCACCTTCGGCCCATCGGAACGGCTCGCCGCCTGCAATTTCGCGACGACCTCGGCGAGCGTCGGCTCATGGTTGGCGATATCCGCCGGTGATTGCGGCCAGACCAGCGACACGGTCTCCGCCAGGTCGCCGACATAGTCGTAGGAATAGCCGAACAGCACCGGGTCCATGCGCTCCATGACCAGCGCGCGCAGCATCGCCGGCTTGACCGCCGCGATGGTCAGGTCGCCGGTGATGGCAGCCAGCGCCAGACCGCGATCCGGATCCTCGACGCTGCGGAAATAATCGCTCAACAGCGTCAGCTTCCCGTTGCGCGACGGCGTCAGCACGAGGCGGTCGAGGAGTTCGGCGAAGCGGTTCATGATGCGGGCCGCGCCAATGGGCCAGCCTTGCGTTCTGTCGCGCCGCCGTAGAGCGCTACATCGGCCGTGAGCACCATCAATCGCCCTCGTCCTCGTAGCCGACGAGATGCAGCGGCCTGGCAGCGATCCCCTCGAGTTCGCACCAGCGCACCAGGGCCTCCTCGCGGCCATGCGTCACCCAGATTTCCCCGGCGCCGGTCTCCCTTATCGTGGCGGTCAGCTCGTCCCAGTCGGCATGATCGGAAATGATCAGCGGCAGCTCGACGCCGCCCTGCTTGGCACGCTGGCGGATGCGCATCCAGCCGGACGCAAAGCACGAGATCGGATCGGGAAAGCGCCGCGCCCAGCGGTCGGCGAAGGCCGAGGGCGGGCCGACGACGATGGCGCCGGTGAAATCCTGCTTGCCACTGCTTTCGACGGTCGCCGGCTCCAGCGCCCCGAGCTCGATGCCCTGGCTCTGATAGTAGTCGCTGAGCTTGGCCAGCGCGCCGTGGATATAGATCGGCCTATCGTAGCCGGCGTCGCGCAGCAAGCGCATGACGCGCTGCGCCTTGCCGAGCGCATAGGCGCCGACCAGATGCGCGCGTTCGGGAAACTGCGCCGTCGATTTCAGCAGCCGAGCGATCTCTTCGGTATCGGGCGGATGACGGAACACCGGCAGGCCGAAAGTCGCCTCGGTGATGAACACGTCGCACTTGACCGGTTCGAACGGCTCGCAAGTCGCGTCCCTCTGGCGCTTGTAGTCGCCCGAAGCGACGATGCATGAGCCCTGATGCACGACCTCGATCTGCGCCGAGCCCAGCACATGGCCGGCCGGATGGAAGGTTACGGTGACGCTGTTCAGCGCAATCGCCTCGCCAAGTGCTGCCGCTTGCGTCGTCCCGGCAAAACCCTCGCCGTACCGCAGCCGCATGATGTCCAGCGTCTGTTGTGTAGCCAGCACCGAGCGGTGGCCGGAACGGGCATGGTCGGAATGGCCGTGTGTGATCAGCGCCCGGCTGACCGGCCGCACCGGATCGATGAAGAAATCGCCGGGCGGGCAATAAAGGCCCTCGGGCCGAGGGTGAAGCAGGTCGCTGGCGCGCATGGCTCCAAGATAGTTGCTAATTCCGGCGCGGGAAGCCTGTTGCAAGTGACTGCTGACTCGGCATACAGGCAACTGCCGGCGGGATCTCCATCACGAAATCGCATCAGGCCTAGTCCGGCGACCCTTTTCGCTCACCTGCGCCACGCGTGGCGGCGGCTGCGAAAAAGTCCGATTCGCATGCCCGAAAGGGCAGGACACCGACACGGAGGACGTTGCATGCGCTGGAACTTGGTGGTCTTGGCATCTTGCCTGGCAATAGCCGGTTGCGTCGGCACCTCGATTGCCGAGCGACAGGACGCGAATGTCCAGTCCTCGCTGCAATATGACAGCGTGCCTTGCGATCAATTGCTGGCGCAACGAAACCGGCTGGCGCAGCAATACCGCCTTCCACTGGATGCCAAGCCGTCCTTCTCCGATCCCGGGGTGGGCCTCGGCCCGTTCACGCCGGATGCCCGTTCCAAGGCCCAGCGCGACGTCGAACAGGCAAGTGGCCGGATCGACGCCATGAACCGGTCGATCGCCCGCCGCGAATGCGGCAAGCCGGGTTAATACCCGGCGTTGCGATCGACGACGTTCTCGAGCTTCTCGCCGCGCTCGAAGGCGGCCATCTGGCGCAGCATGATCGGCACCAGATGCACGGGATCGGAGGTCGCCGCCGCATGCGGGGTCACGAACACCTTCGGGTGGTTCCACAGCCGGCTGGTCTTCGGCAGCGGCTCGACCTCGAACACGTCGAGGCTCGCCTCCTTGAGCGTACCGTCCTCCAGCGCACGCAGAATGTCGGCGTCCTTCTGCAACTTGCCGCGCCCGGCGTTGATCAGCACTGAGCCGCCGAGGCCGTTGCGTTTCCTCAACTCCTTCAGCACGCCGTAATTAATGATGCCTTGCGTCTGCGGCGTAAGCGGCAACAGCACCACCAGGATATCGGTGGCGTTGAGGAAGGGGATCAATCCGGCCTCGCCGGCATAGGTCGAAACGCCTTTCACCGGCCTGTCGCTGCGCGACCAGCCATTGACCGCAAAGCCGAGCGACAAAAGCACCGACGCCGCCGCGCGGCCAAGCGTGCCGAGCCCCATGATGCCGACGGAGATGTCGCCGGCCGGCCGCTGCGGCGACTCGTGCCAGATCTTCCTTTGCTGCTGCGACCGGTAAAGCAGGCCCTGCCGATGGTGATCGAGCACCCGCCAGACGACATATTCGGTCATGTACTGGGTCAAATTGTCGGCCACGACCTTGACGATCGGCACGTCGGGCAAAGTGGGATCGGCGAAGATGTGGTCGACGCCGGCGCCGATCGAAAAGACAGCGCGCAGATTGGGCAGGGACAACAGAAGGTTCGGCCGCTGCTTCCAAACCACCGCATAGGTGATCGAAGGATCGCTGGCGCCTTCCGGCTCCAGCACCACCTCGCGTTCGGCCGCCAAGAGTTCGCGCCAACGGCCTGGATGGATACCGGTGAGGGCAAGCAGGACACGGCCTTTTTCCATGGCGGGTTCTTTTTCCTTTATGCGGTACAGCCTACTCGCTGACGATGCCGACCGGTGCCGTTTCGATCCTGAATGCGGCCGAGATCAGCGCCTTGGTATAGTCGGTCTGCGGCCGTTCGAAAATCTGTTCGGACGGGCCGGCCTCGACGATCCTGCCATTGCGCATGACGATGACGTCGTTGGCAAGCGCACGGATGACCTTCAGGTCGTGGCTGATGAACAGATAGGCGAGGTCGTGCTTCGCCTGCAGGCTACGCAGAAGGTCGACCACCTGCGCCTGCACGCTCATATCGAGCGCCGAGGTCGGCTCGTCCAGCATGACGAAGCGCGGGTTGAGCACCATGGCGCGGGCGATGGCGATGCGTTGGCGCTGGCCGCCGGAAAACTCGTGCGGATAGCGATTGCGCGTGGCGGGATCGAGCCCGACTTCACCAAGCACATCGACAATGCGATTGTCGCGCTCATCGGGCGACAGTTTCGGCTCGTGGATCTTCAGCCCTTCCTCGATGATCTCGGAGACCGACATGCGCGGGCTCAGTGACCCGAACGGATCCTGGAAGACGATCTGCAACTCGCGCCGCAGCGGCCGCATGGCGTTGAATGACAACTCGTTGATATCGCGCCCATCGAACTGAATGGTCCCGGTCGACGAGATCATCCTGGCCAGCGCCAGGCCGAGGGTCGTCTTGCCCGAGCCGGATTCGCCGACGACGCCGAGCGTCTGGCCGGCGCGCACGGTGACGTCGATGCCGTCGACCGCCTTCACATTGTCGACGGTGCGCCGGAAAAAGCCTTTCTTGATCGGAAACCAGACTTTTATGTCCTGGCCGGTCATCACTGGCCTGGCAGCAGCGTTGGCGGCGGGCGGCTTGCCCTTGGGGTCGGCGGCAAGCAAATGCCGCGTATAGCTGTGCTGCGGGTTGGCGAAGATTTCTTTCGTCGGCCCGGTTTCGACGATCTTGCCCCTGGTCATCACGCAGACCCGGTCGGCGATCTTTCTGACGATGCCGAGATCGTGGGTGATGAACAGCATCGACATGCCTTTGCGGCTCTTCAATTCCGCAAGCAGTTCGAGGATCTGCGCCTGCACGGTAACGTCGAGTGCGGTCGTCGGCTCGTCGGCGATCAGCAGTTCCGGCTCGTTGGCCAGCGCCATGGCGATCATGACGCGCTGGCGCTGGCCGCCGGAAAGCTGGTGCGGATAAGCGTCGAGCCGCTTCTCCGGCTCGCGGATGCCGACCTCGTTGAGCAGTTCCAGCGTGCGCGCCTTGGCTTGGCGGTCACCCAGGCCCTGGTGCAGCGTCAGCACCTCGACGATCTGCTGCTCGATCGTATGCAGCGGGTTGAGCGAGGTCATCGGCTCCTGGAAGATCATGGTGATCTTGTTGCCGCGCACCCGGCGCAATGCCTTCTCGTCGGCAGCGAGCAGATCGGCGCCCTGGAACAGGATTTTTCCCGACGGATGGCTGGCGGCCGGATAGGGCAGCAGCTTCAGCACCGACAGCGCCGAGACCGACTTGCCGGAGCCGGATTCGCCGACCAGCGCCACCGTCTCGCCCTTGGCAATGTCGAAGGAGATGTGGTCGACGGCCATCGATTGGCGGCCTTCCTGCGCGAAGGCAACGCTGAGGTCTTGCACGGAAAGGAGAGGGGCGGTCATCGCTCAACTTCCGCTACAACCCTGTCCAAGGCGGAAATTTCCGGTCGTATGACCGAAATTTTGGCTGCCATTTGAGGGGGAACGAGACGATTTGGTGCGATGGAATAGGTCTCTTTCAATCTCGTATCCGCAGTCAGAAATTGTGTGCAGCCGAAGTGCATCGCTGTGGAAAGATGGATCGCGTCCGGCAATCTCAAGGAAAGGAATTCCGAACGCAACTGCGCTGCGTGCCAGAGAACCTCGCGAGTTATCGTCCCAATTGAGATGAAGGCATTGCCGATTGAAATATTGTCGTAGAGTTCGATTAGTCGCTCATTGTTCTTTTTCAAGGGATCGACCATCAACTCTGCGAGCACGAGTTCACTCGTCGCCAGGAACGGCTGCTTTCTGCCCTCGTTCAGCGAAATGAGCTGAAGCAGTTTTTTTGCAAGCGCATCATTGTTTTCAAAGGCATAGATGAAAATGTTGGTATCGACATAAAGCCGGACTGCAGCCATCAATCCTCCCACTCATCGCGGAGGGCACGAACACGCGCGACAGCCTCGTCGAGGCTTGTTCCCGGCGCGTTGGCCTGAGCATTCCGCATGAGTTCAAGCAATTGTTCGCGGCCAAGTGGCCTGATGGCCTCCTCCTCCACTGTCACTTTGACCGAGGCGCTCGGAGCTATGCCTTTTCGCAGTTCATCCGGGAGCTTCGATGCCGGGTAGTGTTCAAGGATGACCCTATTCATGACCCTGTCCTCTGCGGATTGACGGACTGAACGGACGCCAACGCACCGTCAAAGCCGCCGGTTCCTTGAGGTACGTCCGCTTTTTGTTGGGATTGCCATTTCCGAAACATAACATGTCAAATGCCAGCCTGCATCGCCCTCATCTGAACGTCTTGCGCGGATCGAAGGCGTCGCGGGTCGCCTCGCCGACGAAGACCAGCAGCGACAGCATCAGCGAGATGACGACGAAGCCGGAAATGCCCAGCCATGGCGCGTTGAGGTTGCGCTGCGCCTGCTTGAGAAGCTCGCCCAGCGAGGCCGAGCCGGGCGGCAGGCCGAAGCCAAGGTAGTCGAGCGAGGTCAGCGTCGAGATCGAGCCGCTGAGCAGGAAGGGCAGGAAGGTCAGCGTCGCCACCATGGCGTTGGGCAACAGATGCCGGAACATGATAGTACCGTTGGGTACGCCCAGCGCGCGCGCGGCGTTGACATATTCGAAGTTGCGGGCGCGCAGGAACTCGGCCCGCACCACGCCGACCAGCGCCACCCAGGAGAACAGCAGCATCAGCCCGAGCAGGATGAAGAAGCCGGGCGGCAGGATGGCGGCGACGATGAGGAGCAGATAAAGCACCGGGATCGCCGACCAGATTTCTATGAAGCGCTGGAACAGAAGGTCGGTCCAGCCGCCGAAATAACCCTGCAATGCGCCGGCCGTCACGCCTATCACCGCCGAGCCGGCGGTGAGGATCAGGCCGAACAGCACCGAGACCCTGAATCCGTAGATGACGCGCGCCAGCACGTCGCGGGCCTGGTCGTCGGTGCCCAGCCAGTTCCAGTTGCCGATGACGCAATTGGGATCGGCGGCGCCTTGCGGATACTGGTTGCAACGTGTCTTGGTGTCATAGAGCCAGGACGGCTTGGTTGGCGCCGCCTCGGGAATGGCGTTGTTGACGGTCCGGTAGGAGTAGCGGACGGGCGGCCAGATCATCCAGCCATGAGCATTGATCTCGTCCTGGATGACCGGGTCGCGATAGTCGGTGACCGCATAAAAGCCGCCGAACTTCTCTTCGGGATATGCGACGACGACCGGAAACAGGATTTCGCCCTTGTAGGAGACGAGCACCGGCTTGTCGTTGGCGATCCATTCGGAAAACAGCGACAGCACGAAAAGCACGAGGAAGATCCACAACGACCAGTAGCCGCGCCGGTTGGCCCTGAAATTCTGCAGTCGCCGCTGGTTGAGCGGCGACAGCCAGGGCCGTGCGCTCCGGCCCGGCGCCGTTTCGGCTGCGGCCCCGGCCATCAGACGTCCCTCCGCTCGAAGTCGATGCGCGGGTCGACCCAGGTATAGATCAGGTCGGACAGCAGCCCGACGATCAGGCCAAGCAGCGAGAAGATGTAGAGATTGGCGAACACCACCGGATAGTCACGCTCGACCACCGACCTGAAACCGAGCAGGCCGAGGCCGTCGAGCGAAAAGATGTTCTCGATCAGCAGCGAGCCGGTGAAGAAGGCCGAGATGAAGGCGCCGGGAAAGCCGGCGACGACGATCAGCATGGCGTTGCGGAAGACGTGACCGTAGAGAACCCGCCGTTCCGACAGACCCTTGGCGCGCGCGGTCACCACATATTGCTTGCGGATTTCCTCGAGGAACGAATTCTTGGTCAACAGCGTCGTGGTGGCGAAGGCCGACAGCACCAGCGCCGTCAGCGGCAGGGTCATGTGCCAGAGATAGTCGACGATCCGCGCCGGCCAGGACAACTGGTCCCAATTGTCGGAGGTGATGCCGCGTAGCGGGAACCAGTCGTAGAACGATCCGCCGGCAAACAGCACCATCAGCAGGATGCCGAACAGGAAGCCCGGGATGGCGTAGCCGACAATGACGACGCCGCTGGTCCATACGTCGAATGCCGAGCCGTCCTTGACGGCCTTGCGGATGCCGAGCGGGATCGAGATCAGGTAGGACAGCAGAGTGATCCACAGCCCGATCGAGATCGACACCGGCATCTTCTCCAGGATCAGATCGATCACCGAGATGTCGCGGAAATAGCTGTCGCCGAAATCGAACCGGATGTAGTTCCACAGCATCATGCCGAAGCGCTCGAGCGGCGGCTTGTCGAAGCCGAACTGCTTTTCCAGCTTGGCGATGAATTCTGGGTCGAGCCCTTGCGCGCCGCGATATCTCGAACCGGCGTCGCCGGCCACGTCGAAATTGCTGGCGCCGGCGTCACCACCGCCGCCGCCAAGGCGATCGCTGCCGCCCTGGTTGGTCAGCCGGGCGATGACCTGCTCCACCGGCCCGCCCGGCGCGAACTGGATGACGGCGAACGACACTGCCATGATGCCGAACAGGGTCGGGATCATTAGCAGGATGCGGCGCAGGATATAGGCGCCCATCAGAAATTGTCCTCCTCGAGGAGGAGCACTGTGTCTGGACGGTCCCCAAAGGCAATCGCGTCAGACCAATTGTCGACGGCAGCGCCGCCCCTCATTGTCCTGCCGGACATTTCTGCCCGTATAGTGACGGGGAGAAAGGGGCTGGCCGCAATCTCGGCGCTTTCATTGGCACGCTTGTGATTGGCGAAACCCTCGATGAGAGCGCCCCTCTCCCCGTTACTATACGGGGAGAGGATGCCGGCAGGCAGGTGAGGGGCGGCGCCGACGCCTGCGAGAAATTCACCCTTTGCCAATCTTTGCCGCCTTGTCCTTGTCGAACCACCACAGCGTCTCGACCGGAAAGCCGAAATCGGGCTTCTGCTCGGGAAAGCCGAACATGTCCCAATAGGCGACTCGGTGATTCGCGAGATAATATGTTGGAATCCAGTCTAGCCGCGCGCGCAAGACCCGGTCGAGTGCTTTGAGCGCCGTGACCAGTTCGTTCCGGCTCTGCGCCTTGCCGGCTGCCTCGATCAGCGCATCGATGGCCTTGCTTTCGGTGCCGGGATAGTTGCGCGTTCCCGGTGTTTTCGCCATCCGGGAGTGATAGAGGTTTTCCAGGCCATCGACAGTCGGCGTCGCCCCGATCGACGATCTGAACAGGTTGAAATCGAAATCGAAATTGCTCTGCCGCGCTTCGTATTGCGTCGAGTCGACCTGCCGGATCGAAGCGTCGATGCCGATCGCCTTCATATTCTCGGACCACGGCGAGAACAGCCGAACGATGCCATCGTCCTCGGCCAGCATTTCCACCCGCAGTCGCTCGCCTTTTTCATTGACGACGAAATTGCCGGCTCGCTTCCAGCCGGCCTCGGCAAGCAGTCTCGAAGCCGCGCGCAGCAGTTTGCGGTCGTGCCCCGAACCGTCGGAGACAGGCTGCATCACCGCTTCGCCGAAGGTTTCCGGCGGCAACTCGGCTCGGAACGGCTCCAGCAAGGCCAATTCCTCGGGCGAAGGCAGGCCCTCGGCCTTGTAATCCGACGGTTCGAAGTTCGATTGCGAGCGCTCGTAAGAGCCGTAAAACAGAACCCGCTTGCTCCATTCGAAATCGAAGCAATTGGCGATAGCCCGTCTGACGCGCACATCGCGAAATTGCGGACGACGCTGGTTCAGCGCGACCGCCTGCATGTCCGGCGCTTTCTCGCCGGGAAATTCACGTTTGACGACCCTGCCGACCTGTAGCGCCGGAAAGTCGTAGCCGGTCGCCCATACCCGCGAGGTAAATTCTTCGCGAAAATGCGTGTCACCCTTTTTCAGGGCTTCAAACGCTGCCTGGCGATCGAGATAAAAGTCGATACGGATGCGGTCGAAATTGTAGAGGCCGCGGTTCACCGCCAAATCCCTGCCCCAATAGTCGGCGACGCGCTCATATTCGACGGTCTGTCCGGCCGCCACGCGCCCTATTTTGTAGGGTCCGGAGCCGAGCGGCGGTGTCATCGTCGAGGCATCGAATTCGTTGGCCGTATAAAACACTTTGGACACGATCGGCATTGCGACGATCGCAAGGATATTTTGCGCCGACTGCTTGCCGTCGAAGGTGAGGTTCACGGTAACCGGATCGACCGCGGCCGCGTCCGTCATATGCCGCAACGCCTGGGAAAGGTTCGGATGACCCTTGTCCTTGTAAAGCTTCAATGCGAAGGCGACGTCCTCGGCGGTCAGTGGCGTGCCGTCATGGAAGCGCGCTTGCGGTCGCAGATTGAAGCGGAAGCCATTGCGGTCTTCAGACAGGATAACGGACTCGGCAAGCAGCCCATAGAACGCATCCGGCTCATCGAGCGCGCTTGCCATCAACGAATCGAAACAGAGTTCGGTGCGCGGCGGCGATTCCCCTCTCAACACCAGCGAATTCAGCGTGTTGAACGTCAGGAAGCTCTGGTTGAAGGTGGCGTTCGGCGGTGCGAAATTCATCTGGCCGCCCTTGGGCGGGTCCGGATTGACATAGTCGAAATGCGTGAAACCTGGGGAATATTTGAGGTCGCCGAAGGCCGACAGGCCGTGCAGCTTGACGCCGGTCGGGATGGCGGCGAAGGCCCGGCCGGGCAGCAGCGCGGCCGCCGCGGCAGCAGTGCCCAAGGCCAGAAAGTCGCGGCGGGCCAGAGGGGCGCGGCGAGGCAGCGCCGCCATCAATTGCCACTCTTGTATTTTGCCGCCAGCGCCTTTTCCTTGTCCGCATCGATCCACCAGGAATTCTGGTCGACGCCGCTATAGGTCGGTTGCTTTTCCGGGATGCCGAACTTATTCCAATACGCTATCCAGACCGCCGACCGATGGTGTTGCGGCACGACATAGTAATTCCACAGCAGCACCCGGTCGAGCGCATGGGTGGCAGCAACCAGATCGTCACGGTCGGTCGCAAAGATGACGCGGTCGACCAGCGCATCGACGACCGGATTCTTGATGCCGGCGTAGTTGCGGGATCCAGGCGTGTCTGCGGACTTGGAACTCCAGAAGTCACGCTGCTCGTTGCCAGGCGAATCCGACTGCCCCAACTGCGATATGGTGACGTCGAAATCGAAATTGTTGAGGCGGTTGATGTATTGGGTCTGGTCGATCAGCCGCAACGTGGCGTCGACACCGATCTTGCGCAGATTGGCGATGTAGGGACTGGAAAGGACCTGGTCGGTGTCGTTCCAGCCGAGGATTTCGAATTTGAAAGGCTCGCCGGTCTTGGCATTGACCATCTTGCCGCCCTTGATCACCCAGCCCGCCTTGGCGAAGAGATCGACCGCAGTCTTGAGATACTTACGCTCCGCCTGCGGCGAATCGTAGACCGGCAGCTTGAATTCCTGGGTGAAGACTTCGGGCGGCAGCTTGTCGCGATATTGCTGAAGGATTTCCAGCTCCTTGCCTTGCGGCAGGCCGCTCGATGCCAGTTCGGTGCCTTGGAAGTAACTGCTGGTACGGGTGTTGGAACCGAAGAACAAGGTACGATTCATGGCTTCGAAGTCGAGCGGGTAAGTCAGCGCGGCGCGCACCAGACGATCCCCAAACAGCGGACGCCTCGTGTTGAGCATGAAGGCCTGCATCGGTTCGGGTGAGGCGGTCTTGAATTCCTGCTTGATAACGTCGCCGGCCTGGACCGCCGGGAAATTATAGGCGGTGTTCCAGCGCCTCGAACTGTTTTCCGGCCTGATGTCATGCAGTCCGCCCTTGGTGAAGGCTTGCCAGGCGGCATTGTCGTCGAGAAAGTAGCTGAAACGCTGCCTGTCGAAATTCTCGCGGCCGATCTTCACCGGCAGTTTGGCACCCCAGTAGTCCGGAACCCTCTGCCAGATGATTTCAGAGCCCGGCTTGAAACTGGCGATCTTGTAGGCGGCCGAGCCGAGCGGCGGCTCCTGCGTCGGTCTGGTGACGTCGCGCTTCTTGCCGGTGGCGTCGGTACCTTCCCACCAGTGCTTTGGCAGCACGACGAGATCGCCGAGAATCTTGGGCAGTTCCCGGTTGCCCTTCTGGTCGAAATGGAATTCTACCTCGCGGTCGGAAACCGCGACCGCATCGGTGACATTCTCGAAATAGCGGCTGTACATCGGGCTGTTGGCCTTCAGCACCTGAAACGACCAGATTACATCGTCGGTGGTGATCGGCTTGCCGTCATGCCATTTGGCCCGCGGATCAAGACGGTAGGTCGCCGACGAATAGTCGTCGGGATGTTTGTAGGCGTCGGCGATCAGCGGATGGCTGACGCTGCCTTCGTCAGTCGCCTGCTCCATCAGCGTGTCGTAGAGCAATCCGCCGCCGAACGGGGCGAAGCCAGCCGCGGCGGAACCCTGGACGATATAGGGATTGAAGCTGTCGAACGTGCCAAGCACCACCGAATTCAGCGAGCCGCCCTTCGGCGCGTTCGGATTGACGTAATCATAGTGCTGGAAGTTGTCGCCATATTTGGAGTCGCCGATCAGCGACGAGGTGGTGCGCCATGCATCCGCCAAGGCTGCCTGCGGGCCGCCGGCAAAAGCCGCCACAACCAGCATCGATCTGAGAAACGTTCGGCCAACCGTCATGCCTTCTCCTCTGTGCGATAGCTGTTAGCGGACAATCTAGTTCATTTGACGCTCATGAAAACCGCGACAGGCCGGCTTTGTCGCCGCACATGCGCTTTTCCAATTGAAAAAGCCGGGCTGAACCCGGCTTTTCTAAGAGTTTGTCCATGACAATTGCGTTATTGCGCTGGAGCCGGTGCGGGAGCAGCAGGGGCCGGTGCGGGAGCAGCAGGGGCCGGAGCTGGTGCGGCCGGTGCCGCACCCTCTGCCGGCTTGGCCGGCGCCGCGCCTTCGGCGGGCGCGGCTGCATTCTCGGCCGAAGCGCCGGGTGTCGGCAACGGCTTCGGACTGTCCGACAGCGTGCGCAGATAGGCGATGACGTTGGCACGGTCCTCGTCCTTCGGCAGGCCGGCGAAGCCCATCGCCGTGCCCTTCACCAGCTTCTTCGGCGAAAGCAGAAAGTTATTGAGGTGGTCGTACGTCCATTTTTCCGCGCCGCCCTTGGAAAACTCTTTCATGCCGGCCGAATAGGCAAAGCCCGCATGCTCGGCGATGGGACGGTCGACGATATCCCAGAGATCAGGGCCGACCTTGTTCGGTCCGCCTTTTTCGCCGGTGTGGCAGGCCTGGCACTTCTTGAACACGGACGCACCCGCCTCGGCATTGGCGTTGGCCAGGAGGTCGGCGATCGGCTTGGCTTCGGCGGGGGCTGCCGGGCCGCCCTCGGCAGGCTCCTCGGTCGCCTCGATGGCGTAGCCGGGTTTTTCCGGTGCTGGGGAGGCGAACAGCGCGTCGGATATGATGCCGACCGAGAAGACGACGAACACGGTTCCGAGCAGGCCGCCGATCAGCTTGTTGATTTCGAAAGAGTCCATACGCCCCAGGCTCCCTTTTCCGGCGGACCGATCCGTCCACTCCGTCCGTCGGTAATCGTGAACCACCCCGCGAGGCGGTCAAATCGGGCGGAAACTAGGTCTTTTGCTCTGGCGTTGCAACACCTATAAGGGCGCTTCCAGTGAGACCTTTTGCCACTTTTCCCTTCCTCTTTTTCGGATGCTTTATCACCCGATGTCCACGCTGATCCTCATCCCGGCCCGCATGGCCTCGACCCGCCTGCCGGGCAAGCCGCTGGCCGACATCGCCGGCGTTCCGATGATCGTCCATGTCGCCCGCCGCGCCGCCGAGGCCGGGCTCGGCCGGGTGGTGGTCGCTACCGATACGGACAGCGTGGCGGACGCGGTGCGGACGCACGGTTTCGAGGCGGTGATGACGCGCGTCGGGCACGAATCGGGCTCCGACCGCATCTTCGAGGCGCTGGCCACGCTGGATCCCGGGCGCAAGGTCGAAACCATCGTCAATGTGCAGGGCGACCTGCCGACAATCGATCCCGACATCATCAATGCCGCACTGAGGCCTTTCGAGGATGCGACGGTCGACATCGCCACGCTTGGCATCGAGATCGTCCGCGACGAGGAAAAGACCAATCCGAATGTCGTCAAGATCGTCGGCTCGCCGCTGTCGGAGACACGGTTGCGGGCCCTCTATTTCACCCGCGCCACCGCACCCTGGGGCGAGGGGCCGCTCTATCATCACATCGGCCTCTATGCCTATCGCCGCTCGGCGCTCGAGCGCTTCGTCGCGCTGAAGCCGTCGCCGCTGGAACGGCGCGAGAAGCTCGAGCAATTGCGGGCGCTTGAGGCCGGCATGCGCATCGACGCCGAGATCGTGCAGTCGGCGCCGTTCGGCGTCGACACGCCGGACGATCTCGAACGCGCCAGAACCGTCCTTTCAACCTGAGACATCTGGACACCTGAGACATTTGGCATGCCTGAGAAAACCAACAGAATAGCCTTCCAGGGCGAGCCGGGCGCCAATTCCGACACCGCCTGCCGCAACATGTTCCCTGATATGGAGCCGTTGCCGTGTCCGACCTTCGAGGATGCTTTCAACGCGGTCGAGACCGGCAAGGCCGACCTCGCCATGATCCCGATCGAAAACACGATTGCCGGGCGCGTCGCCGACATCCATCATCTCCTGCCGGAATCGAAGCTGCACATCGTCGGCGAATATTTCCTGCCGATCCATTTCCAGCTGATGGTTCTGCCGGGCGTCAGGCGCGACGAGATCAAGACCGTGCACAGCCACATCCATGCGCTCGGCCAGTGCCGCAAATATATCCGCAAGAACGGCTGGAAGCCGGTGGTCGCCGGCGACACGGCGGGCGCCGCCAAGCTGGTTGCCGAGCTGAAGGACCGCACCATGGCCGCGCTGGCGCCGGCGCTGGCTTCGACGCTCTACGGGCTCGACATCATCGAGCAAAATGTCGAGGACACCGACAGCAACGTCACCCGCTTCGTCGTGCTGACCAGGAACAGGCAGTGGGCCGAACGTCCCTCGGTCGAGGCCAGGATGATGACGACGTTCATCTTCCGCGTCCGCAACGTGCCGGCCGCGCTCTACAAGGCGATGGGCGGCTTCGCCACCAACGGCATCAACATGACCAAGCTGGAGAGCTACCAGCTCGGCGCATTCACGGCGACCCTGTTCTATGCCGACATCGAGGGTCATCCCGACGATCCGCTGGTAAAACTGGCGCTCGACGAGCTTGCCTTCTTCTCGCGCGAAATGCGGATTCTGGGCGTCTACCCGGCCAGCCAGTCGCGCGAGCAATGGAAGGTGGCGGACTAGCGCAGCGCCTTGCCAGGTGACGAGCATCGGGCGACATTCCTGCGATGTGGCTTTTGAAACTGACGCTCGCGGTCGCTGGATTGTATGCGGTGATTGTTGCCGTCGTGTACGTGCTCCAGTCCTGGCTGATCTTTCCGGCCGGCCTTGCGGGGTTCGGACCCGATCTGCCGGCTGGGGCCCGCCATGTCGAACTGGCGACAGAGGGTGGCGAGCGCGTCGTTCTGGTCCGCCTGCCGGCAAGGCAGGCGCCGGCCGAGCCACGCCCGCTGCTGCTGGGGTTCGCCGGCAACGCCTGGAACGCCGACGCACTTGCCCTCATGCTGCACCAGCTGTTTCCCGAACATGAGGTCGCTGCGCTGCACTACCGCGGCTATGCGCCGAGCAGCGGCAGCCCGTCGGCCGCCGCCCTGTTCGAGGACGCCCGACGCGCCCATGACCAGCTGGCCAGCGATGCCAAAGCCGGCATCGTCGCCATCGGCCTTAGCATCGGCGCTGCGGTTGCGGCCGATCTGGCGACGGCGCGGCCGTTGCGCGCTATCGTCATGGTGACCCCCTTCGATTCGCTCAGAGAACTCGCCGCTCACCACTATCCCTGGCTGCCGGTGCGCCTCTTGCTGCGGCACCGCATGGAGACGGCAGAAACGTTGCGCAACCTCGATGTGCCGACGGCCGTCATCACCGCCGAGAACGACACCATCGTACCTTCGGCGCGTTCGGCACCTCTGCGCGAGGCTGCCCGTGACCTGCGCAGCCACATCGCCATTGCGGCTGGCCACAACGACCTCTATGGCCATCCCGACTTCGCCGGAGCGCTACGTGCCTCCGTCGCGGCGGTCATGAGCGATTGAAAAACAATTCGCAGATGTCGGAATTCCGGCGCGACATTCGTCCTTTGCTTGCCGCAATCGAAGAAGGGAGACGACGAGATGAAGGCCTGCCCATGACCCCCACCATCACTGCCTTTGAACGGTCGCCCGATCGCGGCAGGGGACTGGCGCGCGACATGCGTGTTCGCTGGGCGCTCGAAGAAGTCGGCCAGCCTTACAAGGTTCGTCTCGTTTCGTTCAAAGCGATGAAGGAACCCGCGCATCTCGCGCTTCATCCTTTCGGGCAGATTCCGACCTTTGAAGAAGGCGATCTCGCGCTGTTCGAATCGGGGGCGATCGTGTTCCATATCGCCGAGCGCCATGCGGGCCTGCTGCCAGACGAGGCGAATGCCAGGGCGCGCGCGATCTCATGGATGTTTGCCGCGCTAAACACCGTGGAGCCGCCGATCCTTGAACGCCAAACCGCCGTGCTCCTGGAGCGCGACGAGACCTGGCACGAACAGCGCCTGCCTATGGTCGATGATCGCATCCGTGACCGGCTGGGCGAGCTTTCCGGTCGCCTTGGCGATGCCGACTGGCTCGATGGCGCGTTCAGCGCCGGGGACCTGATGATGGTGCACGTGCTGCTAAGGTTGAGCGGGTCGGGTCTACTGGACGAATATCCGAACCTCTCCGCCTATGTCGCCCGCGGCGAAGCCCGGCCCGCCTACCAGCGTGCTTTCGCCGCTCAACTGGCGGTTTTCACCGGCAAGTCACCAACTTAACTCAGCGGCGCGTAGTCGATCTCCAAAAACGCCGCGACTTCCGGGATCCAGCGGTCGCGGACGAAGGCGACGTGGTCGGGATGGTCGTTGTAGCCGGAATAGGCAGCCTGGTCGGCGAACTCCATCGAGAAGCCGAAGCGATAATCGTTCTTCGGGCTGACCTGCCGCAACTGCTCGAATTTCTCGACGCCCGGTATCGCCGCCAGTATTTTGGCGTCTGCCAGAAATTTTGCCTCCTCGGCCGAGCTCTCCTTGTGCTTCAGCCTGAACACCACTGTATGACGGATCATTTCTGCTTCCCCTGCAGGCTATGCGCTGTCGGCCCAGGCGCGGATGAGGTTGTAGGCGATCGCCCCCTTCGGCGGCGTGACCAGGCCGCCCGGATGCTCGCGGGCCAGCATCGACAGCACCTCGTCGCGAAAGAACCAGCGGCAGTCTTCCAACTCGTTGAGGTCGGCCTGGATGTCGTCGTTGAGCGGCTCGCCGAAGCAGCCGATCATCAGCGAATAGGGAAACGGCCAGGGCTGGCTGGCGTGATAGACGACGCGGCCAAGCCGGATACCGGCTTCCTCCAGCGTTTCCCGGCGCACCGCCGCCTCGATCGTCTCGCCCGGCTCGATGAAGCCGGCAAGCGCCGAATACATGCCGGGCGCGAAATGCCGGCCGCGGCCGAGCAGGCATTTTTCACGCGTCGCCGTCAGCATGATCGCCACCGGGTCGGTTCGCGGAAAATGCTCGGTGGCGCAGGCCGGGCAAAGCCGCTTGTAGCCGCCGGCCCGCATCGCGGCTTCAGCGCCGCATTTGCTGCAGAAGCGGTGGCTGGCATGCCAGGCGAGCAGCGCTGCTCCTTGCGCCATCGCGCCGGCCGCCGCCTCGTCGATCAGCCCCTGCATGTAGACCGAGCGATAGTCGATGGCCTTGATGGTATCGGGCAGCTGTTCGGGGTCGATGCCGGCCGGTACGGCGAGCACCGGGCCGCTGTCGGAAAAACCGAGCAGGACGCCACGGTCGAGCGACGCCTCGAGCGGCCGGCTTTCCTCGGCGCCGAACCAGGGGTCGAAGCCGCCACCAATGAGCTTCAGGTAGAGCCGCCCGCCATGCATCAGCAAAAGCCTGGCTGAAGGATCGGCGAGCGCCTTTTCGACGGAATCGTCGGCGCGGTTTTCCGATTGCCGGTCGATCATGTTGCCGGCAAAGCCGACGAACTGGCTCGGCTCGCGCAAGGGCGCGTCAAACAGGCGGAAGCTCATCGAGACTCAACTTCAGGATGGACACGGGACAGGCTTATAGCGCCGCCTTTATCTTCTGCGCAAACCGGCGGAGGTCCGAGCGCTCGTAGGGCTCGCGCATACCGTGCCCCCACACCGGGCCCGGCCAGCCGGGATCGCCTTCCGAGCGCGCGATGACATGGACATGCAACTGGCGGACGATGTTGCCAAGTGCGCCGCTGTTTATCTTGGTGCAGCCGGTCACGCTTTTCAGCGCCTGCGCCACCATATTGGTCTCGAAGGTCAGCATCGCCTGGTCGAGCGGCGTCAAATCATGGATTTCCTCCGCGCCCGGCCGCTGCGGCACCAGAAGCAGCCACGGCCAGCGGCGGTCGTTCATCACGCGCAACTCGCACAGGCCGAGCCACATCAACTGCTCGCTGTCGGCCTCCAGACGAGCATCCAGCGTGAATCCGGCCTCGAGGCCCGGCGACATCGGCGTTTCCTTCACTTTTGTAGTATTTTTTTACTCCATGGACGCTAGAGCGGCCGCCGTTAGCCCGCAAGAGGGCGGCAAGCGAATCAAGGCCTATCGTGGCGATGATGGTCCGGCGAAGAACTCAGGGTATGGCCTGCCAAGACTTTGGGCTGGAATGAAGTCACCATCTCGCCCCCTCTGGTCTGCCGGCCATGGCTTTCGCTCATCTGTTCTTGCTTTGTGCCGGCCACTATGCCAGTAGTTTCAACATGGTGCTTATTCGCGCCAGCGATCCGCCTCCGAGGCTGTTTTTTTATTTTCTGGTTTCGCCGCCTGTCACTGCGCCCTTGCATTTCATCGCCGGATTGCCGATATGGGAGCCGGGAGGTTGGTGGTGGACGGTCCACTCGCCAACCGGGTCAGGTCCGGAAGGAAGCAGCCCTAACGAGCCCGGAACGGGTCATTGTTCCAGCCTCCCACCTCTTCGCCTTTCTCCCGCGACATTGACGGCGCCAAGCCCTGCGGGCGAAACTATGCGCAGGAATCGGCCGCCTTGAGCCGCGGCCCTTGGAGCTTTACGGGCGAATGAGCGAAGCCGGAAATTCGGGAACGGAAAAGGCCGCTGCCTATCGCGTTCTGGCGCGCAAATACCGTCCTGCCAATTTCTCCGAACTGATCGGCCAGGAGCCGATGGTCCGCACCCTCACCAACGCTTTCGCCACTGGCCGCATCGCCCAGGCCTGGATGCTGACCGGCGTGCGCGGTGTCGGCAAGACGACGACGGCGCGCATACTCGCGCGGGCCCTGAACTACAAAACATCTGATGTCGACCAGCCTTCGGTCCATCTTGCCGTGCCGGGCGAGCATTGCCAGGCGATCATGGAAGGCCGCCATGTCGACGTCATCGAGATGGACGCCGCCTCGCACACCGGCATCGATGACATCAGGGACATCATCGAGCGCGTGCGTTACGCGCCGGTGTCGGCGCGCTACAAGGTCTACATCATCGACGAAGTGCACATGCTCTCGACGCAGGCCTTCAACGGCCTGCTGAAGACGCTGGAAGAGCCGCCGCCGCACGTCAAATTCATCTTCGCCACCACCGAAATCAGAAAAGTTCCGATCACCGTTCTGTCGCGCTGCCAGCGCTTCGATCTCAGGCGTATCGATGCCGGCACGTTGGTCGCGCACCTCTCCTCGATCGCCGCAAAAGAAGGCATCGCGGTCGATGACGACGCGCTGGCGATGATCGCCCGCGCGGCCGAGGGCTCGGCGCGCGATTCGCTGTCCATTCTCGACCAGGCGATCGCCCATGGCAGCGGCGCGGTCAGCGCCGAAGCGGTGCGCGCCATGCTCGGGCTTGCCGACCGCGCCCGCATCGTCGACCTGTTCGAACATGTGATGAAGGGCGATGTGGCGGCCGCACTGGCCGAATTCCGCAACCAGTACGACACCGGCGCCGATCCGGCCGCTGTGCTGACCGACCTGGCCGAGTTCAACCATCTCGTCACCCGGCTGCGCTTCGTGCCGACAGCCCTCGATGACGCCTCGCTGTCGGAAGACGAGCGCCGGCGCGGCGCCGATTTCGCCAAGGCGCTGTCGGTCAGGGTGCTGTCGCGGACCTGGCAGATGCTGTTGAAAGGCATTCCCGAGGTGCAGTCCTCCAACCGGCCGGTCAGCGCCGCCGAAATGGTGCTGATCCGGCTGGCGCATGCCGCCGACCTGCCGACACTGGACGAGGCGCTGAAATCGCTGGAGGGCGCAGCGTCGGTGCCGAATGGCGCGCCACGCTCGAATGGTGCACCCGCAACCTCTGCCGCCGCAAATCCCGGCCCGGCAAATCCCGGCCCAGCAAATCCCGGTAATGGCGGCGCCAGCGTGGCGCAGACGCGGATGCCGGCGGCCAATGGCGGCGCCCAGACCATGCGGCTGGTCGAACCCGAGCCGATGCCTGCGCCTTTCGTTCCGGCGCCGGAGCCGGTCGCCGATGCGCCGCCGGTGCCGGTGAAATCGCTGGCCGACATCATCGCCCTTGCCGACGCCCAGCGCGACATCGCCTTCAAGGTGCTGGTCAAGCGCTGCGTGCGCCTGGTGCGCATCGAGCCGGGCCGCATCGACGTCAGCCTGACCGATGACGCGCCGAAGATGCTGCTCAACGATCTGACCGCCAAATTGCGCGCCTGGACCGGACGCAGCTGGCTGGTGTCGCTGTCAAAGGAAGAGGGCGGCCAGACGCTGGCCGAGATGGAATCGACCAAGCGCGAAAACGCACTCCTCGATGCCAAGAGCGACCCGACCGTCGCCGCCATCCTGGCGCGTTTTCCCGGCGCCAAGATCATCGACGTGCGCATTCCCGACGCACCGGAAGCCGATGCGGTGGAGGCCGAGGTTCCGATCGAGCCGGCCACCGACGAAGACGAAACCTGAGCATGATTCCGAAGGGTGGGAGCCGGTTTTCGGAGAAGATCGTGCTTAAACAAGAAACAAGTCAATCGTAGAGGACAACGCGATGAAAGATCTTCTCGGCCTGATGGGCAAGGCGAAAGAAATGCAGGCCAAGTTCCAGGCCATGCAGGACGAGATCGCCACGCTGGAAGCCACCGGACAGGCCGGCGGCGGCCTGGTCAGCGTGACGCTGACCGGCAAATTCGAGATGAAGTCCCTGAAAATCGACCCGTCGCTGTTCAAGGAGGACGAGGTCGAGATTCTGGAGGATCTGCTTCTCGCCGCCCACAATGACGCCAGGGCCAAGGTCGAACAGATGATGCAGGAAAAGACCCAGGCACTGACCGCAGGACTGCCGATACCGCCGGGAATGAAGCTGCCATTCTAAGAGGCTTGGAAACTCTACTCCGGCGGCCATCTGATGGCGGTTTCTGCGCTTCCGGTGCTCATATGTGGACGGCCCCCTGCTTGCAAGCGTTGGCTGAGATAGTTTGATCGGATCGCTTGC
>NZ_JBVVQJ010000003.1:0-283206 GCF_055811475.1 Mesorhizobium sp. WSM4829 | reverse complement strand
CATAGCCATCGCCTGTGGCCCGCGGGTTCCTTCCTCGGGGACTTTCGTACGCCTGCTGGCGCCCGAAACTCTTCACGGGAGCGGACTGGCGGCTTTCAAGTCAATTATTCAGAAGCGGACTGTTGCCGCCCTGGTATTGACGTTGTCCGACAGCAGGCCGCCGACTTCGGGCGTTGCGATGGGGTAGTTTTCGCGAACAAGACTTGCGTCTGTCGGCGACGTCGAGGCCTGCCTGACATCGCTGCAGCCTGTATATCGAACCCTGCTTCCGTTACGCACTCATCAAGTGATATTGAAGATGGTGCACAAGACTTCGCCATAGGTCAGACGACATGTCGAACATCGAGGAATTGACCAGCGTCCGGCGAAGTCGCCAAACGGTCGGCCATTATCTCAAGCTGAGTGCGTACTGCTCGGCTGCCATTCTCTTTGCATCGCTATGTGGTCCGACCTCCGCTTTTGAGAGCCTGGAGCAAGCTAGCGCAACGGATTATTTGAGTTGCGGGTCCTCTGGCAATCGTTCCGCACCGAGCGAAGGAGCCAGCAAGCCCCAACCGAACCCAAAACGACAACCCGCCGGCCCCATATTCAGGCAGAGCCTACGCAACGCTCCTGATCGCAGAGTTGCGCTTCTACAGAGCGTGCTGGCGGATAAGGCAGTTTATGCATCTGTGATCGATGGCTTGTTCGGCTCGCAAACAGTGAGCGCGGTGAAGTCCTTTCAGGCCAATAGTGGGATGCCTGTCGACGGCATGGTCGGCATTGAGACAGGCAAAGCGATGGGGTTGCCGTTTTGGGACGCCAGTCACACTCGCAAGCTAACTCCTCCATTTCGTGATTCTGCGAAATATCCTGACGATATAGAATTCAGGTTCAGGAGCCTGATCGGGATTGGCAATTTCTTCAGCAGCGTGCCAGACGCCCGCTACAGTTCGTCCGATACGCTCACTCGACGGGCGCTTCGAACAAACAATCCCGGCGCCATCAACATCTCGAGATGGCAGCGAGATAGCATGAAAGGGTATGTGGGTTGCACGCTGCCCGACAGGTACGGCAACCAGACCGCCGTTTACGAGACTCCTGAGTTTGGGGTAGCCGCTTGGGGCTTTCTTCTTCGCAAAATCTATTTCGGGGGCAAGAAGGACAAGGTCACCATTGGCGCCATCGTAGACAAGTACCGCGGCGACAATCCTCGTGATGCGTATATTGACGGCTACAAAAAATATTCAGGCGGCAAATTGGCGGAAAGCTATGAAATCGACTTATATGACAACCGGCAACTGGCCTTGCTGGCAATCGCCGCATACTCACACGAATTCGGCTCCTGGTACCCTCTCACGGGAAAGCAGCTTCTGGCAGGCTTTTCCATTACCGATGAATACATCGACTCTGGCGTTAACGACGAGGTCATCGTGGCGCCGGAGGAAATGGATCCCGGCCGATATATAAAGCATTCCGATGCCGAACGCCCCGCACCCACGCCCCCTCCGCCGGCCGCGCGGTCAGCCACAACCGATGCAGCGGTGCGACACGGCCTGCAGCAGCTAGTCGAGACTGAGGGTGGGCCGCCAGGTGCGATAGCAACTCTTTACCGCGACGGCCGCCTAACCGTACTCAGTGCGGGCCGCGCCAATGTGTCCTCGGATGTAGCGCCAGCGGTCAATCAATACATGCGTATCGCCAGCGTCTCAAAAGCCTTCAACGGGGCCATTGCCCTGCATCTCGTCCAGACTGGCCGGATCGGCCTCGACGAGACTATCGGCCAACATTTGCCCGGGCTGCCGGCGGCTTGGTCCGCGATCACGCTTCGGCACATGCTAAACCACACCAGCGGGTTACCTGATTACCTGCGATCCGACGGCTTGGCCAAGCATGTGGCGACAGATCCCCAAGGCTACGTCGAGCCGAGAAAGATCATCGACTGGGTCCGCAACGATCCGCTCGAGTTTGCCCCCGGTTCTAAGTATGCCTACTCAAACACCGACAATATCGTGGTTGGGCTGATTGCCGAAGAAGTGACCTCCAAACCTTACGAGGCACTGTTGCAAGAGATGATATTGGGTCCTGCCAACCTCGCGCAAACTAGCTTCCCGACAACGGAAATCGCGCTGCCGACGCCCTACATCCACGGCTACGCCGTTGAGCCCGGATCCCAGCCAGAGGACGTGACCAACTTTGTCAGCCCCAGCGGCGCGTGGGCATCTGGTGCGATCGTGTCGACTCCTGAAAACTTGTCCACGTTCATACGGGCTGACCTTGCGCTGAAGTTTTTCGGCGCTGCCGAGCAGCAGGAGCAGATGCAGTTCATATCAGGAGATTCCAGCCCGCCCGGACCAGGGACGAATGAGGCTGGCCTAGGACTGTTCCGCTACACCACGCCGTGCGGCGTCGTGTACGGCCATACAGGCAACTTCCCGGGCTATACGCAGTGGGCCGCGTCCAACGCCGACGGTACGCGCTCGGTCACTACCACGCTGAACGCTGCCGAGCCCACAGGCGCCTTGATTGAGCACTTGAGGGAGGTTCAGGCTCAGGCTGTCTGCGCGTTACTCGGCCATTGACGGTATTTTTTGCCAGTGACGGACCCGCGGCATACTGCTAAACCAATTCAGAGTTACCGCTGATTTCCCTGCCACGATAGTTCAGCGAGTTTTGACATGCCTGGCCGCAAGGCGCTGTCCCGATGGTCCGACGCAGTGCGTTGCCTATCGATTTGTCTTGCGATCAGTGCCTTCATTGTCGGGCCCAGCCTTAGCCAAACAATTCCCGAGCAGATCGACTCGGTGATCTCGGATCAGAACGAGACTGTCCGACGCTATTCCGCACCGAGGAAGCCTGGAACGATCGACCTTTCGGTCCCCGACGCGCGCAAGACTACGCCACCCGAACAAGCCGAACGAATATTATTCACCTTGAGGTCGGTAACGGTTCGCGGCGCCGTGACGGTGCCGGCGTCACAGTTGCAGCAAGCGTGGGCCTACCAGTTGAGCAAAAGGATAAGCCTTGGCGACCTCTACGCCATTGCCGAACGAGGCGTTTGCGCGGGCTGCCTCGATCTCGCTTCGTTGTTCAGGGGTAATGCTCAATTTCATCTCTCCTATTATTGGCACGTTGAACTTGGTGGCGAGTGCCGACAAGAATCCCAGCGATCAGGCGAGGGTTGCCTCAGATTTTTTGCTGCAAGCCCCTCCACCGGATACCGTTCGCAAAGCTCGCCCGCCCTTTTGTTTTAGCGGACCACGACACGATCGGATCGCAAACTTAAACCGCACCGGGAACGAACTCCAGCAGCTGCTCGTCAATGTCTCCTGAGGTTCAAGTAACGAGGAACATTGACATGGTGGGGCCGTCCATCGCGGGTGCCGAGGTGGAGCAGTGGCGGACTTCGTTGTGGAAGCAGCCGTATCGCATAACATGGCCTACCGCCTACAATAGTTTTGAGCAGCCAATCCCAGCCCGTCGGTTAGGGGGCCAATGGATGACCGCTCAGGGGTCGAAGAACGAACCCGCTGCGCGGGACGGGCGCGCGCGGTGAGGTAGAGGACACGGGCCGGTCATCGTGCATACCGGGCTCAATGACCGCAAAGGGTCGAACACCGCCGTTTGAGATCACCGCCACCGTGTACCATGCTAAACCACGTCGGCCCGGACGCTTACCCAGGTTCAGCATATCCGGTTCAGCCCCGCGCATCCTCGCCGCTGGCATCCTCGGCCGCAAGGTGATCGCCGACACGCTGCATCAGCCAGTCCCAGGCTTCTTTTTCGCCCTCGCCCGCAGTCTTTTCGATGGCAATCGAAAGGTAGGCGATTTCCACCTCGATCTTGTCGCGCGGCAGCATGCCGAGCCGGCTGACCAGGATGGCCAGTTCCAGCACCGCCGCCTTGGCGCGGTTGAAGCCGGTGAACGGCGCATGCGTTTCCTCCTGCACCACGCGGCAGAAATGGCGAGGCCGCATGGCATCGTCGTCGACACTTTCGACTTCGAGGACCGAATGCGCGAGCGCCGCTGCGAGCCGCGGCACCGGAAACCCGTCGACCGCAACGGTCGGCCAATGCTTGCGGCCGGTCAGGCAGCCGGCAAAGATGCGCACGTCATCGGTGTAATTGGCAATGGCGAACGGCACTTCGGCGAGATTGTCGAGCGTGATCGACGGCCGGAACGGCGCGATGACCCAGCCGTCCTTCTCGGCGATGATGCCGATCGGCGCGATGTGGACGTCGCCGGCTTCGTTGACCGTGGTGATGATAGATTCGCGAATGAACGGCATGGTTTAGCGCTCTTTCTTCGCGCGAAGCGTGGGGCCCGCTTCGGCAAGACGGCTGCGGTCGGTTTCGGGAGCCGGCGCGGCAACGCCCCATGCGAGCGGCTCGTCCTGCACATAGCGCTTGCCGAGGCGCCACGCGATCTCGGCCTTCATCAGTTCGGCGCCGAGATAGAACGCGTGTGCTCCATCCGCCTCAACGCCAAGCCCGGCAAAGAGTTCGAACGCATCCGTGGCAACCGCGTGCCCCTTGCCGTTGAAAACATGGATGCCGTCCTCCGCGGTCATGATGCGGAAGTTGGTGTCACGCACCTCGGCCGCGAGGGCTGCGATATCCTCGGTCGAGGCGGTGAACGGCTTGCGATCGTGAACCTGCAGCAGTCCTGGATGATAACTCCGCGGCAGCGCACCGTCACTCTTGGCGGCAAACAGGATGCGGCGGGCAATGTCGTGCTCCTCGATCGTTCGCAGCGTATGCGGGCTAACATGCACGGCAAGCACGTTTCGGATCTGAAGTTCCGAGCAGAGCCCGGCCAGAACCGCGGTAACGCCGGAACTGTCGGCGTCGGTCAATTCGGTGAGATTGCCGGTGCCCATCAGCAGTTCGACCTCGGGCCAGCGGCGGCGCGCCTCGATGAAACGCCCGAGTGAGGCGGCAAAGCCGAAATGGATCGGGTCGAGAACCGGATCGGCGAGGAAGGCGACGCCGGCCTTCTGTGCCGCTTCGATGGCCCGGCCGAGCGAATCCAGGTCGCCGGGCGTGGCCGGGATCAGCACTGGTACGGCGTTGTGGTCGAAGGCCAAGGGCAGCGTGTTCTCATCGAGGCTGAGAAGATAGTCCGCACCGGCGCGCGCGCCGATCGACAGTTCGTCGGTGCTGGCGGAATCGACGCTGACCAGAAATCCCTGTGCCTTCAGCTCGCGCACCGCCTCGTCCAGCAACGGAAACCGTGTTTCCGGCAGGCAGCCGAGATCGATGACGTCGGCGCCGGCCGCGGCCAGCGTCCGTGCTCTCGCCACCAGCGCCTCGACCGACAGCATCGGCGCATCGACGATTTCGGCGAAGATGCGCATGTCGTGACGCGAAAGGTCAGGCGGCTCGCCTGCCCGGCCGAGAAAGGCCGGCAGATCGGCGATCTCGTCGGGCCCGCGGACGAAGGGCACGCCGAAATGGTTCGACAGATGCTCGATGTCGCCGCGATAACGGCCGGGCAGGATGACGCGGTCGGTGCCGCCTGCCAGGCTGAGCCGCCGCTTGATGATGTCTTCGCTCATCAGCGCCGCGACCTTGACGCCGATGTCGATGATCTCCCAGGCAAATTCGGTTTCGCCCAGTCCGGCCAGCAGCCTTTCCAGCCGGACCTTGGCCAGATGGCCGGTAAGAAAGACCAGCCGCTCAGCCATGGCTTGCGAGTTCGGCGCGGCGCCGCCTGACCGAGGCTTCGAGATCGGCAAGCGACTCGACCACCTGGGTTCGCTCAAAACTCTTCAGCTGGTTGGTATTCTCCAGGTCGATGCTGCGCGGATAGACCTTGACCAGCCCATGCGGCGCCATGGTTTCGAGTTCCGGCGCGGTGTCGCAAGCAAAGACGATGGCCGGCACCCGGCATTTTCCGGCCTGGGCAAAAACGTTGGTGGCGAGCGTGTCGGAAATGCCGTGCACGCATTTGGCGACCGTGTTGGAGCTGGCCGGCGCCACCACCACCGTATGATAGACGCCGTGATAGAATTCGCCGACCGGGATCGCGCTCGCCGTCTTGTCGTGCAGCACGCGCGTCGTCTCCGGGAAATCGAGCTTGAGCTTGTACATGCGCAGCACTTCGTTGGCGGCTTTCGACACAAAGACATCGCAATGCTCGATCTGGTGGATGAGTGCAAAACTCTCCGTAAAAAAATGACCGGAACCGGTCAAAACCCATGCCCAGCGCGGCGTATGCAGCATCGCCATCGCCTACCCTGCTTTTCTTGCCGACCGGATCGAAGCCGCGATCGCAATGCCGGGCAGATTGCCCGCCGCGAGCAGCGCCCCGGCCTCGGCGGCATCTTTCGGGCCGGCGAGGTGGACATCGACACCGTCGGGCAGCATGGCGGCGAAGCCGGCGTCGACGATGCCTCTGACCGCCAGACTGTCGATCGTGTCGCTGCCGGAGAAGGCGCCGGTCTGCTTGATCAAGAGCAGCGCGTTCGCGCCGAGCCTGCCGGCAAGCCAGGCGGCGAGGGAATCGGAGGTAACATCCCAGGACGCCGGAATGTCCGGCGCCGGCAGCGCCAATGACGACGGCAGCCACACCGGGATCTTCCCCGCGTCCAGCGCCCGCCGCATTTCTTCCAGCGACCGTGCCGGCGCCAGTCTTTCGTCACGGTCGAGGATGACCTGAGCGAACTGCTCCATGGCCAGGATCGCCATGGCGTGGGCGGCGGTGTCGGAAAAATCCATGTAAATCTGCGTCTCGCGCACCTGGTCGGCGAACAGGCCGCCGCCGGGCACGATGACGATCGGCAGCTTGGAACCCGCCAGCGCCGCGATCCAGCTTTCCAGTTCCGCCGCATGGACGGTGCTGCCGCCAAGCTTGACGACGGACGGCTTGACGGCGGCTCGCCTGATGGCCTCGGGCCTTTCCTGTCGCGGCCGGGAAACGGCGCCTTGGTCTTTTCGGCCGGCAGGGCCGGAGGCAACGCCGCGGCCTGCCGATTGGCGCTTGCGTTCGATCTCGACGCCGACGCCGCCTGGGCCGAGCTCGAGTTTTTCCACCCTTACCGTGACCCGCACGACACGCGGGTTCTCCAGGATGTAGGTCGCCACCTGCTCGGCCAGGGCCTCGCTAAGCTGGATGTGGCCGCGCGCAACAATGGTGCGGATGCCGTCCATGATGATGTCGTAGGAGAACACATGGCGCATGTCTTCGGGATGGTCAGTGACTTGCAGCACGTCGGCGGTCACGTCGAAACGCACTTTTTGGGTATGGCCGTGCTCAAAACTGTAGGCGCCGATCTGGACCGGCAGGACAAAGTCCCGCACGAAGATCTTGTCGGTGCCCAGTGTCGGGTCGGTGCCCGGCGAATAGCCCCTCGCCGCCAGCAGGCGGTAGTCGATGCTCGACGCGCCGCCGGCCCGGGATGCTTCCGGGATCAGTTCGCGGATCTGCGCAACCGCCTCGGCGCTGATCGAACCCACGCGGCCGGAATCGCCGCACAGCGCCCCGCGAAAGCCGAGAAAATCGGGAGCGAAGGGCAGCAGGCGTGGAATATCAGGGGCTTCCAGCGATCCGCTCAGCCCAACCATGAGGCCGAGCGATTTCGCTCGATCGATGAATCCCGGGATACGCTCGGGCGGCAGATGGTCGAGCAGCCGCCCGTTGGCCTTGTTGGCCGTGTCGACCATGGCGCCATGGAAGCGATGTTCGGCAAGCATCGGCAGAAGCTCGAAATCCGGCGTCAGGTCTGCGAAAAGCACGGCGATCAGTTTCGTTCGCGCGGCGAGCGGCGCGAGCGCCGCCGCACAAGCCGCAACATTTGCCGACGGAAACAAACCTATCTTGACGTAATCGGCGCCGGCGGCAGTGATCTCTTCGGCCCTGGCGCGGATCGTCTCCGGTTCCATCGGCAGGTCGCCGCAGACCGCGCTGACCGGCGCCCGGCCGGCGATCAGCGAAATCGTCCGGCGGATGATCTGCGTGGACACCGCGCCCAGCGCTCCCGCCTTCGGATCCTTCAGATCGACGATGTCGGCACCGCCTGAAAGCGCGATCTCCGCCTCGTCGACGCCGGTGACGCTGGCCAGCATTCTGGTCATTGACGGACTTTCTCCGGCATGAGGAAAAGGACGCTTTTGGGCCCGAATACCGAAATCCGCTCGGTCGCCGTTCGGGCGAGCAGGCATGGCACTAAAGCAGACGTGAGCAGTCCACTTTCAGGGTTTGATAAAATTTGCGGGTCAGCTAAGCTCATCACGGGCACCTTGACTTCGCGCCGCTCCGACAACAATCGGACTTTAGCGCAAGAACGGGTAATTTATCGATGACGAGCGCGGTGCCGGGCACTCTGGCGGCTTTTTTGTGCTTTTTTTCCCTGACCGTCAACGTTGCGGGCGCGCTCGCCCAGGAAGCGACGGGCAAGCAACCGACCGCAACGGCCAAGCCGGAAAAAAAGCTGACCGAGATCAAGATAGGCTATTTGCGCGCCTATGCGCCGCAACTGGCCTTGTCGGTGCTCGACGTCCCGCCGCGCGATGAAGGTGTCGCCGGCGGCAATGTGGCGATTGCCGACAACAACACGACCGGCAGCTTCCTCGGCCAGAAATTCAGCCTCGACGTGACCGAGGTGAAGCCGGATGCCGATGTCGTCCCGGCCTTCCAGGAGATGATCGCCAAAGGCAACCGCTATGTGGTCGCAGACCTCTCGGCCAGGCAGTTGCTGTCGATCGCCGACCTTGCCCGCGACAGCGGCGTCTTGATCTTCAACGCCGGCGCCACCGACGACAGTCTTCGCGAGGAGGAATGCCGCGCCAGCATCTTCCACACCATCCCGACGCGCAGCATGCTGGCCGACGGGCTGGCGCAATATCTGATCTGGAAGCAATGGCGGCGCTGGGTGCTGATCTACGGCTCGCACGAGCGCGACCAGCTTTTTGCCGAGGCGCTGCGCCGGGCGGCGACGCGCTTCGGCGGCGAGATCGTCGGCGAAAAACTGTTCGAGGATACCGGCACGGCGCGGCGGACCGATTCCGGCGTCGTCCAGATCCAGCGGCAGATGCCTGTCTTCACCCAGGACCTGCCGGAGCACGATGTGCTGCTGGTCGCCGACGAAAGCGAGGTGTTCGGCACCTACGTTCCGTTCCGCACCTGGATTCCGCGGCCGGTCGCCGGCACCGCCGGCCTCACCCCCTTGGCCTGGCATCCGGCCAGCGAGCAATGGGGCGGCACACAGATCCAGAACCGCTTCGCCAAGGCAAACGGCCGCCGCATGGTGTCGAAGGACATGGCGGCGTGGACCGCGGTGCGCATCCTCGGTGAGGCAGCGACCCGCACGCAGGGCGCCGACCCGCGCAAGATGGCCGATTTCATCCGCTCCGACGATTTTTCGATCGCCGCCTTCAAGGGGCAGAAACTGACCTTCCGCAAATGGAACCAGCAGTTGCGGCAGCCGATCTTCCTCGGCGACACCAGGTCGGTCGTCTCGACATCGCCGCAGGAGGGATTTTTGCACCAGCTGTCGGAGCTCGATACGCTCGGGGTCGACGAGCCGGAAACAAAATGCGTGCTTAAGTAGAAAAGCTTGGGAGGAATTTCAGTGCAGAGACGAGCTTGCGCACTCGCCATAGTTGCGACCGGCTTCATGGCCGACCCGGCGTCGGCCTACATGGCCTATGTCTCCAACGAGAAAGACAACACGATGACCGTCGTCGACACCGCGACGATGCAGGTGGTGAAGACCGTCAATGTCGGGCAGCGTCCGCGCGGCATCACCATCTCGCACGACGGTAAGCACATCTATCTCTGCGCCAGCGACGATGATTCGATCGAGGTCATCGACACGGCGTCGCTGGAGATCGTCGATACCTTGCCTTCCGGGCCCGACCCGGAGCTATTCGTGCTGTCGCCTGACGGCAAGACGCTCTATGTCGCCAATGAGGACGACAATCTCGTCACCGTCATCAACATCGAGGGTAAGAAGGTGCTGGCGGAAATCCCGGTCGGCGTCGAACCGGAGGGCATGGGTGTCAGCCCGGACGGCAAGACCATGGTCAACACGTCGGAAACGACGAACATGGCGCATTTCATCGATACGTCGACGCACGAGATCACCGACAACGTGCTGGTGGATGCGCGTCCGCGCTTCGTCGAGTTCACCCCCGACGGCAAGCAGGCCTGGGTGAGCGCCGAGATCGGTGGCACGGTTTCGGTGATCGACAATCAAACGCGCGAAGTCGTCCAGAAGATCACCTTCGAGGTTGCCGGCCTGAGGCCCGAATCCATCCAGCCGGTCGGTGTGCGCATCACCGCCGACGGCAAGAAGGCCTATGTGGCGCTCGGGCCGGCCAACCGCGTCGCGGTGGTCAACACGCAGACATACGAGGTCGAGAAATATGTGCTGGTCGGCCAACGGGTCTGGCAGCTCGCTTTCACCCCGGACCAGAAGACCATCATCTCGACCAACGGCGTGTCGAACGACATCACCTTCATCGACGTGGCGACCGACGAGCCGGTGCAGTCGGTGACCGTCGGCGCGCTGCCGTGGGGCGTCGTCGTCTCTCCCAAATGAATCCCGCCACATGAACCATTGAATAAACCAAGTGAATCAAACCGACAGAAAAACAGCAGAAGGGCAGGAAATCATGCGGAAATTTCGGGCAGTCGCTTTCGCCGCGCTGGTGGGCATGGCGCTCCCCCAGGGCCAGGTCTGGGCGCAGGACGGCGATGACGATGACGCCGCCGCCGGAGCGGCTAGCACGGAGGCCAATCCGAAAGCCGAGAAGGCGACCCGGGCCAGCAAGGACGTGCCGGAACTTATCCTCGGCAGCAAGGAAGACCAGTTCACCGCCAACCAGAAGGATTTTGAGCTGATCGCCGGCCAGGGCTATCGCTGGAAGATCACCGCGGCGGGCGGGCTGGAGTACAAATTCCACACCGACCTGTTCCGCAATGTGTGGAACAACCAGATCGTCATCAACGACCTCGAGGTGCACATGAACGGCGCACCCGCATGGCTCGAATTCGACGCCGACGGCACCATCCAGGTACAGTTCACCACCGTGAGGCCCGGCATCTACACATGGTCGGTACCCGACCTCGCCGACAAGGGCATGAAGGGCACGATCACGATCAAGTAAAGTCACTTGAAAGCAGGACCTGCGCGATCGCGTCCCGTGGGCTAGACTATTGTCGACGACAAGGGAGCCAGCCGGCGTGCAGCATGTGAGGACAAACGGACCGGGAGATCAGGTGGCGGCGCTCGACGTCGCCGCCGTCAGCCATTCCTATGGTTCGAAGCCGGCGCTCAACGACGTCTCGTTCTCGATCGCGCCGGCGACGTTCACCGTTCTTCTCGGTCTCAACGGCGCCGGCAAGACGACGCTGTTCTCGCTGATCAGCCATCTTTACGACACGCGCCGCGGATCGATCCGCATCTTCGGCCATGACGTCAGCCGCGCCTCCGGCGAGGCGCTCAGGCGGGTCGGCATCGTGTTCCAGGCGCGCACGCTCGACCTCGATCTCAGCGTCTACCAGAACCTCTCCTACCACGCCGCGCTGCATGGCATCGGCGGACGCGAGGCCCGGCAGCGCATTGCCGCGCTGCTCGATATCGTCGACATGCCGGGCCGTCAGCATGACAAGGCACGCAGTCTTTCCGGCGGCCAGATGCGGCGCATCGAGATCGCCAGGGCGCTGCTCCACCGCCCGTCGCTGCTGCTGCTCGACGAGGCGACGGTCGGTCTCGACATCCAGTCGCGCGCCGGCATTCTCGCCACCATCCGCAAGCTCGTCGAAACCGAGGGCATCGGCGTGCTGTGGGCAACGCATCTGATCGACGAGGTTGACGACGGCGACCATGTCGTCGTGCTGCGGCAGGGCGAACTGGTCGCCAAGGGCAAGGTGGCCGATGTCGTCAGGACGAGCGGCGCCGGCTCGATCCGCGACGCCTTTTCCAGGCTCAGCCGCATCGAGGCGGCCGGCACCGCGGGGATATCGCCATGAGCGCTCCTTCAATGCCCGAAAAAGTCGCCGGCATCATCCCGGCGAAGTTCGAAAAATTCGGCCTGCGCCACTATCTCATTTGCCTCAAGGGCGTCGTCCTGCGGGAATGCCTGCGCTTCCTGCACCAGCGCGAGCGCTTCATATCCTCGCTGGTTCGGCCGCTCATCTGGCTGTTCATCTTTGCCGCCGGATTCCGGCAGGTGCTCGGCGTGTCGATCATCCCGCCCTACAAGACCTACGTGCTCTACGAGGTCTACATCACGCCGGGGCTGTGCGGCATGATCCTGTTGTTCTCAGGCATGCAGTCTTCGCTGTCGATGGTTTATGACCGCGAGATGGGCAACATGCGCACCTTGCTGGTCAGCCCCTTCCCGCGCTGGTTCCTGCTGGTGTCGAAGATGCTCGCCGGCGTCTCCGTATCGATCGCGCAGGTCTATGCGTTCCTGATCGTTGCCTGGTTCTGGGGCGTCAAGGCGCCGCCGATCGGCTATCTCATGGTGCTGCCGGCGCTGTTCCTGTCGGGAATGATGCTTTGCGCGCTCGGCATGCTTTTGTCGTCCATGATCAAGCAGCTCGAAAATTTCGCCGGCATCATGAACTTCGTCATCTTTCCCGGCTATTTCGCCTCTCCGGCGCTCTATCCGTTGTGGCGCATCCAGGAGGCGAGCCCGCTGCTCCACAAGATCTGCCTCGCCAACCCGTTCACCTATGCCGTCGAACTGATCCGCTTCGCCTTCTACGGCCAGATCGAGTGGCTGTCGCTGGGCGTCGTTGCCGGCTGCACTGTCCTGTTTCTTGCCGCCGCCATCATCGCCTACGACCCTTCGCGCGGCCTGCTGACCCGCAAACAAGACACCGGAGGAAATGCCTGATGGCACGAATGAGCCTTGTTCGCAGCCTGGCTTTGGTTGCCATGCTCGCGCCGAGCGTGAACGCCAGGGCGGCGAATACCGATCCGGACTGGCCCTGCATACAGCGCAAGGTGCCTCAACTCTCGCTCGGCCAGATCTGGAACGGGCCGGAGCTTCCGCCAGCGGCGAAGAATTTTTCGAAGGACCCTGCCGTCTCCGGCCTGGTCGAGGAGGTAGCGGCCCGGCGGATGCCGATTGCCGAAGCCCAGAAGAAGATCAAGGATTTCGCCGCCTCGCTGCCGGCCGAGCAGCTTGCGCCGAAAATGGCGATGCTGGTGCAAGGCATGTTCGATCACATGGACGCCGAGCGTTCGCAGGTGATCTCAGGCATTTCCCGTTACGCCCACAAGCAGCTCGAAATGGCCGCCGCCTTGCGCAAGGAAGCGTCCAACGTCGATGCGTTGCGGGCAAAGCCGGATGCGGATCCCGACGACATCGAACGGCGAACCGAGCAGCTGAAATTCGCAACGCGAATTTTCAATGAACGCGTCCAATCACTGACTTACGTCTGTGAAGTGCCGACGATCATCGAGCAGCGGCTTTATCAATTGTCCAAGGCCGTCTCGGAAACCCTCGCAGCGAAGAAGTAGACCCTCTATTTCCGCAACGGATCTTACGTTCCCCGGCCGGGCAGCACGCGCCAGCGCTGCACGAAATAACCGGGATGCGTCTCGATCCACTGGGCTACCAGCGGCTGCGCCTGCATGAAGGCGGTCCCTGGGTTCATCGCCAGGCCGTCCACCATCTGTTCGCGTTGTTCACAGGTCTGCGGCACATCCGTCAAGCAGACCATCATAACCAGCGTATAAAGCATTGCCCCATTACCCCCATCGAATCCCGAACCCCATGCCCGGGAGTTTCAGTGATACCGACCAGTCTGCAGGGTCGCACATACAGATCGCTTACGGGTGTGAAAGGACGTGCCCCCGCTCTTTCGCACCGCAATATAACATATCGCTTATCTAACACCTACAACCGCCGGTCGTTGTTCTAGGCAATTGCTT
This sequence comes from Mesorhizobium sp. WSM4829, assembly GCF_055811475.1. Taxonomy (NCBI): domain Bacteria; kingdom Pseudomonadati; phylum Pseudomonadota; class Alphaproteobacteria; order Hyphomicrobiales; family Phyllobacteriaceae; genus Mesorhizobium; species Mesorhizobium sp. WSM4829. The sequence continues at coordinate 269,335 of NZ_JBVVQJ010000003.1, read as the reverse complement.
CAGGTTGCGCTGCGCCAATGCGGCGCCGATGTTTCCGGCGTCGATGATTCCGATCTTCACGGGGTGTCTTCGATGTCGTCAGACCGGCAGCCCGTTCTGCTTGCGCAGGCTCTTGTCGAATGCGGATGCGGGGACGAAACGGCGCAGGAGACTGACCTGGCGCGCCATTTTTCCCGCGGCATAGCGCCTCTTCGGAACGGGATCGGTCGCAGCCGCCAAAACCGTCTTGGCGACCAATTCGGGCGAATCGCCTTTTTCCATTGCTTTCCGCACGACTGCGTTCATGCCAGCGCGCGCAGCGTCATAGATATCAAGCAACTGGTCCGGCCTGGCTAGATTATCTTCAAAGGACGTGCGGGTATAAGCGGGTTCGACCAATGCAACGCGAATCCCGAACGGGCGCAGTTCATGGTCGAGCGATTCGGAATAGCCTTCGATGGCATGTTTGGTCGACGCATAAAGCGCGAAATAGGGGGCTGGGATGAACCCCTGCACCGAACTCAGATTGACGATCCTGCCCTTGCCTTGTCGGCGCATTATCGGCAGGACCGCGTTGGTCACGCGGAGCACGCCGAAGACGTTCACATCGAACAGTGCCTGAGCCTGGATCATTGAGGACTCTTCCGCGCCACCAAACAGGCCCATGCCGGCATTGTTGACGAGCAGATCGATGCGCCCGGTCTCGGCCAGCACGTCATCGACCAGTTTCGCCACCGACGCGTCATCGGTCACGTCACAGGACAGCATGGTCAGGCCGTCGGAGTTTTTGGCGGCTGCGCGACGGCTGGTGCCGAACACGCGAAAACCGGCGCTTTGCAAAGCTATGGCCGTCGCGCGCCCGATGCCGGAGGACGCCCCCGTCACCAGGGCGACGCCAGGATTGGTCTTGTTCATGGGAATCATTTCTTTCTGTGGGTTGGACTGATTTTGGATTGGCGTGGGAGAAGCACGAAAGGTCGGAGGCGTCAGTTATGAGCGCCTCTGGCGTTCGCACCGGCGAGTTCGTCCGTCCAGCGCCGGAATAGCGCGCTGGCGTTGACGCCGCCAAAGCCGAAGCCGTTTGATATCGCGTAGTCCATTGTCATCGGCCGGGCCTGGTTGGCGACGAAGTCGATGCCGTCGCCGGCGGGATCCGGGGCGCCCAGATTGAGGGTTGGCGGCGCCACCTGATCCCTGAGCGCCAGGATTGCGAAGATGGCTCCAAGCCCGCCGGCGGCTCCAAGCAGGTGTCCGGTCGCCGATTTGGTTGCGCTGACGGCGATGGTGGAATCTGCGCCGAAGAGTGTTTTGATCGCCGCCATTTCCCCGAGATCACCGACCGGCGTCGAGGTCGCGTGCGCATTGAGGTGGCGAACCTCACGCGGCGAAATGCCGGCTTGGGCCAGCGCGATCTGCATGGCTCGGCGCGCCCCGTCGCCGTCCTCGGGACCGGAGGTGACGTGATGCGCATCCGCCGTCGTGCCGTAGCCGACGAGCTCGGCGAGCGGTTTCGCACCGCGCGCCAGCGCGTGGCTCAATTCCTCGATGACCAGCACGCCGGCTCCTTCGCCCATGACGAAGCCGTCCCGCGACACGTCGAAAGGCCGTGACGCCTGAGCCGGCGCCCAGTTGAAGCCGGTTGAAAGAGAGCGTGCGGCAGCAAAACCACCGAGACTGACGATGTTCATACATGCTTCGGTTCCGCCGCACACCGCGATATCGGCTTCGTTGGCGCGGATGAGGCGGGCCGCATCGCCGATCGCCTGGATGCCGGCCGCGCACGCCGTCACCGGCGCGCCGAGCGGCCCCTTGAAGCCATGGCGGATCGAGATGTGGCCTGCCGCGAGGTTCACCAGGAAGGACGGAACCGTAAACGGCGACAGGCGGCGGACGCCGCGCTGGTCGACCGTGCGCACCGCCTCGGTTATGGCGGGGAAGCCGCCGATGCCGGAGGCGATGATCGTGGCCGTGCGCAGGCGATCCGCTTCCGAGACAGGCGTCCATCCTGCTTGCGCGAGGGCCTCTTGCGCAGCGGCGAGCCCGAAGATGATGAACCGGTCTACCTTACGCTGGTCCTTCGCAGCCAGGACGGTATTCGGATCGAAACCAGCGTCCGGATCGTCTTCCAGCGAGGGAACCACCCCGCCGATCTTGGCCGGGAGGTCTGCCACCACATCGTCCGGAAGCCTGCGGATGCCCGAGCGACCGGCCAGCAGCCGCGACCACGACGCTTCGACATCGGCAGCAAGGGGCGTGACCGCTCCCATGCCTGTAACAACAATCCGTCGCAATCTATTTTCCTATCAATTGGCTGCGCCGCCAACGCTGCGCACGCCGTTCATGCGCCGGCTGCTTCGCGAACCTGTCCGGTCGCCGCGTCCAGGAAGGCCTGGGCGAGATCCGGATCGTTGACGACGCGCGACAGCATCAGCGCGCCGACCATCGTCGAGAGAATGGCCATGGCCTTTCTGTCGGGCTCCTCAGCTTTGGCGTCGGCAATAAAACGGCCGAGGATTTCGAGATGCTCCTTGATCCCGGCTTCGAACGACGCTTTCACCTCGCTGCCCTGTCTGGCGGCATCCGAGCCGAGCGCGACAATCGGGCAGCCGTCCATCTTTTCTCCGCGATGGCCCATGCTGAGGTAGAATGCGATCACGGCGCCAAGCGGATCCTCGGATTTTGCCGCAGTCGCGGCCGACCAGCGCAGCGTGGCGCTCTCCATCGCCCGCCTCGACGCCTGCACCGCCAAATCGTCCTTGGAGGCGAACTGCTTGTAGAACGCGCCCTGGGTCAGCCCGGCAGCCTGCATCAGGTCTTTTAGCCCGATGCCGTCAAAGCCGCGCTCCCGAAAAAGCCGGCTTGCCACATTGATCACGGTTTCGCGGTTTTCCGCCGCCTGAATGCGACTCACACGCATGTAGACCTCCTTAAATTAGCTTGCGTTCGACATCTATAGCAGGTATAGAGTACGAACGCAATCCAATTTGGAGGAGAGGTCAAATACTATACAGTTATATCGTCGAGAAATCGATCCGGCAGAGCTTCGACCACGTCAACAACCATCGCTGGGACGAGGCGGTGAAAGCACTCGTGCCGCATGTCCATCACCGCGTTTCCGGTGACCACGCGCTTGGTGGTGAGCGCCACGACAAGCAGGCCGTGCGCCGCTGGTTTGAGCGCCTCGGCCGCGTCCTGCCCAATCTCCATCTCACGGTCAACCACGTCTGGGTGACGGGCTGGCCGTGGCATACCACCGTATTTGCCCAGTGGGACGGCACCGCGACGCTACTCAACGGCGACGCGTCCTACGTCAACAGTGGTCTCCACGTATTCACCCTGCGGTGGGGCAAGGTCTATGCGCTTGAGGAATTCTACGATTCACAAGCAGCGGCCCGCGGTCTTGCCGCCCAGGCGGCGACTGGCCTCGAAGAAGCTGTCGCCGAACCAATTGTTGGCTAACGGAAGTCAGCGACCCGCAGCGTAACCGCGGGTACGCTAGCCCGTAGCCCCTCATCGCTTGGCTGACTATCGCCTCGGCTCGAATGCGTATTTCGCTCCCGACCACCCCGTCATTGCCGCCGCCCGGGTCCCGCATCGCAGCCATTCTCCCTGCCACGCACGTTTGCGCCAGAGTGCTGTTGTGGCGGCGCCGCTGTGACCTTCCTTTACGGCAGCAACGCCCAAATCGCACCGAAAGTATATCCGATCACCAGCGAGCCAATGACGGCAAGGGTCACAAACAGGGCAATGGTTGGCGGCCTAAGGACGAAAGCTACGGCAAAGACGCCCCAAATACTGACCGCGCCGCCTGAAACGAGGAGTGCCATTGCCGCGCCGGGCGACATGCCGAGATCAAGTAATCCTCGAACCAAGGGCAGTGCCGCAAGACCATCGAGATACATCGGTGCGCCGACCAGCACCGCAAGCGGGATAGCGTAAGAGGATTCCTCGCCGACGTAGGTGGTGAGGAGATGAGACGGTAGAAAGTCGCGCAGCAGAAACTCAGCAGAAAAAGCAAACAGCAAACAAATCACAACGATCCTTGTTGTGGAGACAAGATTTGCTCTAAACACACGCATGCGAGCCGGCTCTCGCCAGATTTGGAAAGAGAAATCCGTCGGCGTGCACGTGCCGCACTGCTCACTATTCATAAATCGCTGTGGCCGTAACGGGTTCTGGACCATCTGGGTCTGCACCAGGAGAGCCGTTAAACCGCCGGAAAAGATTCCAAGGCCAAAAGCCGCAAGCATCTTTCCGATGGCGAATCCAGGGCCGAGCAGCGCCCACGTCGCGATGAGCATTGTGGGACCGGTAACAGGCGAGGAAAGCCAAAATGCCATGATGGGCGCAAGCGGAACGCCGGATGCAAGGAACCCCGTCGTGAGCGGCAACACCGTTACGCCGCACACAGGAGTCACAGTGCCGATCCCTGAAGCGATCACAACAGTCGCGACAGGGCTACCCTTAAACCACCGTGCAGTAATGATCGCCGCTCCGCTGGCCGCGACCCATGCCGAGATGATCAGCCCAATTGCAATTGTCAGCGCGACATCCAGGAAGCTCCGCAAGACAAAATGGAGCGTCTCCTGTGCCCGTTGCGGCCACGTCAGGGCGGCAACGACCGTCAGACCAGCAACCGTCGCCCACATGACCGGCTTTTGCACGTTCGGAAGCGCAATGCTCATGACCGCCATCCTTTGAGCAGTCTACGGCGCACACTTCCATTCAAGAAACGAATAGAATAAATACCCGATATGAGCCAAGACGATATCTTGTTTCCTCAGCTCGATAGCGACCTGCTGCGCAGCTTCCTGGCCGTCGCCAACGCCGGCAGTGTCAGTGGCGGCGCGGCGCGTCTGCTTCGGACGCAGTCCGCCGTCAGCCTTCAGGTGCAAAAACTCGAAGAAATCGTGGGGCAACGATTGTTTGATCGGCATGGACGCGGCGTTTCCCTCACGGCACGCGGCGAACAATTGCTGCCGATCGCACGCCAGGTCGTTGAAGTCCTCGATCAGGCGGTCATTGCCATGCGAGCGCCGGATAACAAAGCCGAAATCCGCCTCGGCATACCCGAAGAATACAGCGATACGTTGCTTCCCGCGATCCTGGCCGATTTCTCGCAAGAGCAGCCTGGCGCTCGCATCCTTTTGCGATGCGGCTCAAGCGTGGAATTTCCGTCCGCGCTGGCCGCGGACGAACTGGATATTGCCCTGCATGCTCCCGAAAATGTCACGGTTGACGATATCGTCGTTCACCGTGAAGCCGCCATTTGGGCCGGGTCGGCTTTCCATGAGCTCGAGCACCGTCGTCCACTGCCTGTCGCGCTGTTTGACCGAACATGTTGGTGGCGGGAACGCTGCATCGATCTGCTGCAAAAAGCAGACCTGGATTACGAGATCGTCTGCACCAGCGAAAGCGTCGCTGGCATTCGGGCGGCCATCTCGGCAGGTTTCGCTGTCGGTGTCCTGCCGCAATGTGCAATTACCGACCGGGTCAGGCAGTTGCCGGATGCAACCCTTCCACAACTTGGGGACACCGCGCTTGTTCTGACGTGTTCGCCCGCTGCGCCACTTCGCCTTGCGGATAGTCTCACCGCGATCGTCACAAAAAAGCTTCGAGCGCTCAAACCGCTGGCATATCCCTAGTCGCGCGCCGCGTGACCTATCCGAAAGCGCTGACAATCCCTTACCCAGAAAGGCGAAAGATGAGTTTTGACGGCATCGTAAGATGAGGAAGCTCTTAGCGCTAGCGCTCCTGATGGCCTTGCCGCCGCTCGCTTTTTACGGCTGGTTCGAAGTGAGCGTCCGCCGAATCGTGACTGAGCAAGGCCTTGACGGGAGCTATCGCAACGCCCTCAAGCATGCTTCGGCGTCTTCCTATCTTTATTCCGGACTGAGGCTTCTCGGGCTTTCAGAGACAATAGCCGAAGAGATGGTCGTCCGGTGTGGAATGGTCAATGAATTTGCTGAACTCTATGTGAAACGCGGAAAGCCTGACACGACTTTGGAAATCATGAAGGACCTACAGAACAACATGGTCGGTATCGGGGTCGCCAAATGGCTTGAGAACAATTCCGCCGAAACACGTGTCACTCTTTTCGTGGCATTGGGGCAGCAAGGTATCCTTGCCTTGTCCCAAAATACGCTAGGTTTTTCAGACTCCAGGGAATCGGCGGCTGACTATCCCGGCGCTAAGAATTGGTTCATGGCGCGTCGGGAGCAGATCGACCGGGATGTGCAATCCGCGTTGGACATAGTCACTCGGCGCAAAGGCAATTTGATTGGAAAGTCTAGGGACGAAGGATGAGTTTTGATCTGATCGTCAAGGGCGGCATCCTGCCCGATGGAAACACCACCGAGCCAAAGGGGAGCGTTTTTTTGGCTTTCGCCTCGGCCAGGCAAATGTGTATTTCGCTCCCGACCCTCGATTGAACTCGGCATGGACGGGCACCTGAGTAGCCCGCTATGTGCTCGACAGTGACGCCGCGGGACGCCCGTTATTGCCGCCGTCCGTGGGGGCATCGTCAGCAGATTATTGTCGAGAGAATGGCCATGGCTTTGCCGTCGGCCGTGCGTTGGCCTCGCGTACCCAGCTAGCGAGCATCTCAAGGTATCCCCTGATCCCGGCTTCGAATGACGCCTTCACGCCGGCGCCCTGCATGGCGCTATCCGAGCCGAGCTCAACAATCGGGCAGCCGTCCATTTTCTCCGCGGCTTGCACACTCATCGCCGTCCCGCGGGTTTCCGTAGCGCCGCACACGCAACTTTTTTTGATTTTTAGATTGCATTGGTAATCTAACTCAGTTATAGAGTTCGAACGCAATCTAAAACGAAGGAGATACGAGATGATCCGCAAAACCCTGAGCGCCTCCGTTCTGGCCGCGCTGCTTGTTGCCGCCCCGGCGTTTGCCGAGGAAGCCACCATAGGAAGCCCGATCGTAGCCGGCAGCCTGCACGAGGGCCACCTCGACATGGTCGTCTATTACGTCCCGGCCGAGGGCGACCTCCTGGAGGTCACCGCCACCTTCGCGCCGAAGATCGGCGGCGATCCGCAGCGCGTCGTCATGGGCCTCGCCGACGGCGACTCCGTCGCTTTTTCGATGCCGGGCCACCGCGGCTCGCAATACGCGTTCTCGAGGTCCGGCGACGAGGTGACGGTGTCGTCCGAGACCGACATGCGCGCCGATGCCAATGCACCGACCCGCCTTGCAGACAGCGGCCTGCGTGCTGCTGGGCTCGCGTCCGTCGGGCCGATGTAAAGGTCGAACGCAATCTTTTTTGAGAGGCGACGAACGTGAAAAAGAGACCCGCTGTTGTACTGGGGAGCGTGCTGATCGCGATGTCAGGAGCGGCGGCATTCGCCACACTTGCCATTCCTACGCAGGGAGCCTCCGCCGTAGGCGACCCGAGGCAGGAAGCGCCGATCGTCAGACTGGTGAAGGCAGCGCCGGTGAAAGGATCCGAACGCGGCTTCACCGGCATTGTCGGGGCGAGGGTGCAGAGCGATCTCGGTTTCCGCGTCCCCGGCAAGATCGTGGAGCGGCTCGTGGATGTGGGTCAGGAGGTCAAAGCTGGTCAGCCACTGATGCGCATCGACGACACCGACCTTCGCCTCGCGCTCACGGCGAAGCGCAACGCCGTCGCCGCAGCGCGCGCAACAGTCGTTCAGGCGGAACCGGATGAACGGCGATACGCCAGCTTGCTGAGGGATGGATGGGTCCCCCGACAGCGCTACGAGCAGGCCAAGGCTGCGGTGGATACAGCTGAGGCGCAACTCGCTGCCGCCGAAGCCGCAGCGCATGTCGCCGAGAATGAGGCAAGCTACGCGGTTCTGGTGGCGGACGCAGACGGAACGGTGGTCGAAACGCTTGCCGAGCCGGGACAGGTCGTCTCTGCCGGCCAGGCGGTGGTCCAGATCGCGCAGGCCGGCTCCCGCGAGGCGGTGGTCGCGCTTCCCGAAACGATCCGGCCGCCGATCGGGTCGGTGGCCGAGGCCAGCGTATATGGCGGCGACGGACGTCGTTATACGGCACGTCTGCGGCAATTGTCGAACTCCGCCGATGCCCGGACCCGTACCTATGAGGCCCGTTATGTGCTCGACGGTGAGGCCGCGGCAGCACCGCTTGGCGCGACGGTAACCATTCGGCTTGCGGGCCAGGCACGCCAGCGCGAAGTCCAGCTGCCGCTGGGAGCCGTGCTCGATGACGGCGAGAAGACTGGCGTCTGGGTCCTGGACAACGCCACCTCGACCGTAAAGTTTCAGCCCGTCAAGCTTGTTCGTGTGACCAGCGAAACCGCTGTGGTCTCCGGACTGAACTCCAGCGATCCGATTGTTTCGCTCGGCGCCCATCTCCTGCAGGAGGGCGCTCGCGTCAGGACTGCGTCCGAAATCAGGGGCAACTGATATGAACCTCAATCTTTCCGCGATCGCCGTTCGTGAACGCGCCGTTACCCTGTTCTTCATCCTCCTGCTGGTGGCCGCCGGCGCCTACGCTTTCGTCATGCTCGGGCGGGCGGAGGACCCCAACTTCACCATCAAGACCCTGACGGTCACGACGGCATGGCCGGGCGCGACGGCGCGCGAGATGCAGGACCTCGTCGCCGAACCGTTGGAGAAGCGCCTTCAGGAACTGACCTGGTACGACCGGGTCGAGACGACCACACGGCCGGGTTACGCGTATATGATGGTCACGCTGAAGGACAGCACACCGCCATCTGTCGTGCAGGAGGAGTTCTACCAGGCCCGCAAGAAGCTTGGGGATGAAGCCCGCAACCTGCCGTCCGGCGTCTTCGGGCCCTTCGTCAACGACGAATATTCGGATGTGAGCTTCGCCCTTTATGCGCTGAAGGCGAAGGGCATGCCGATGCGTGAGCTGGCGAGGCAGGCCGAGGCGATCCGCCAGGACCTCCTGCACGTGCCCGGCGTCAAGAAGATCAACATCCTCGGTGAACGTCCCGAACAGATATTCGTCGAATTTTCCTACGCCAAGCTGGCTACCCTCGGCGTATCGGCACAGGACATCGTCGCCGCCTTGCAGCGGCAGAACACCCTCACGCCGGCAGGCTCGATCGACACAAAGGGGCCGCGGGTCTTCATCCGGGTCGACGGCGCTTATGACAGCGTTCAGGCGATCGCCGACACGCCGATTGCCGCCGCGGGGCGGACGCTGAAGCTCTCCGATATCGCCGAAGTCCGGCGCGGCTATGAAGATCCTCCCACATACCTCATCCGACGTCAGGGTGAGCCCACCATCATGCTCGCGGCTGTCATGCAGGAGGGCTGGGATGGTCTCGCGCTCGGCAAGGCGCTGGAGGACAGGACGGCGGCCATCGCACAGACGCTGCCGCTCGGGATGACGCTCGACAAGGTGAGCGACCAGGCCGTCAACATCACCTCGGCGGTTGACGAGTTCATGATGAAATTCGCGATGGCGCTCGGCGTGGTGCTGCTGATCGCCCTGATTAGCATGGGCTGGCGCGTCGGCATCGTCGTGGCGGCTGCCGTCCCCCTGACGCTAGCCGTCGTGTTCCTCATCATGCTGGAGACCGGCCGGTTCTTCGACCGCATCACGCTCGGCGCCCTCATCCTGGCGCTCGGTCTTCTCGTCGACGACGCCATCATTGCCATCGAGGTGATGGTGGTGAAGATGGAAGAAGGCATGGACCGCATCAAGGCGGCGGCCTATGCGTGGAGTCACACTGCGACGCCGATGCTGTCCGGAACGCTGGTGACGATCGCCGGTTTCCTCCCGGTGGGCTTCGCGCGCTCGACCGCCGGCGAATACGCCGGCAACATCTTTTGGGTCGTAGGGTTCGCCCTCATCGTCTCCTGGATCGTCGCGGTGGTCTTCACACCTTACCTCGGCGTCAAGATGCTGCCCGACATCAAACCGGTCGAAGGCGGTCACCAAGCGATTTACGACACGCCGAACTATCGGCGCTTGCGGCGGCTCATCACGTTTGCCGTGCGCCACAAATTCGCAATCTCCGGTATCGTCGCTATCGCCTTCGTGCTTGCCGTTGTCGGCATGGGGTCTCTCAAACAGCAGTTCTTTCCGACATCCGACCGACCCGAAGTGCTGGTGGAGGTTCGCCTGCCGGAAGGCACCAGCATCGAGACGACGACCGCTACGGTCGAGAAGCTCGAAGGCTGGCTGGACGCCCAGGCCGAGGCCAAGATCGTCACGAGCTATGTCGGTCAGGGCGCACCCCGCTTCTTTTTCGCAATGGCGCCGGAACTGCCCGATCCTGCCTTCGCCAAGATCGTCGTGCTGACCCCGGACGCCGAGGCGCGTGAGGTGTTGAAGCACCGCCTCCGCGAGGCGGTGGCAGAGGGGCTTGCACCCGAGGCCAATGTCCGCGTCACGCAACTCGTGTTCGGCCCCTACACGCCATTCCCGGTCGAGTTCCGGGTTGTCGGACCTGATCCCGCGCAGCTCTACAGCATATCCGAGAAGGCCCTCGACATCATGCGGGGCGTCCCGGACGTGCGTCAGGCCAACCGCGATTGGGGCAATCGCACACCGGTGCTCCGCTTCGTCCCGGATCAGGATCGACTGAACCTCATCGGCCTGTCGCCGACAGAGGTGGGCCAGCAACTCCAGTTCTTGCTCACCGGCATCCCCGTTACGCAGGTTCGCGAGGACATCCGCAACGTCCCCATCGTCGCACGCAGCGCCGGCGGCGAGCGGCTGGATCCGACACGTTTGGCGGATTTCTCACTGATGAGCCGGGACGGTCGCTCGATTCCGCTCGACCAGATCGGCCATTCGGAAATCCGTCTGGAAGAGCCGATCCTGAAGCGCCGCGATCGCACGCCTGTCATCACGATCCGCTCGGATATCAACGAAGCGACTCAGCCGCCAGAGGTTTCCAAGGCGATCATGAAGGCCCTTCAGCCGCTGATCGCATCCCTTCCGGCCGGCTATCGCATCGAATTGGGCGGATCGATCGAGGAGGCTGAAAAGGCCAACACCGCGCTGGGCAAAGTCTTTCCGGCAATGATCGCCGCCATGCTGATCGTTATCATGCTGCAGGTGCGATCCTTCTCGACGATGGCCATGGTCATGCTGACGGCGCCGCTTGGCCTCGTCGGCGTCGTGCCGATGCTGCTCACCTTCAACCAGCCCTTCGGATTCAACGCCATTCTGGGCATGATAGGACTGGCCGGCATCCTGATGCGCAACACGCTGATCCTGACCGAGCAGATCAAGGAGAACCGTGCTGCCGGGCTTGACGACTATCACGCCGTCATCGAGGCGACGGTGCAACGCACCAGGCCCGTGATCCTGACGGCACTGGCCGCCGTGCTGGCGTTCATCCCGCTCACGCACTCCGTCTTCTGGGGATCGATGGCCTATACGCTGATCGGCGGCACGGCGGTCGGCACGGTGCTGATCCTGCTCTTCCTTCCCGCGCTCTATGCCGCATGGTTCCGGATCAAGCCGACTGCAGACGACGTCCATGAGGAACCATCCGGCTCGATGGATGAACTGGAAAAGCAAACAGCAATTGCTGCCGAATAGGGCTCTGTTGCGGTGGCGGCGGGTTTTGCTCGCTGGCTTTGCCTGAACATAGGCAGGGCCAGCGGCACGACCTTACCGCTTGCAAATGAACGTTCAGGGCGAGCCCGGCAAATCCATCATCAGTTCTGGAGACATCGATGAATCATCCGGTCGGACCGCGAACGGATCCCGACGAGGTGCGGGCTCGCATCCTGGAGGTGGCGGAGGCGCATTTTCGCCGCATCGGCTACCATAAGACGTCGGTAGCCGACATCGCCTCCGAACTCGGCATGAGCCGGGCGAACGTCTACCGTTTCTTTTCCTCCAGGGATGCAATCAACGAATCCATCTGCAGGCAGGTCGTGAACGAGGTCGCGGACATCGCCATTGCGATCGCACGCACCAACGCGCCGGCCTTGGAGAAACTCGACCGGCTCCTGACCGCCGTTCACCAGCACAACAAGACGAAATTGATCAAGGAAAGAAGCATGCACGACTTGATCGTCGCCGCCCTGCGCGAGAATCGGGCGGTCATCAAGGCGCATGTCGAGCGAATGTTGGAAATCCTTGAGGCGATCATTCGTGAGGGGACCGAGGCGGGCGAACTCAAGGTCGAGGACCCGGCAGAAGCGGCGCGTGCGGTCAACGCCGCGTTCACGCCGTTCTTCCACCCGATTCTGATCGAGCACTGCGTTCAACACGGCGAAGACACCGAAGCGGGCCTGCGCACGCAGATTCGCTTTGTCCTGAAAGCTCTCGCCAAATCGAACTAGCCGCCCTGGCAGGTACCTGGCAGGTGGCTGCCAGCGACGCATTCCGCCCTCAATTCAGGCGCGACCTCCTGCGTTCGGTCCTTCGTGCGGATAGAGCTTGCCGAACAGCGGCAGATACATCGCGCCCTTGCGCATCAGGAAGTCGTGGAACGTCGCCATCGCCGGCGAGATCGCGTGATCGCTGCGCATCACCGAAAACCATTGCCGGCGGATCGGCATGCCGACGACGTCGAGGATGACCAGCCGGCCGGCTTCGGTTTCGGCGGCGATGGTGTGGGCAGAGATGAAGGCAATGCCGAGCCCGGCCATCACCGCCTGCTTGATCGTCTCGTTCGAGCCCATCTCGACGCCGAGATCGTCGATGCGGCCGGGCACGTCGCTGAGGAATATTTCCAGCGAGATGCGCGTGCCGGAGCCGGGCTCGCGGATGAGGAAATGCTCTTCGGCGATCCGCTCTTTGGATATCTCGCGCGCCGACGCCAGCGGGTGGTCGGGCGGCGCGATGATGACCAACGGGTGATCACCGAAGACCGAGGCACGCACCGGGACTTCCCTCGCCGGGCGTCCCATCAGCGCGATGTCGATGTCGTGGTTCTTCAGACTGTTGATGGTTTCGGCGCGGTTGCCGATGGCGAGCCGCATGTCGATGTCGGGATGTTCCTTCATGAAGCCGGCCATCAGCCGCGGCGCGAAATATTTGGCGGTGGAAACGACGCCGAGCCGCAAGCTGCCGATACGCACGCCCTTGATCGCATCCATCTTGTCTTCGAGCAGGCGAAGCCGCTCCTCGATCGCCTGCGCCGTCTCGACGAAGGCCAGACCTGCGGCAGTCGGACGCATGCCGTCCGACGTTCGGTCGAACAAGGCCAGTTGGAACTCCTCCTCGACCTGCCGCAACTGGATCGTCACCGCTGGAGGAGACAAGCATAACACCTTGGCCGCGCTAACGATTTTTCCATGGCTGATGATGGCCTGGACGGTCTTGAATTGCTTGAGCGTGAGGTTTCTCATGCGCTATACTAAATTTTTTTTAGTGCAAAAGTAAAGTTATTGAATTTTACTTATCCACGGCAGTTTGTTCTCATCCCCTAATCCGGCCTGAGGAGTTGCGGCTGGATCGGGAGGTTACGATGCCAGCGGCAACGCTCGACGCATTTCTGAATTCCTATCTCGGCCCACCCGACGAACTGCGTTCGGCAGTCGTCGCGACCGTCCGTCAGCTGACGCAGGCCGCCACCAGGGTCCGCAACACCATCAATCAGGGCGTGCTCGGCACCGCCTTTGCCGGGACCCGCAGCGCCAATGCCGACGGCGACATCCAGAAGGATCTCGACATCTTCGCCGACGACATCTTCCTCGACGCCATGCGCCACGCTCCGGTCGCGCTCTACGCCTCCGAGGAACTGGAGCAGCCGGTCCTGCTCGACAGCCAGGCGCCTCTCGCCATCGCCATCGACCCGCTCGACGGCTCTTCCAACATCGACACCAACGTGTCGATCGGAACGATCTTCTCGCTCCTCCCTGCAACTGGCGCGCCGGACGAAAATCCGGCCGCCTCTTTTTTGCAGCCGGGCGTGAAGCAGCTGGGCGCCGGTTTCTTCATCTACGGGCCGCAGCTGGCGCTGGTCCTGTCGCTCGGCAGCGGCACGCATGTCTTCGTTCTCTCGACCAGGCTCGGCACCTTCGTCCAGGCCTACGAGAGCCGGATCATCCCGCAGCGTACCCAGGAGTTCGCCATCAACGCCGCCAACTACCGGCATTGGGACGAGGCGGTGCGGCTCTACATCGACGACTGCCTCGAAGGCACTGAAGGCCCACGTGGAAAGGACTTCAACATGCGCTGGATCGCCTCCCTCGTCGCCGACTGCTACCGCATATTGATGCGCGGCGGCGTCTTCCTCTATCCAGGCGACAAGCGCAAGGGTTACCGCCAGGGACGGCTGCGCCTCGTCTATGAGGCCAACCCGATCGCCTATCTCATCGAACAGGCAGGCGGCGCCGCCACCGACACCATCACCCGCATCCTCGAAATCGAGCCCGAGGGCCTGCACCAGCGCGTGCCCGTGGTGTTCGGATCGGCGCGCGAAGTCGCACGCATCAGCCGCTACCACACCGAGCCCAGCGCGATCGGCGAGCGTGCGCCGCTGTTCAGCCGCCGCGGCCTGTTCAGGGCCTGAGCATCATGTCGGCAAAGCACCCCATCATCACCATCACCGGGTCGTCAGGCGCCGGCACCACCTCGGTCAAGCGCATCTTCGAGCTGATCTTCCGGCGCGAGAACATCGACGCCGCCTTCATCGAAGGCGACGCCTTTCACCGCTACGACCGCGCCACGATGAAGGTCAAGGTGGCCGAGGAGGAGAAGGCCGGCAATCCGAACTTCACCCACTTCCATGCCGAGGCCAACGAGCTCGCAATCCTCGAAGAGGTGTTTGAGGAATATGGCCGCCGCGGAACCGGAAAGACCCGCACCTACATCCATGACGAGGACGAGGAGAAGCAGTACGGCACGCCGCCCGGACAATTCACCGAATGGCGCGAATTCCCGCCGAGCGACCTGCTGTTCTACGAGGGCCTGCATGGCTGCGTCGTCACCGACAAGATAGACCTGGCCAGGCATGCCGACCTCAGGATCGGCGTGGTGCCGGTCATCAATCTCGAATGGATCCAGAAGATCCATCGCGACCGGGCAACCCGCGGCTATTCCACCGAGGCGGTGATGGACGTCATCCTGCGCCGCATGCCGGACTATGTCCGCTACATCGTCCCGCAATTCTCGCAGACCGCCATCAACTTCCAGCGTGTGCCGATCGTCGACACGTCCAACCCGTTCATCGCGCGCTGGATCCCGACGCCCGACGAATCGATGCTGGTCATCCGCTTCGCCAATCCCCGCGGCATCGATTTCCCCTACCTGCTTTCGATGATCCACGACTCGTTCATGTCGCGGCCGAATTCCATAGTGGTGCCAGGCAACAAGCTCGATCTTGCCATGCAGCTGATCCTGACGCCGCTCATCCTGCAATTGATCGAACGCAAGAACCGTGTGTCGTGAGGAGGACGCCATGAACAGCCAAGCAGCAGCCCTGAAGCCCGTCGCCGCCGTCTCGGAGCGCGACATGGCGAACGCCATTCGCGCACTGGCGATGGACAGCGTCCAAAAGGCCAATTCCGGTCATCCGGGCATGCCGATGGGCATGGCCGACGTTGCGACGGTGCTGTTCAGCCGCTTCATCAACATCGATCCGTCGGCGCCCAACTGGCCCGATCGCGACCGCTTCGTGCTTTCGGCCGGGCACGGCTCGATGCTGCAATATGCGCTGCACTACCTGCTCGGCTTTGAAGACATGCCGATCGAGCAATTGCAGCGGTTTCGCCAGCTGGGCAGCCGCACCGCCGGACATCCCGAATATGGCCATGCGCTTGGCATCGAGACGACGACCGGTCCGCTCGGACAGGGCATCTCGACCGCCGTCGGCATGGCGCTGGCCGAGCGCATGCTTGCTGCCCGCCACGGCGCCGATCTCGTCGACCATTTCACCTACGCGATCGCCGGCGACGGCTGCCTGCAGGAAGGCATCAGCCACGAGGCGATCGACCTTGCCGGTCACCTGAAGCTCGCCCGGCTGATCGTCTTCTGGGACGACAATGCGATCTCGATCGACGGGCCGACGTCGCTGTCGACATCGATGGACCAGCCGGCACGGTTCGAAGCCGCCGGATGGCAAGTGCAGTCGGTGGACGGCCACGACACGGAAGCCGTCGCTGCGGCAATCGAAGCGGCGCAGCAGTCGGACCGGCCGTCACTGATCGCCTGCCGAACGGTGATCGGCAAGGGCGCGCCCAACCTGGGCGGCTCGGAAAAGACGCATGGCGCGCCGCTGGGCGATGCCGAGATCGCCGCGACGCGCGAGAACATCGGCTGGGCCTGCGCGCCGTTCGAGGTGCCGGACGACATCCTGTTCGCCTGGCGCGAAAGTGCCGAGCGCGGGCAAGCGGCGCGGCACGCCTGGGAGCAGCGGTTTGCCGCCTCGCCGCAGCGCGAGGCCTTCGAGAGTGCGGTCGCCGGCACCCTGCCCGACGCGGTCTTCGAAGCGCTCGCCGCTTTCCGCAAGGAGCATGTCGAGAAGGCGACCAAGGTCGCAACGCGAAAAGCCTCCGAAATGGCGCTCGGCGCCATCAACGCCGCAACCGAGCTGACCGTCGGCGGCTCCGCCGACCTGACGCATTCGAACCTGACGATCACCAAGGGCATGGATCGCATAGCGCCTGGTGCCTATGCCGGCCGCTACATCCACTACGGCATCCGCGAGCATGGCATGGCCGCGGCCATGAACGGCATCGCGCTGCATGGCGGCTTCGTGCCTTATGGCGGCGCCTTCCTGTGCTTCGCCGACTACGCCCGCGGCGCGATGCGGCTGTCGGCGCTGATGGGCCAGCGCGTCATCTATGTGATGACCCATGATTCCATCGGCCTCGGCGAGGACGGCCCGACCCATCAGCCGATCGAGCACCTGGCGATGCTGCGGGCGACGCCCAACCTCAACGTCTTCCGTCCGGCCGACATCATCGAAACGGCGGAGTGCTGGGAACTGGCGCTGAAGAGCAAGAACCGGCCGAGCGTGCTGGTGCTCTCGCGGCAGAACCTGCCGATGCTGCGCCACACAGATAGCGAAGAGAACCTGTCCAGCCAGGGCGCCTACGTCCTGCGCGAGCCAGCCGGGCACCGCGCCGTGACGCTGATCGCCACCGGCTCGGAGGTCGAGATCGCCGTCGCCGCCGCCGAGCGGCTGGGGACCGAGCACGGCATCGCCGCCGCGGTCGTTTCGATGCCGTGCTGGGAGCTGTTCGAGGAACAGGATGCCGGCACCCGCAAGGCGGTCCTCGGCTCGGCGCCGCGCATCGCCGTCGAAGCCGCAGCACGGCTCGGCTGGGACCGCTGGATCGGCGACACCGGTGCTTTCGTAGGCATGGCCGGTTTCGGCGCCAGCGCCCCCGCCCCGGATCTCTACCGGCATTTTGACATCACGCCCGAAGCCGTCGCCGCAGCGGCGCTGAAGCTCATCATCTAGGAAGGACCCCAAAATGGCCCGCATCACCCTTCGCCAGCTTCTCGACCATGCCGCCGAGCACGGCTATGGCGTTCCGGCATTCAACATCAACAACATGGAACAGGGCCTTGCCATCATGGAGGCGGCCAGGGCCTGCGACGCACCGGTCATCATCCAGGCCTCGCGCGGCGCCCGCTCCTATGCCAACGACATCATGCTGGCCAAGATGATGGAGGCGTTGACTGAAATGCATCCGGCCATTCCGCTCTGCATCCATCAGGACCACGGCAACAACGAAGCCACCTGCCTTTCGGCGATCCGCCACGGCTTCACCTCGGTGATGATGGACGGCTCGTTGATGGCGGACGCCAAGACGCCGGCAAGCTACGACTACAACGTCGCCATCACCGAACGTGTCGCACGCATGGCGCATTGGGTCGGCGCTTCCGTCGAAGGCGAGCTCGGCGTGCTCGGCTCGCTGGAAACCGGCCAGGGCGAGGCCGAGGACGGGCATGGCGCCGAAGGCGCGCTTTCCCACGACCAGCTTTTGACCGATCCCGATCAGGCGGTCGACTTCGTCACCGCCACCCAGGTCGACGCGCTGGCGATCGCCTGCGGCACCTCGCACGGCGCCTACAAATTCAGCCGCAAGCCCGACGGCGGCATCCTCGCCATGCAGGTAATCGAGGCGATCCACGAAAAGCTGCCCAACACGCATCTGGTCATGCATGGCTCTTCCTCGGTACCGCAGGAACTGCAGGACGTCATCAACCGATATGGCGGCGAGATGCCCCAGACCTTTGGCGTTCCGGTCGAGGAGATCGAGCGCGGCATTCGTTACGGCGTGCGCAAGGTCAACATCGACACCGACTGCCGCATGGCCATGGCCGGGCAGTTCCGCCGCGTCGCGACGGAAGACCCGCGCGAATTCGATCCGCGCAAATTCCTGAAACCCGCCATGGATGCCCTGCGCGACCTGTGCCGCGATCGCTTCGAGCGCTTCGGCACGGCGGGCAACGCCTCGAAGATCAGGGTCATCGCCATGGACGAGATGGCCAAACGTTATGCCGCGGGAAAACTCGACCCGCAAATCGCAACCGCGAAAGCCGCCTGAGCGGCAAACAGGAGACCTGTCATGAACAAGATCGACATGCCGTCAGCTGGCACGCTCAAGGAAGGCAAGGAACGCTACAAGTCGGGCGTCATCCCCTACAAGAAAATGGGCTACTGGGAGCCGGATTACCGGCCCAAGGAGACCGACCTGATTGCCATGTTTCGGATCACGCCGCAGCCAGGCGTCGACCACGAGGAGGCGGCGGCCGCCATCGCCGGTGAATCCTCCACCGCGACATGGACGGTGGTGTGGACCGACAGGCTGACCGCCTGCGAGCTCTACCGCGCCAAGGCGTTCAGATCTGAGCCGGTGCCGAACACCGGTCCCGGCACCAAGACCGAGCAGCAGTACTTCGCCTACATCGCCTACGACCTCGACCTGTTCGAGCCGGGCTCAATCGCCAACCTGACCGCATCGATCATCGGCAACGTGTTCGGCTTCAAGGCAGTCAAGGCCTTGCGGCTCGAGGACATGCGCATCCCGGTGGCTTACCTGAAGACCTTCCAGGGCCCGGCGACCGGCATCGTGGTGGAACGCGAGCGGCTCGACAAGTTCGGCCGGCCGCTGCTCGGCGCGACGACGAAGCCGAAGCTTGGCCTGTCAGGCCGCAACTATGGCCGCGTCGTCTACGAGGCGCTGAAGGGTGGCCTCGACTTCGTCAAGGACGACGAGAACATCAACTCGCAGCCGTTCATGCACTGGCGCGACCGCTTCCTCTACTGCATGGAGGCCGTGAACAAGGCGTCGGCCGCCACCGGCGAGGTCAAGGGCCATTATCTCAACGTCACCGCCGGCACGATGGAGGAGATGTACGAGCGCGCCGAATTCGCAAAACAGCTTGGTTCCTGCATCGTCATGATCGACCTGGTCATCGGCTACACGGCGATCCAGTCGATGGCCAAATGGGCACGCCGCAACGACATGATCCTGCACCTGCACCGCGCCGGCAACTCGACCTATTCGCGCCAGAAGAACCACGGCATGAATTTTCGCGTCATCTGCAAATGGATGCGGATGGCCGGCGTCGACCACATCCATGCCGGTACCGTTGTCGGCAAGCTGGAAGGCGACCCGCTGATGATCAAGGGTTTCTATGACACGCTGCGCGAGGAGCGCACGCCGCAGAACCTCGAAACCGGGCTGTTCTTCGACCAGGACTGGGCCTCGCTCAACAAGGCGATGCCCGTCGCCTCGGGCGGCATCCATGCCGGCCAGATGCACCAGCTGATCCATTATCTCGGCGAGGACGTCGTCCTGCAGTTCGGCGGCGGCACGATCGGCCATCCGGACGGCATCCAGGCCGGCGCGACGGCCAATCGCGTCGCGTTGGAGGCGATGATCCTCGCCCGCAACGAGGGCCGCGACTATCTGCGCGAAGGCACCAAAATCCTCGAACAGGCGGCCAGATGGTGCACGCCGCTGAAAGCTGCCCTGGAGACCTGGAAGGACGTCACCTTCAACTACGAATCGACCGACACGGCCGACTTCGTGCCAACCGCAACGCCCAGCTTCTAGACGAAAGGAACCGTCGCCATGATGACCAATCCGGGAAACAAGGTCACGCAGGGACAGTTTTCGTTCCTGCCCGACCTGACCGATGAGCAGATTTCGGCGCAGATCAAATACGCGTTGAAAAACCACTGGGCGGTCAGCGTCGAGTACACTGACGATCCGCATCCGCGAAACACCTATTGGGAAATGTACGGCAACCCGATGTTCGACCTGAAGGACCCGGCGGGCATCCTGCTTGAAGTCAACAATTGCCGGAAAGCCATGCCCAACATGTATGTCCGAGTCACTGCCTTCGATTCGAGCAAGGGCTGGGAAGCGCCGCGCATGTCGTTCATCGTCAACCGGCCGCCCAACGAACCCGGGTTCCGGCTGCTGCGCCAGGAGCGCGACGGCCGCAGCCAGGGCTATTCGATCGTGCCTTATGCGACCGACAGGCCCGAAGGCGAGCGGAGCTAGCCGAAACCATGCTGGACGCGATAGCAAAGGGCACTGCCGCGCCGGACGAATCGGTCGATCTGCAGGCCGAGTTCGAGGCGTCCAACATCGATGAGGTGCTGGGCAAGCTCGACCGCGAACTCGTTGGCCTGAAGCCCATCAAGACCCGCATCCGCGAGATCGCGGCGCTGCTCCTGGTCGACCGGCTTCGCCGCAAGTTCGGCCTGACCTCGGGCGCGCCGACCCTGCACATGAACTTCACCGGAAACCCCGGCACCGGAAAGACCACCGTGGCGCTCAGGATGGCCGAAATCCTGCATCGTCTCGGCTATGTCCGCGAGGGCCACATGGTCGCAGTGACGCGAGACGATCTCGTCGGCCAGTATGTCGGCCACACCGCGCCCAAAACCCGCGAAGTGATCAAGCGCGCCATGGGTGGGGTGCTTTTCATCGACGAGGCCTACTATCTCTACAAGCCCGAGAACGAACGTGACTACGGCCAGGAATCGATCGAGATCCTGCTGCAATGCATGGAAAACAACCGTGACGACCTGGTTGTGATTCTTGCCGGTTACAAGGACAAGATGGACCGCTTCTTCAACAGCAATCCCGGCATGCGCTCGCGCATCGCCCACCACCTCGACTTTCCCGACTACGGCGTCGGCGAGCTCAAATCGATCGCCGAGATCATGCTGGCGGAACAGAATTATCGTCTCAGCGAGGCGGCGGCCAAGGCGCTCGAAGAGTACCTGCCGATCCGCATGCGGCTGCCGCATTTCTCCAACGCTCGCTCGGTCCGCAATGGGCTCGACCGGGCGCGGCTTCGCCAGGCCAACCGGCTTTTCACGTCGCGCGACCGGGTGTTGACGAAGACCGACCTTATCACCATTGAGGAATCCGATATTCGCGGCAGCCGCGTGTTCGCGGAAGGCAAGCTCGAAGGCGAACCGGAGACGAGGGCGCGCTGACACGATGACGCCGGTTGGTGTGCAGCGACCGGAAACCGAAGACGGAATGGAGCCGACGACCATGGGTACCAAGACAATCATCGCCCCCTCGGTGCTTTCTGCGGATTTCTCGCGGCTCGGCGACGAGGTCGAAGCAGTCGTCCGGGCGGGCGCCGACTGGATCCATCTCGACGTGATGGACGGTCATTTCGTGCCCAACATCACCTTCGGTCCGCCGGTGATCAAGGCGATCCGTGACCGAACCGACAAGGTCTTCGACTGTCACCTGATGATTGCGCCGGCCGACGCCTATCTCGCCGCCTTCGCCGAGGCCGGCTGCGACATCATCACCGTGCACGCCGAGGCCGGGCCGCATCTCGACCGTTCGCTGCAGGCGATCAGGAATCTCGGCAAGAAGGCCGGCGTGTCGCTGAACCCGTCGACGCCGGAAAGCGTCATCGAATATGTGCTCGACCGGCTCGATCTGGTGCTTCTGATGACGGTCAATCCGGGTTTCGGCGGCCAGGCTTTCATTCCGGCGGTCGTCGAAAAGGTCAGGCGGGTCAAGGCGCTGATCGGCAATCGCCCGATCGACATCGAGATCGACGGCGGCGTCACCCCCGAGACCGCCCCGCTGGTCACCGCGGCCGGCGCCAATGTGCTGGTCGCCGGCTCGGCTATCTTCAAGGACGGCAGCGAGGCGGCCTATCGCGCCAATATCGGCGCCATCAGGCAGGCAGCCGACGGCGCGATCCGGAAAGCCGCGTAAAACCATTTCATCGGAGCATAACATGGGGGCAATCCCACCTGTCTGCGATTTCGGCTGGCAAGCCATCGATGCCATCTTGCCCGGCGTCGACGGCAAATCGCATTCGATCTTCAGCCACGCCGGTCCGAACGGGCTGGTGGTGGCCTTCATCTGCAACCACTGCCCTTACGTGAAGGCGGTGATTTCCCGCATCGTCCGCGATGCCAGCGACCTCAAGCCCGAAGGCATCGGCTTTGTCGCGATCAACGCCAACGATGCCGACGCCTATCCGGATGATTCCTTCGACAACATGAAACTCTTCGCCAGGGCGAACGGCTTCACTTTCCCCTACCTCCACGACGAGCGCCAGACGGTGGCGCGTGCCTATGGAGCCGTTTGCACTCCGGATTTCTTCGGGCTCAACAGTGAATTGACCCTGCAATATCGCGGCCGGCTGGACGCGGCGCGGCGCGACGCTGGACCGCCCGGACTGAGACGCGACCTTTTCGAGGCGATGAGGCAAATTGCCCGAACCGGCGACGGACCGCTGGACCAGATCGCTTCGATCGGCTGCTCGATCAAGTGGAAGGATGCTGCATGAACGTCGGTGCAGGCAGGCGGTTTCGATCGCCAAAAGCGATCCTGTTCGATCTCGACGGCACGCTGGTCGATTCGGCGCCCGATATAACCGCCGCCGTCAACGAGCTGCTGGCCGGTCGCGATCTGTCGCCGCTGCGCCTGGAACAGGTCAGGGCGATGATCGGCGGCGGCGTCAGGAAACTGATCGAGCGAGCCTTCGCGGCATCCGGCGCGCCGCTCCTCGGCAGCGCGCTCGACGAGGCCAACCGTGCCATGGCGCCGATCTACCGCAGACATCTGACCGGCCTGACGACGCTGATGCCCGGCGTCAGGGAGGTTCTCACCCACTTCCATTTGAGCGGAATAGCCATGGGCGTGGTGACCAACAAGCCGCAGCTGGCGGCTCGCGAAATCCTGCTGCATTTCGGGCTGACGGAGCATCTCGGCGCGATCGTCGGCGGAGACGCGGTAACTTGCCTGAAACCGGCGCCCGACGCTCTGCTGCTGGCGCTCGACCAGCTTCAGGTCGAGCCTCGTGACGCACTGATGGTCGGAGACAGCGGCGCCGACGTGGCCGCCGCCCGCGCCGCCGGCATGCCGGCTATCCTGCTGCGTGGCGGCTACACCCAAATTGCCGTTGAAGCGCTTGGCGCCGACCTGGTTTGCGACGGCTTGCTCGACCTGCCTTCCGCGATGCGCAGGCTGCAAGACGCCGCTTGACCGGCGCCAACCAGTGCGGGCGCGCCGGCCGAGCGCAGTTTGCGAACGGCCGACGAAGTCGCGTTACTTCGGCGGAAGAACCGGGTTACTTCCGGCAGAAGAACCGGGTTATTTCCTGCGGAAAAACCGGGTTATTTGGAGTATTGCTTCAGATAGGCGATGACGTTGGCGAGATCCTCGTCCTTCTTGAGGCCGGGAAACGCCATCTTCGTACCCTTGATCATGCCCTTCGGGTCGCGAAGATAATTCGTCAGCGTGGCTTCGTCCCATTTGACGCCGGATTTACCCGCCTCGGCCATCGGTTTGGAATATTTGAACCCCGGATGCGTGCCGGCCGTCCGGCCGATAACGCCGCTTAACGACGGGCCGATCTTGTTCTTGTCCTCGTCGACGACGTGGCAGGCCTTGCACTTGGCGAAGACCTTCTCACCCGCCGCGGCATCCTGTGCCTGCGATTGGTTTGTAATAAACGTCGCAACGGACACGACGGCGAAAAATGCGACTGCACGCATGGCATTTCCTCATTGATCGTCAAGGTGCCCTGGACGATTAGCGCATGCCGATCATCGGCATGCGTCCCTGTGGAAGCTACCCGGCAGATGAGCGATGTCAACCATTGGCCCGAATTCAAGGCAGTCGCTTCAGATTTGCGCTGCCTTCCAGCATTGATGGTTGGCGAAAGCCAAAGCGACATCCAATCTCCCCCCTTGCGGGGGAGATGTCCGGCAGGACAGAGGGGGGGTGGGAAGGATCGCCAACTTTCGGCTTTATCCATCCCAACCGGAAATCAGTCTGAGGGCGTGGCTGTAATTGGTCGACAGGTCGGAGGGACAGCACCCCCCTCTGCCCTGCCGGGCATCTCCCCCGCAAGGGGGGAGATCGGCAGCTTCACCGACGGCGCGATTGCGCGCAGAGCGCGCTCAGCTCCGATCGCCCCTCCCATTCGCCGTTGTTGACGGCCATCGGGCGAGCGCGTAGCCTCAAACCATTCCGGTTTTCCATGGGCACCTCGGGACTCCGGCAGTTGGCGATTTTGTCCAGGCTCACGGATCGGGCCGGAACTCGTCAAAGCGGGCGTCTTCAAGCGCGCAAGAGGTGCTGAATGGATATGGTCGACCTCATCTTGACGGTTTGCCTGATTGCCAATCCGGGCAATTGCCGAGACGAACATCTCTATTTCGAGAGCCGCGGCTCTCTGTTCCAATGCATGATGCTGGCGCCTACCGAAATCGCGAAATGGTCGCAGGAACACCCGACCCTCAAGGTCAAGCGCTGGAAATGCGCTTTCCCGAACAAAGACCGTGCGATCTGATCGGCGCCCCGGCCCGTTACGGCCCCGGGAGGAGACATCATCATGATTTCGCGTCGAGGAACGCTCCGGCTGGCGGCTCTTGGAACAGCCGCGGCGCTTGTCCCAAAGCCCTCCTTCGCCACGACCCCCTCCTTCGCCACGAACAGGGTTCGCATCGGTGTGCTGAAATTCGGCACCGTGAGCTGGGCGCTTGACACGCTGAAGCACCACAGATTCGACACAGCCAACGGTATCGATCTGGAGGTCGTCGATTTCGCCGGCGAGGATGCAACCAACGTCGCCTTGCTGGCCGGCGCGATCGACATGATCGTCTCCGACTGGCTGTGGGTCTCGCGCCAGCGCTCCGAAGGCGTCGACCTCACATTGGTTCCCTATTCGACCGCCGTCGGGGCGATCATGGTGAAGGAGGGAGCGCCGATCCGCACGATCACCGATCTCAGCGGAAAAAAGCTCGGCGTCGCCGGCGGACCGCTCGACAAAAGCTGGCTGCTGATCCAGGCGCTGGCCAGACGCGATCACGACCTCGACCTGGTGGCAACCAGCGACATCGTCTTTGGCGCGCCGCCGCTGATTTCGGAAAAGGCGATGCAGGACGAGCTCGATGCGGTGCTCAATTTCTGGCATTTTTGCGCCCGCCTCGAGGCCAACGGCTTTCGTCGCCTGATCGGCGCCGATGCTGCGGCGAAAGCGCTCGGTGCCTCAGGCGCCGTATCGGCGCTCGGCTATGTCTTTCATGACAATTGGGCGAACGAAAATCCGGACGCTATCAGCGGCTTCATCAAGGCTTCGGCGCAGTCCAAGGACTTGCTGGCCCGATCCGACGATGAATGGCTGCGCCTTGCGCCTGATATCCGCGCGCAAGGCGAGGAATTGGCCAAACTGCGTGACCGCTATCGCGAGGGCATTCCCAGACGCCCCGTCGCCGAGGATGCGGCCGACGCCGGCAGGCTTTACCGCGTGCTGGCCGAGATCGGCGGCGAAAAGCTGGTCGGCCGCGCGCCGAAGATGGCGCCCGGCACGTTCTGGCAGGTACCCCCGCAATGAGCGCACCTGATACCGGCGATCGCCCGCCTGGCGCTGCGGCCGGCATGTCCAGCCAATCCGGCCTGGCAGCGGCGCTGACACCGGTGCTGACGGTCGCGGCCTCTCTGCTCGGGCTTGGCCTGCTGTGGGGCCTTGCGGCAAATGCCTGGCCGAGCCGTGCCTTTCCAGGGCCGGGACAGGTCTGGCAAGTGCTGCTCGAAGAGGCGGCGAACGGCGATCTTTTCTACCATCTCGGCGCGACGCTCGGCCGGGTTGCCGCGGCATATGTCGTCGCGATGGTTGTTGGCTCGGTCATCGGCGTCCTCCTCGGCAGCCACCGCAGCGCAGACCGGTTCTTCGCTCCCTGGGTGGTTCTGTTCCTCAACATTCCCGCGCTGGTCGTCATCGTGCTCGCCTACATCTGGTTCGGCCTCAACGAAGCGGCGGCCATTGGCGCGGTTGCCGTCAACAAGATCCCGAATGTCGTGGTGACGATGCGCGAGGGCGCCAGGGCGCTTGATCCGAGTTACGCCGAAATGGCCGCCGTCTACCGCTTCGGTCTCCTCGACCGCGCCCGCCATGTCCTGCTGCCGCAACTGCAGCCCTATCTTGCCGCCGCCTCACGATCCGGCATCGCTCTCATCTGGAAGATCGTCCTGGTGGTCGAGCTGCTCGGCCGCTCCAACGGCGTCGGCTTCCAGATCTATCTTTATTTCCAGCTCTTCGACGTCGCCGCCATACTTGCCTACACCCTGGCTTTCGTGGCGGTGATGCTTGTCATCGAACTCCTTCTGGTGCAGCCCGTTGAACGACATGCAACCCGTTGGCGCCGTCGTCCCGCTTAGGGTCGACATCGCCGAAAAGACTTTCAGGTCCACGCAAGGCGTCTCGATCACGGCGCTCCAGGACCTTTCCTTCGAGGTCCGGCAAGGCGAATTCGCCTGCTTGCTGGGGCCGTCCGGCTGCGGCAAGACCACGACGCTGCGCATCCTGCTTGGGTTGGACAAGGACTTTTCCGGCTCGTTCCAGCTGCCTGAAGGCGGCTCCGACCGGATCGCCGCCGTGTTCCAGGAGCCGGTCTTGCTGCCGTGGCGGACGGTGGAGCAGAATGTCAGGCTGGCGCTGCCGAAAAGCCTGAGGACGAAGAATCTCGATGGGCTGTTCGACGCGCTCGGCCTCGCCGGCATGCGCGCGCTCTATCCGGCGGAGCTTTCGCTCGGCCTTGCCCGCAGGGCAGCGCTTGCCAGGGCCTTCGCCACCGAACCGGCGGTGCTGTTCCTGGACGAACCCTTTGCCTCACTCGACGAACGGACCGCCGAGCGGCTTCGGCACCTGCTTTTGACCGTGTGGTCGGCGCGGCCCACGACCGCCCTGATGGTAACCCACAATCTGCGCGAGGCCCTGATGCTGTCGGACCGCATCATCGTGCTCGCGCAGCGGCCGGCGCATGTCCTCGGCATGTTCGACGTAAGGCTGCCGCGGCACTATCGCAATCCACAGGTGATGAGCGACCTTTTACGGTCGTTCCAGCAAAAATTTCCGGGCGTGGCCTGATCGCCTTACAGTTCGGAACCATATCGGGAGGAAACCATGCCGATCGACAGGATACGACGCAAGCTTGTGAACGGCTTCGCCTGCACCGCGGTCAGCGCCGCGATGCTGCCCTGTTGCCTCGGGCGGGCCGCTCTCGCCGCAGCCTATGGCCTTGAATTCAAGCTCAGGAAAGTCGCCGACGGCGTCTTCGCGTTCCAGGGCGTCGATGAATTGATGAGCGCCGCCAACCAGGGCGCGATCTCCAACCTCGGCGTCGTCGTCGGCACCGACGCCGTCGCCGTCATCGACAGCGGCGGCAGCCTGATCGAGGCGAACGCCCTCATCGCCGAAATAGGCAAGATAAGCGCCAAGCCGGTCCGCTACCTGATCAACACCCACATGCACCCCGACCATGTCTTCGGCAACGCGGCGTTCCGGCAAATCGGCGCCACCATCGTCGGCCACCACAATCTGCCGCGCGCCCTCGAGGCGCGCGGCGCCTTCTACCTGCAGAACTTTCGCGAACAGATCGGCGACGCGCTCATCAAAGGGATCGAGATCATACCGCCGACGATGCTGGTCGACGATCGCCTGCAGCTCGACCTCGGCGGGCGCGTGCTCGAATTGCAGGCATGGAAGGCGGCTCACACCGACAACGACCTGACCGTCTTCGACAGCGCGACCCGCACGCTGTTTGCCGGCGATCTGGTTTTCATCGGTTCCTTGCCGACGCTCGACGGATCGCTGCTCGGCTGGCTCCGCCAGATGGATGGGCTCGCCGCGATTGGCGCCACGCGCGTCGTGCCGGGTCATGGCCCGGTACCGGCCGACTGGCCGCAGGCGCTGATGGCAGAGCGGCGCTATTTCGAAATTCTGGCGCGCGATATTCGCAAGGCGATCGCCGACGGGACGCCGCTCCGCGACGCCGTCAAGACCGCCGGCGCAAGCGAACGGAGCAATTGGCAGCTGTTCGACGACTACAACGAGCGCAATGCAACAGCCGCCTTTGCCGAACTCGAATGGGAATAGGTCACAGCGACGAGCGCTGGACGTGGTGGATCGATTTGCCAAACGCATCGTCAAGGGTCTATCCTCGACATTGGCCTGGGCACCACCTCTCTGACATTGGTGGAGGCATCGAAATGCAGAACCACGCTTACCGGAGCCGGCAGCTCGGCTTGCCGCTCGCAGCCATCTTCGCCGCGATCATCCTGGCCATCGGCGCGCTCTTTGGCGCCTCCGGAGCCGCCAACGCCCAGCAAACAACCGCCTCTTCGGACCGGATCTGGCAGGATATGAAAGGCGACGTGTTCGGAGATCGGGCGATTCTGGTCGATAGCGGCGTCGTCAGGATCGAGGCGCCGAAGCGGGCGCAGGATGCCGCCATCGTGCCCGTCGACATCTATATCGACCCGGCCAAGGCGCCCGCCGGCATCAAATCCGTCACCTTGATCATCGACGTCAATCCAGCGCCGGTAGCGGCGACGTTCGAGATCGGCAAGGACGCCGGCGTGACGCATCTGTCGACGCGCGTGCGCGTCGACGACTATTCCTATCTGCGTGCCATAGCAGAGACGCAGGGCGGCGAGCTTCACATGGCCCAGACCTTCGTCAAGGCGTCAGGCGGATGCTCCGCCCCGGCGCTCAAGAACCAGGACGAAGCGATGGCAACGATGGGGCAGATGAAGCTGCGCCAATTCCCGCCGCAAGAGACGATGACAAAGGCGCAGGAATTGCAGCTGATGATCCGCCACCCGAACAATTCGGGCCTGCAGCGCAACCCCTTGACCCAGTATTTCATCCCCGCGCATTTCGTTCAGAAACTGTCGGTCTCGCAGGCAGACCGGCTGATCCTGTCGATGGAAGGGGGGATATCGATTTCGGAAGATCCCAATTTCCGGTTCGATTTCACCGCGCACGGCACTGGCCAGATCCAGGTGGAAGCGATCGATACGGACGGCAAGGTATTTCGCAATCAATGGCCGCTGGAGGCTACGGGGCTTTGAAACCTCGAAACCGTATGCAGCCGCCGTCGGCGGTCTTACACAGCGTCTAAAAGCAGCGCACGTCGGCTTCCGCCTGCGCGCGCTTCAGTCCCGTGCTTGCGGCTTTTGCCGGCGCGCTTTCGCGGAACAGTCCCGAACGCTCCCCTGTCGTCAGGGACATGCTCTTGAAGGTCTCGGCCCTTTCATAGTCCTCGAAGGGAAGGATCGAGGCGATGACGTCGATCGAGCAGGAACAGCTCTCCAGCGCCCGACGTGTCTGGCCATTCGTCTGCATGCAGCCGAGCACATAGTCGACAACCGTCACCGTCGGATAATCTGAGGCGGCGCCGGCCGGATTGGCGAAGGCCAGGGCCGACGTGAGCAACAGCGGCAAGCTCGAAAAGCCGACATATCTGATCATGGGGAACCTCCGATTGGCCCGGAACGTGACAGATCGAGCCCAATGGATCGAGACGGATCACCGCACCAGTTGGCCTCCTGTCGCCACGCCCGTCAAGTTCTCATGCAGGCCATATAGTACCAAAGGACAGGGCCGTCCCGGCCGGCAAAAGGCCTCCCCGACAGCACGAACATCGGCTCCGAATCCTGGTGCTGAGCTTGATTTCAGGTCTCCTCCACTATCGGCACCCGAAGCTACGCGAGCATACTTAAAATCATACGATCCAGCGAATATTCCCAAATAAAAATCAATACATTTTGCCCAAAAAATACGTAAAATTTAACCACTTATATAAATCGCGCTTCATCCACAGTCGATCAATAGCTTTCAGTCCGGATTTTTTCATATCTATTTCTCTATATTGCAGTGCAACATAGATGGAAGTGATTTTTCTTGCCTTCCTTCTGGGGATGACATAGCTTCATCCTGTTTCCGGCTTCAAGGGCGTCACCGTCAATTAGGGAGCGGCGACAGTCTTTCGTAGGCCAGGTGGGATGGGCAGTAACGGTGCCCTCTGCTCATTCGGCTTAGGTCGTGACACGCTGCCGGAAATACTTCCCCCACATGAATCGCTTGGGCAAGCCCTGGTGGGCTCAACGGACGATTCGTCATTGTGCACCCTGGGAGGACTTTGATGCGTGTATTAGCGAAAACTGCCTACCTACTAACGACCGCGGCGCTCATGTCGTTCGGCGCGGTCCACATGACGTCGGCCAATGAAGAACTGATGAAAATGGCCGAGAATCCCAAGGACTGGGTGATGCAGACGGGTGACTACGCCAACACCCGCTTTTCCAAGCTCAACCAGATCACCAAGGACAATGTGAAGAACCTGCAGGTCAAGTGGACCTTCTCCACTGGCGTGCTGCGCGGCCATGAAGGCGGGCCGCTGGTCATCGGCGATGTGATGTATGTCCACGCGCCGTTCCCCAACACCGTCTATGCTCTCGATCTCAAGAATGACGGAAAGATCCTCTGGAAATACGAGCCCAAGCAAGACCCGAATGTTATTGGCATCATGTGCTGCGACACGGTCAACCGTGGCGTTGCCTATGGTGACGGCAAGATCATCCTCAATCAGGCCGACACCACCGTCGTGGCGCTCGATGCCAAGTCCGGCAAAGTCGTCTGGACGGTCAAGAACGGCGACCAGATCGACGGCGGAAAGGGCGAATCCGGCACGTCGGCGCCTGTGGTCGTCAAGGACAAGGTTATCGTCGGCATCTCTGGCGCCGAATATGGCGTTCGCGGCCACCTCTCGGCCTACAATCTTTCGGATGGCAAGCTTGCCTGGCGGGCCTATTCGACGGGACCCGATGCAGAAACCCTGATCGATCCCGAAAAGACCACCCATCTCGGCAAACCGGTCGGCTCGGACTCGGGCACGAACACCTGGGAAGGCGAGCAGTGGAAGACCGGTGGCGGCACGACCTGGGGATGGTACGCCTACGATCCCAAGCTTAACCTGATCTACTACGGCACCGGCAATCCATCGACCTGGAACCCGGTCCAGAGGCCAGGCGACAATCGCTGGTCGATGACGATCATGGCTCGCGATGCGGATACCGGGATGGCCAAGTGGCTCTACCAGATGACCCCGCATGACGAGTGGGATTATGACGGCGTCAACGAGATGATCCTTGTCGACGGCATGGACATCAAGGGGGCCAAGCGCGATGTGCTGGTGCATTTCGACCGCAATGGCTTTGCCTACACCATGGATCGCGCCAATGGCGAGCTTCTCGTCGCCAAGAAATACGATCCGGCAGTGAACTGGGCGACGGAAGTCAACATGGACCCCAGCAGCGACCAGTACGGCCGCCCGCAGGTGGTCGCCAAATATTCGACCCAGCAGAACGGCGAAGACACCAACTCGACGGGCATCTGCCCGGCCGCGCTTGGAACCAAGGACCAGCAGCCGGCGACCTATTCGCCGAAGACCGGTCTGTTCTACGTGCCGACAAACCATGTCTGCATGGACTATGAGCCCTACAAGGTGAGCTACACCGCCGGTCAGCCCTACGTGGGCGCCACCGTGTCGATGTATCCTCCCCCTGGAGCCGACCACATGGGCAACTTCATTGCCTGGGATGCTGCCAAGGGCGAGATCGTCTGGTCCAAGCCCGAGAAGTTCTCGGTCTGGTCGGGCGCGCTTGCCACCGAAGGCGATGTGGTCTTCTACGGCACGCTCGAGGGCTACATCAAGGCGGTCGATCATGACGGCAACGAACTCTACAAGTTCAAGACCCCGTCCGGCATCATCGGCAACATCACGGCCTACGAGCATGGCGGCAAGCAGTATATCGCCGTTCTGTCCGGCGTCGGCGGATGGGCCGGTATCGGTCTGGCAGGCGGACTGCTTTCGCCCGACAACGCCGCTGCCTGGCATGGCGCCGTCGATCAGGGCCGTGCGCAAGGCGACGAGGCTGCGGTCGTTGGGACTGCTGGTCTGGGCGCAGTCGGTGGCTACGCAGCACTTGCCGACTACACGACGCTAGGCGGCCAGCTCACCGTCTTCGGTCTCCCGGACTGATAAAAACGGGAACGACTGAAACACGGGAACCATAGGCACGCCTCGGTTTTTTGAGAAGACCAAGGCTTGAAAAAGCGAGAGCCCGGATCACCGGGAAGCCAGGACCGGGCTCTCAATTTCGCCGCGCACCCACATCGATCCATGCCGCTTCACGACAGCAAAACCGTGTGCAGGCGAAATCAAGAAATCAAGGAAGTAGCTGAATGTCCGTTCGCATTGTAATTTCCGCTCTCGCCCTGGCGCTGTCTCTGGCAAGTTCAAGCCTCGCGCATGCCCAGGACAGCGCTGAAAAAGCCAAGGCGGTGACGGAAGAAGGCGGCAAGCATTTCGACGCGGACGGAAATCCGACCTTCAAGATCGAAAACGGAGCCGTCGACTGGTATACGTTCAGCGGTTACCGCCGGTATCACTCCGATTGCCATGTCTGTCACGGACCGGACGGCACCGGTTCGAGCTATGCGCCGGCCTTGCTCAACAGCCTGAAAACAATGGATTACGCCACCTTCATCTCGATCGTCGCCGAGGGCCGCAAGAATGTCGGCGGCGGCAAGGAAAATGTCATGCCTGCCTTTGGCGAAAACAAGAACGTCTATTGCTACATGGATGATCTCTACGTCTATCTGCGTGCCCGCGCCGACGGTGCGGCGCCGCGCGGCAGGCCGCCGAAGAAAGCAGACAAGCCACAGGCAGCGAAGGATGCCGAAGCATCCTGCATGGGTGGATGATATGATTGGCCGTGACGCGTTGAAGCTGTGTTTTGTCCTGCCGATGCTCGGCGCACTCGCCTTGCTGCCTGCGAACGCCCAGGCGCAGGACGCCGGCCTTGGTGCCGCGGGCGAACTGGTCGACCCAGACATTCTGCGCGTCTGCGCCGATCCTTCGAACATGCCGTTCACCGACGAGAGCGGCGAAGGCTTCGAAAACCGGCTGGCCGACCTGGTTGCCGCGAAAACCGGCCGAAAGTCCGTCGCCTATACATGGTTTCCTCTTGTCGCCGGCTTCGTGCGCAACACGCTGGCCGCCAACCGATGCGACATCATCATGGGCTATGCCCAGGGCGATGAACTGGTGCAGAACACCAACGCCTACTATCGCTCGTCCTATGTGCTGGTGCACCCGAAGGGCAACGGCATGGAAGGCGTCGAGACCATCGAGGATCCGAAACTCACCGGCAAGAGGATCGGCGTCGTCGAAAGCACGCCGCCGACTGCCAACATGGCCGCCAACAAGCTCATGCGAACGGCAAAGATCTATCCGCTGGCGGTGGATACCCGCCTCACCCCCTCCATGGGGGAAGTCATGATCAAGGACATGCTCGCCGGCAAGATCGATGCGGCGGTCATGTGGGGACCGATGGCAGGCTACTACGCCAAGCAACTCGGCGCCGATCTCACGATCGTTCCGCTGGTGAAGGAAAAGACCGGCTCGCGCATGTCATACCGCATCACCATGGGCGTGCGTCCCTCCGACCAGGAATGGAAGCGGACGCTCAACCGGGTGATCAGGGAAAACCAGGCGGAGATCACCAGGATCCTGCTGGACTACGATGTGCCGCTGATCGACGAACACGATAATCCGATCACGCAATGACGAGAAACGCATGAAGGGAAAGGAGACGATTTTGCTGGTTGCCGCGGGCCTTCTAGGTCTGACCGAACCGATGTGGGCTGGCGATATCGCCGAGCCCGGTGGCTACCGGATGGACGACTATCGGGCGCCGGTGCCGCAGACGCTGCAGGGCGCGAAGGTGGTGACGACGGCGGAGGCGGAGGCGCTGTGGCGGGAGAAGAAGGCGGTGTTCTTCGACGTCATGCCGAACACGCCGAAGCCGGCTAATTTGCCGGCGGGAACGATTTGGAGAGCCAAGATCAGAAAGGACATCCCAGGCAGCACCTGGCTGGCCAATGTCGGTTACGGTGCTATCTCCGAGGAGACCGCCAACTATTTTCGCCAAGGCCTCGCTGCCGAAGCCGGTCCCGACAAGTCGCGTGCCATTCTGTTCTATTGCATGACGAATTGCTGGATGTCGTGGAATGCCGCGAAGCGGGCCATCGAATGGGGCTACAGTTCGGTGATCTGGTATCCGCCCGGCGCCGATGGATGGGAACGTGCCAACCTTCCGCTGGAGGAAAGGAAGCCTTATGTGATTAGCAATTGAGGATGAGCATTGTTATTTTCTTGTTTTTCGACTTTTCAGGACCTGCCGTTTCATTTGTCCATTTTGAGAGCTGATGGACGAGCCATTGCAATGGTGCCCAGCAATGGTTGACCGAGAAAAGGATCGGCCCCTTCGGGCTGGTAGAAGAGGAGATATGCCATGAAGAAGAGCTGGACAAAACCGACCATGTGCCAAGTTGCTGCGGGCTTCGAGATTTCGCGGTATCTGCCTGCTGAAATTACTCCCAAGAAGTAGGCCGCAGAGGTGCGTGTCCCCGGCAACGGGGACACGCACTGCCATTTCGCGCGAGGTCTTGGTGAAAGGCTTTGATGCGTTCAATGCGGGCGCGAAACCATTCGCGGTCGAAAATTTGCTGTTGGTTGAACAAGCCGCAGAGCGGGCATTGCAATGCGCTTGAAGATCATCGGCTCGGCGGCAGGCGGCGGCTTCCCGCAGTGGAATTGCAACTATCGCCTGAGCCGCGCGGCTCGCACCGGGATGGCTGGCGTGCATTCGCGAACCCAATCAAGCATCGCCGCCTCAGTGGATGGGGCCGGCTGGGTTCTCTTCAACGCCTCGCCCGATATCCGCCAGCAGATTGCGCAAACGCCTGAATTGCAGCCGGCGCAGGATGCGCCGTTGCGTTCGACACCCATCCGCGCGGTGGTGCTGACCAATGCCGATGTCGATCATGTCGCCGGCCTGCTCAGCCTGCGTGAGCGGCAGCCCTTCGCCATCTACGCAACGACACAGGTGCTGGCGACGCTGGAAGCGAACTCGATCTTCAATGTCCTCGATCCGGCGCTCGTGCCGCGACGCATCTTGCCGCCGGCTGAAGAACTGGCGATCTGCGACGCAGACGGCCACGACACCGGCGTGACTGTCGAGAGTTTTCCCGTGCCTGGCAAGATTGCCCTCTATCTCGAGGAAAGAAGCCGGCCGGATGCCAATTTCAGTTCCGACGCCGGCGACACGATCGGCGTCCGCATCGCTGGTGCCGGCAGTCACGGCTGCGTCTTCTATATCCCAGGCTGCGCGCGCATCGATGCGGCCCTGCGCACGCGCCTGGCCGATGCCGCCTGTGTCCTGTTCGATGGCACGGTCTACACCGACGACGAGATGATTGCCGCCGGCGTCGGCCAAAAGACCGGTGCGCGCATGGGGCATCTGGCCATGTCGGGAGACGGTGGGTCGATCGCCGGCCTGGCCGATGTGGGGATCGGCCGCCGTGTCTTCGTCCACATCAACAACACCAATCCGGTTCTGGACGAGAATTCGGCCGAGCACGCAGCGGTCAAAGCGGCTGGCTGGGAAGTCGCCCGCGATGGGATGGAGATGGAATTTTGAGTGATTTCCACGACGCGGCCAGGAACGGCCTGTCCTCCAGCGAGCTGGAAGCCGTGCTGCGGCAGGTCGGCGCCGAGCGCTATCACAACCGCCATCCTTTCCACCACAGGATGACCAGCGGTGCGCTGTCGAGGACCGAGATGCAGGCCTGGGCGCTGAACCGCTATTGCTACCAGGCCGTCATCCCGCGCAAGGACGCCATGATCCTCGCACATGCGCAGGACCCGGCGTTTCGCGCCGCCTGGCGCAAACGCATCGAGGACCATGATGGCGAGGACGGCTGGAGCGGCGGCATCGCGCGCTGGCTGCATCTGGCGACCTCGCTCGGCCTCGATGCCGATGACGTGAAGAGCGAAAGGCTGGCGCTGCCGGCGACACGCTTCGCGGTCGGCGCCTACCTCGCCTTTTGCACGAACCGGACGCTGTTCGAGGCGGTCGCATCGTCGCTGACCGAGATGTTCTCGCCGCTCATCATCGGCGAACGGGTCCCGGCGATGCTGGCCAAATATGATTACATCACCGAGGATACGCTGGCCTATTTCAGCCGACGGCCCGAACAGGCCTCGCGCGACGCCGACTTCGCCCTCGCTTACGTGCTCGGCCATGCCGACACGGCGGAACGCCAGCAGGAGGCGATCGATGCGCTGGTGTTCAAATGCGATATACTGTGGGCCATGCTCGACGCGCTTCAACACGCCTATGGCGAGCCGGGAAACATCCCGCCCGGCGCCTTCCGTCCGGAGCCAGCCCAATGATGGCGCTGCGCGAAAGAGCTTTGGTGTCGTCGCGATCGGTGCCGTCGCTGCCGAAGCACGTGCGCATACAGTACGACCCCGTGCGGCAGGCGTTCGCCGTGCTCTCGCCGGAAAAGGTGTTTTGGCCCAACGACATCAGCCTCGATATATTGCGCCGCTGCGATGGACGGTCCACGGTCGGCCACATCATCGCCGAGCTTGCCGCGGATTATGACGCCGAACAGGAGGCGGTGGCGGCCGACGTCGTCGCCTTCCTGCAAGAATGGTCGGACAAGCTGCTGGTAAAACTATGAGCGAGCCCCTTCTCCCTCCGATCGGCATGCTGGCGGAACTGACGCATCGCTGCCCGCTGCAATGCCCGTATTGCTCCAATCCGCTCGAATTGCTGAAAGCCAATCGCGAACTCGATACACAGGCCTGGCTTGATCTGTTCTCGCAGGCCGCCGATCTCGGCGTTCTCCAGGTGCATCTGTCGGGCGGCGAACCGACGCTGCGCCGCGACCTCGAGCAATTGATCGCCGGGCTTTCGGCGCGCGGCGTCTACACCAACCTGATCACCGCCGGCGTCGGCATTGCCGAGGGCCGCATCGAGGCGTTTGCCGAAGCCGGGCTCGACCATCTGCAGCTGAGCTTTCAAGGCGCACGGCCGGCGACCACCGACCGCATCGGCAATCACAAAGGCGGCCACGAAAAGAAGCTGGAGACGGCACGCCGCGCCCGCGCGGCCGGCCTGCCGCTTACCATCAACGCGCCGATCCATCGCCACAACATCGAGGAAGTGCCGGAATTCATCGACCTGGCGCTTTCGCTGGGCGCGGAGCGGCTCGAGATCGCCAACGTGCAGTATGCCGGCTGGGCGCTGACCAATCGCGATCAACTGATGCCCGAGCGCGCTGCGGTCGACCGTCAGGCGGAGATCGTCGCGGCGGCGCGCGAACGGCTCACCGGCATCATGAACATCGATTTCGTCACGCCGGATTATTTCGCCATCTATCCCAAGCCGTGCATGGGCGGCTGGGCGCGCGACGCCTTCATGGTGGCGCCGGACGGCACCGTGCTGCCATGCCATGCCGCACAGACCATCCCGTCGCTCAGTTTTGAGCGTTTCGGCCCGCGCAGCCTGGCCGAAATCTGGACCGATTCGCCGGCATTCAACGCCTTTCGCGGCACCGACTGGATGCTTGAGCCCTGTCGCAGCTGCGAACGGCGTGAGATCGACTGGGGCGGTTGCCGCTGCCAGGCGATGGCGATTGCCGGCGACGCCGCCGCGACGGACCCGGCTTGCGCGAAATCGCCGATCCATGCGCGCATGGCCATGCTGATCGACGAAGCCCAGCGTGCTGCGGCAGTTCCTTCGAACGACGAACAATTCGTCTACCGGCGGATCGGCGTCGTCACCGAGCCCGCCTGATCTCTTCCCCGGTCTCGCGCTGGCGCACCGCGTCGGCGAATGCCAGTGCGTCGCGATTGACGGCAACGTTGTGGACGCGAAAGATCGCAGCGCCCTTCAGCCGCAGGATGACGCTTGTTGCCGCTGTGCCGACGTCTCGCCCTTCGTCACTTCCGCCGACCAGGTGACGGGCAAGGCGCTTGCGTGACGTGCCGACGAGCAATGGAAAACCGAGCGCGCGCAATTCACCGAAGCGAGCCATGAGCTCGAGGTTTTCCTCGCCGTCCTTGGCGAAAGCGAAGCCGGGGTCGAGCACGATCCGCTCGTCCGGGATGCCGGCGTCGCGCGCGATCTCCAGCGATCTGTTCAGGAACAGGAACTGGTCGGCGATCACATCCGCCAGTTTTTCGCGGCCGCGCCCGGTGTGCATGATGACGAGGCCGGCGCCGGTTTCCGCCGCAACCTGCGCGATGTCGGGTTCGCGCTGCAGGCCATGCACGTCGTTGACGATATGCGCGCCCGCGGCGACCGCCAGCCGCGCCGTCTCGGCCCTGTAGGTGTCGACCGAAACCAGGCTGCCGCCGTCGGACGACAGCGCCTCGATGACCGGCAGGATGCGCGCTTGTTCCTCGCGCGCCGAAACGGCGCCGGCGCCGGGCCGGGTGGATTCGCCGCCGACATCGATGATCGCCGCGCCCTCGCCGATCATGCGCCGCGCCTGCTGCAGCGCCCGCTCCGGCCGGTCGAATTCTCCGCCGTCGGAGAAACTGTCCGGCGTGACGTTCAAAATCCCCATCAGCAACGATTGCGCGCCAAGATCGAGATACCGTCCATGAGCAAGCTGCCAGCGCCTCATGCATCAACCTTTTTTCATATCAGATGCCATTCGCGACAAGATTGTCACTCACACGAACCCGGTTTCCCCATCTACCTATGCTCGCGAAACAAAAGGAGCGTAGCAATGACCAGGGAAACGATCAGCTTTACTTACACGACCTATATTGTCTCGACACCGGGAAAGGTGTTCGAGGCGATAACCAAACCGGACCTCGCACGGCGCTCCTGGGGCCACGAGAACGTCTCCGACTGGAAGCCCGGCTCGAGCTGGCAGCACATCCGCGCTAATGACGAACGGACCGTCGAGCTCGTCGGCAAGGTCGTCGAGGTGTCGCCGCCGACCCGTCTCGTCATCACCTGGGCAAACGCTTCGCAGGCGTCCGATCCGGCGAGCTACAGCCGGGTGACCTTCGAGCTCGAGGAATACGAGGCCATGGTCCGGCTGACCGTCAGCCATGACGACCTCGAAGCCGGCAGCGGCATGGCGAACGGCATCAAAAAGGGTTGGCCGATCGTCCTCTCCAGCCTGAAATCCTTCCTCGAAACGGGTCAGGCGATCGATGTCTTCGCCAGGCCACGCGCGTCCGAACGGGCGGCCTGACCCAGGACAAAAGGACCGAGCAGATGAGCACTCACTACACCGGCGGATGCGCGTGCGGCGCGGTGCGCTACGAGGCCAAGGCAGCCCCGATCTTCGAGAACCACTGCCAATGCCGCGACTGCCAGAAAAGAAGCGGCACCGGTCACGGATCTTACCTGACGTTTCCGTCGCGGGCGGACGTGACGATCACCGGTGTGACGACGGACTGGCGTGTC
The DNA here is from genome assembly GCF_055811475.1 of Mesorhizobium sp. WSM4829. Taxonomy (NCBI): domain Bacteria; kingdom Pseudomonadati; phylum Pseudomonadota; class Alphaproteobacteria; order Hyphomicrobiales; family Phyllobacteriaceae; genus Mesorhizobium; species Mesorhizobium sp. WSM4829. Next base: position 229,825 of record NZ_JBVVQJ010000003.1, on the reverse strand, counting down.
GCGGCGGACAACGGAAATGTCAAAATCCATTCCTTCTGCCCGGTCTGCGGAACGCCGACCCACCTGACATACACTGCCATGCCGGACGTGATCACGGTCCATGCCGCAAGCCTCGATGATCCGGGCCGGTTCAATCCGACCGTGGTGACGTACGGTATCCGGGCCCTCCCCTGGGACAAGATGGAAACCGGGCTGACGACGTTCGAGAAAATGCCATCAGGTTGACGGCCCGGCGGGCGGGCGGACGCGCACTATTGTTCAGGAGGCGGATCTGCGCCCCTGCGACATTCAGCGGTTGCCGTACTCGTCATGGCGGCGCCACCACTCCTGGGGGAACTCGAGCCCGTTCTCGTTCCTTCCCCACGGAGCCAGGTCGAGGAAACGGTAGACCCCCATAAACGCCTCGGTGCCACGGGCGTAGGTCGAGCAGGTGTGGTAGACGGCACCGTCCTGGAGCGCGAAGACGCTCATTCCCTCCTTCTGCGGCTCGGCCCTGTCGACACGCTGATAGTTGTAGTCGGCGCCGTCTCTCTGCTGCTCTTCGGTGAAGGCGGCGCCGAGGTCGTATTTGAAATCGCTGCCGAGCGACGAAACCCACGGGAAGCGCCAGCCCATTTGCCGCTTGTAGTCCTGGATCTCCTGCAACGGGGCGATCGATTCGCAAACCAGGGTAATGTCGCGGCCGTTCAGGTGGGGGATGACGCAGTCGAAGTGATCGGCGATCAAGGAGCATCCGGTGCATCCTTGGCGCTCATCGGTGAGCCGGTATCCGTAGCCGAACATGAAATGATAGACGAAGAGTTGCGAGCGCCCCTGGAAGAGGTCGGCGAGCGAGGCGCTGCCCTCCTCGGTCTCAAACAGATACTCCTTGTCGATCCGAACCCAGGGCAGCTCCTGTCGCTGTCGCGCCAGCTCGTCGCTCTGCCGCATGAGCCTTTTCTCCGCCTCGAGCAGTGCGAGCCGCGCTCCGAGCCATTCCTCGCGTGTTCCGGTCTTGTGTTTCGTCATCGCTGCTGTCTCCTTCCTGGGGGATCTTCCTTTCCGTTTCTCGAAACAACTTGTTGCGTCAGGCGTTAAACTCAATGCCGGAGGCGAAACATGGCAGCTGGATGTGGCGGTTTCCGATGCACTGCCTGATCCCTGCCCGCTTGTTGCGGCGCCCGTTGAGGGCGCGGGCGCCTCGTCGAATCATTTGCGTCGTTTGGAGGGCAGCATGAAATCGCCGACAGTGAGGGTTATGGCCGCGTCCGATGAAGATCCGGCGATCGGAACAATCTCGCTGGCGTTTGCAGCGGATCCCATGGCACGATGGACCTGGCCGCATGCACACCAGTACCTTGCGGCCATGCCGCGAATGGTCCGCGCCTTCGGGGCCAGGGCATTCTCAAACGGAAGCGCTTTTTGCACCGATGGCTATGTCGGGACGGCGTTGTGGCTGTCGCCCGGTGTGCATCCCGACGAGGAAGGGCTTGGTGCGGTTGTCGAGAGCACGGTTGCGCCCTCCCTTGCCCCTGAAGTCGCCGCTGTATTCGAGCAGATGGCCAAGTACCATCCGGCCGAACCGCATTGGTACTTGCCCGTGATCGGCGTCGACCCAGCGCATCAGGGCGAAGGCCACGGCGAGGCCTTGATGGCATACGCGCTCGCGCAGTGCGATCGCGATCACGCGCCCGCCTATCTGGAGTCCTCGAACCCGCGCAACATTCCGTTCTACGGGCGCCACGGCTTCGAACCGCTCGGCGCAATCCAGGTCGGTTCATCGCCGACGCAAGTCCCGATGCTGCGGCGACCGCGTTGAGCCAGGCAGGGCAGACGAGCGAAGCGTCAGCCGCCATCCCGTGGTGTCGGCGCAAGGGTATTTCGGTGAAGGGCATTTCGGTGACAGTGGACTTTTTGCCGTGCTCGGCCCGCCACGCCATCTGACAGAGGCGGAATTGGGAGAGGCCCGGCAACGCATTGAACCGCTCGTCCGGGCCGCCCAATCGAGCTTGGACCGGCTCTATCTTGCGGTGGGCGATGTCGGATGCTGCGTCCTGCTCGCCGATCGTGACGGCGTGCCGGTCGAACGGCGCGGTGCGCCTGTGGATGACGAGGCTTTTCATTCCTGGGATGGCTTCGGCTTCTCACCAGTCTGCCTGTTGCGGTCTGTCTGCTGGGCAACGCTGTCCGCCTGCACTTCCGTCTCGTAGGGCGAAGGCTGACCGCCACCGACGTCGCCCGCATCGGCGACACGCCCGTCTGGTTCTTCCGACGTTTTTTCTTTCGCTTCGCGCTGGGGTGTCGTCTCGGAACTCTTCCATACCTCTTCCGGGTCAGTCGGATCATCGGCGTCGGGACGAGCTTTTTGTCGTTCATGTCTCGAGTCAACGCCCGTGGTTTTAGAGATGTTGGGAGAATCGTCCTTGCGATTCCGTTTCTGGTCTCTTTGCATGATTTGGCTCCTTATCTCGCCGAAGGCCAACGAACGCAGGGAGCCGTTGTTCCTCGATGCGATCAGGATGCTAAACGGCAGCGATCCACTCAGGACGAGCCCCAAAACCGTTCACCGAGACAATTCGCCTGCGCCCCGCCCAAGATCATCAGACTAATGCGCTGGCCGGGGATGGAAGCCTGGACGCGCAGCGCATTGGAATTCGCCGGTCGTCTCCGCATGGCCAGCTACGGCCGGAACAGCCGTTTCAATACAAGATGGACCGGCAAGTAGGCGACCAGGGGCAAAAGCACCATGTACAGGCCGAGATACATGCGTGGCGGCAAGATCCTCTGCGGCTCCGGACCAGGCCCGTGCACCCAGTTGATGTTCTCGTCGGGCCGGGTGAACCAGTAACTTGCAACCAGTACCACCCAGGCGAGAGCGGTCTGCGCTTTGAACGCGCGGCGGTCGTAGCCTTGCCGGATCAGCATGAAAATAATGATGACCGGCATGAACAAATGAAAGCCGGACAGCGTCCTCGCATATGCGGGCTCCCTTGGATCAAACATGTAGGCAGCGAGCCCGGTCAGCTTGCCGCCGGTCACGAAGTCCGCCAACCAGGCGAACTCGAGCGGCAGAACGCCGACTGCCATCATCGAATAGAGGAGTCGGCTGCCGGTCCACAACGCGATCAGCACGGCAAAGAGCGCAATATCGGAGAACCACAGGAAATTGCCGGGGCCGTATCGCAACCAGTATACCGGCGTGAGCACGGCGACAAAAAGCGTATAGGGCAGAGTGATCCAGAGCGGGTATTTGGGGATCGGGGCTTTACTGCGCTGCTTTGCCGCCATGGCCGGCCCTTTCGCGGACTGGCGCGGCGGCAAACGCCAATCGTAGGCGCAAGGACTGCTCTCGAGCCATCAATGGCTTCGCCGCCTGGACTCAATCAGCTTTATCGATCCTGGATCCTTTATGCTTGCGAGGGTCTCGAAACCGACTGAGGTGAACGCGCGGATCTCGGGGATAAATGTTTGCAGCCTCATAGCGTTCCATCGCCGCCGCTTCAGCCGCCCGTCGGGCTAAATGTCGGGTGTTCAGTGGGAAGCTCTGGATCTCACTGAGGCTCTGGCCGGCGTTTCGGTAACCGGAGGATATGATGAAGGCGGATACGGTACGGTCGAGTTGATGTGGGGCGTCCTGGCATCGACTTCAACGGCATCGTGGGCGGCAATATAGGCCCCGGCGAACGATCGGTTCTACCCTCATCCGCCACAGTTCGACTGTCGTTCCGCTTGGTTGGTGGTCAGCGACCGGAACATATCCGCGCCTTCTTTCGAAACTTCGTCGAAGCTCGCTTTCCTGCCGGCTGTCAGGTTGTGTTCGAGGGGGCCGGCGGGAACGCGGCGGTGTCGGTGAACGAAGCCAGCCCCTACATTGCAGCCACTGCGCGAGCGCTTGACGCAGAATGGCCAGAGCCGACCCTGATCAAGGGGACGGGCGGCACGGTTCCATTGGTCGTACTCCTTACGACCGTCTTGGCATCGATTGCATCGTCACGGGCTTGATCCTCGCCGACGATGCCATTCATGCCCCTAACGAGCGGTACGGTGTCGATCGGCTTCGCAAGGGAATACGCGGTTGGGTGCGCATCCTGTCGGAATTGCGGTAACATTACTCGGTTCGGTTCAGAGTCCGTGCCGAGACTCGTAAATCCCCATTTGGAGCACCGACAACATCCGATCCAGGACAGCAAGCATCAGCTTGTCATCGGGTGACGTGCTTGTGCTCCGTTGACCACGCATGTGATATAAAACACCGTGGCGCCGTTTTTGCGGTGCAATGGGAAGCTATCGTCGGCAATGAAGATCAGCGATTGCGATGAAATTGCCACCTGGCTCGCGGAGGCTGGGCTGCTTGGCATCCGCAGCGAGGAATCGCTTGTACAGGCCTTCTGCGAGCGTTGCGTCGAAGCAGGGCTGCCGCTGGGCAAGGCGTTTGTGATGATCGACACGCTGCACCCGATGCACGAGGCACGCGCCTTCTTCTGGGACGAAGACGAGTCGATCAGCTTCCGCGAAGAAGAATACCCGTCGAGCCGTGAGGGCAAGGGAGCGGAGTTGTGGAAGCGCAGCCCGTTTCTGGAGATGCTGCGGCGGCGTGAATTGACCCTACGTTGCCGGCTCGAAGCAGGCGAAACGCGCGGCTTTCCGGCGATCGAGGAGCTGCGCGATGCCGGCCAGACGGACTATCTTGCGATCGTCTATCGTATCCGGCAGGCGATGAGGGTCGAGGATGTCGATGCATTCTACGCCCGCTGGACCACAGCGCGCCCGGGTGGATTTTCGGAGGAGGAAGTCGCTGTTCTGTCCCGGCTTACACCGCATCTGGGATTGGCGGTTCGTTCGGCTGCGCAGACAAGGCTCACCAAGACGCTGGTCGAGGCATATCTCGGCCGGGGGCCTGGTCGCCAGGTGCTGAGCGGCGGCATCCGCCACGGCTCGGTGAAGAGGATCAACGCCGTACTCTGGTTCTCCGACATTACTGGCTATACGAACCTGTCCGAGTCGGTTCAAAACGATCAACTCGTGCCGTTGATCAATGACTACGCCGAAGCGGTCATCGGCGCAGTGAAGGCCGCCGGCGGCGATGTGCTGAAACTGATCGGAGATGGAGTCCTGGCCATCTTCACCAGTTCGCGGCCCGAATATTCCTGTCGCGCCGCGGTGGAGGCAGAACGCGACATGCGCACACGGCTGCTGCAGCTTGCCAAACGCCGCAAAAACGATGGCCTTTCTGTCGCCGACATTCACTTGGGCCTGCATGCCGGCAGGGTCTTCTACGGCAATATCGGTACTCCGGACCGTCTCGATTTCACCGTTGTCGGCCCGCCGGTCAATGAGGTCAGCCGGATCAGCTCCATGTGCGAGTCGGCCGGTCGCAATATGCTTTGCTCATCGGAATTCGCCGAGCTGCTACTCGGCGAGGAGCGCAAAAAGCTCGTTTCAGTCGGCCGGTTCGCGTTGCGTGGCGTCGGACGCGCGCAGGAGCTCTTTACCCTTGATCCCAGCCTGAGCCTGGAACGCTCGCAGCCTTTGCCTGGTCCGCGGCGCCGGCAGGGGCGGGGCTAGTCGGAGGAAGGTGGACAAGCATGAATTCGGGAACTTCAGATCAGTAGTCTCTTATGTTCCAACCCGCGGATGAGACTCTGATCAACCGTCGTCTCTGAGTATGAAAGCGCGCCGAAAATTAACCCCGGGGCACCGGAACGCTTAAATGTCTGATGCAGCGGCCCTTTCCGGGATATTCGAAGGGTCACGATAGGCGCCTTCTGAGACCCCAGCTCGAGGCCGGCACCGAGCTCTACAACCCGCCGCGCCACCATTGGCTGGTCCGCCCCCTGTGGCACGACGAGTGTCGGCACCCCGGTCCGCATCGCCTCGTTGACACTGTTCATGCCGCCGTGGGTCACGAAGAGCGCCGCCCGGGCCAGCACCTGGAGCTGCGGCACGGATTGGCGGGCCAGCACGTTGGCTGGCAGCGGACCCAGGTCTGCCGGTTCCGTGGACCCGGTCGAGACGACAACGGTGCCGCCCAGCGGTGCCAGCGCGGTCGCGAAGGTCTGCAGCAGGGCGGGCCGCGCATCGAACACCGTGCCCAGCGACGCGTACAGCACGGGGTCCTCGAGCCGGACGGCGTCGAACCCCGGATCGGTCAGGCGGGAACCGGCACGGTACGTGCCCGTTCGATGAAGCCACTGAATTCTACCATGAAGGTCTTCAGGAATTCGGCTGTGGATTCGCGCGACACTTCGCCATCATCGCTGATAAGGTCCGGCGTGAACTGGATGTAAGCCTCCGGCGCGTTCATCTGCGGCGAATCGCAGAAGCCGAGGACAGTGCGCAAGTGCTGCTGGCCGACGGCGGTGCCAATCAAACCGGGAGACGTTCCTATCACCGCCGATGGCTTCCTCGTGAACGCATTCTGCCCGTACGGCCGGCTAGCCCAATCTATCGCGTTCTTCAACGCGCCGGGTATCGAACGATTGTACTCTGGCGTAACGAAAAGGACGGCGTCGGTATCAGCTATGGCACTCTTGAAGCGATTTGCGGCCTCTGGATAATTGGAGTCATAATCGTAGCTGTAGAGCGGCAGATCCCGGATGGGGATTTCCCTGAGCCTCAAATTCGAAGGAGCGAGTTTGACGAGCGCGAGCGCAAGCCGTCGGTTGATAGATTGAGACGCGAGGCTACCAATAACGTAGCCGACCTCAAATTTAGCCATTTAATGATCCTTTTCAATTCTCAACTCAGCCACGCCCGCTTCTGCGCGGCCATAAGGCTATCAATTGCGGGCTCACGAGTTCAGCCCGTTTAATCGGGTCGCCGCTAACGGCTCCGCAGCGCGTAGCGCGCCGGAACCAACTCGTCAGGCTCCGGCCTACCGGGGTGTGAGGTGTTGTCCAAAGCTCATGTTTGTCTCCTGCTGATCGCCTTACCCACGGCCGTATCGGCCACCTCCGCCGCTGGCCCCCGTGGGTTGGCATGCGCCTCCATGGATGGCCACCTAGTGTCTGCGGAGGAGATTGCGCCGCCTCGGTCCGCGCGACTATCGAACGGCAGTGTCGGTCAGGCGATGCGAAGGTCTATGGTAGACCCGTTGCGAGCATGGGGTGATCTCCCGCAAACGTCAGAGGATGCCGCTTTGAGCAGCGAACAACGGCTGTGTCTCTTGCCTGTCGCCGGTACACCCAGCGCGGGGAGATTCTAAACCGCGGTATCGGTCATTCACAGCTTTGATGCAGTCGACTGAACGCGCGCCCTCAACATAGCGTTCTACGCGTGTCTTTGGTCGGCACGCTGGTCGAACGAGCAAATGACGAACCCGGGCATGTCGCGCACCGATAGACAGTCCATCACGTTTAATAATGGATCTACGCAAAGGCCTGACCCTTGGGATAGCTCTGCCTAGCCCATCCGAGCGGAGATATGACCCTCTAGCACATTTGAATCTTCGCAGCGCTGCAGCGATGCTTTCGTAAAGCGGTTCGCTTCCGCGACGCTTGCGAGATGACCCGGAGAACAAATGCCCAAGACTTGGCTCATACGATCCGACAATAGGCGAGATCATGCGGATGACCGAGAATTATGCGGGAAACGAGCCCGGCGACCCTGGCAAGGTCGCCAATGTGATCTTCGACTTATCGCGTGAGGATAATCTGCCCGAGCAACTGATTCTGGGACGTGATGCCTTAGAGCGCATAGCACAGACGGATGCCGTCCGAGCCGCGGCCGCGCTCAAGTGGGACGAGGTCAGCCGATCGACGGATTATTGAATGGAGGGTGTAAGGGCCACACGTGCTCTCCCAGACGCCGGTAATTTCTGGTTTTGGGCAGTGGCAATGGTACCCGGAATGACCAAGATCGGGCGCGAAGCTGCCGTTCACGTCGCGGCTTGCGTAAGTCGCTCTCCGGCCATCAGCGCTGGTTGCCACGAATGTCGGCTATCGGGCAGCAAAACGGGTTGCTGAAGGTCGGCTTGGGGTCATGATTCCGGTTCATCGCCGCTGCAATGACCGATGGATCACAGACGCTCGGCATTTCGCGTTAGACTGCAGCTACGGCATTTTCGATCATACACTCAACCATCCTATTCGCACGTCGTTGCCGCCGTTCGCCGCACCTACCGATCGGAGGCCTTCCTGTGTGTAGTTGAACGCACGGCTCGACCAGCATCGCCGCGCTGCCGATGTCGGCATCTGAACGGCCGGAGGGCGGCGAACCACTTCTGGACCGGATTGCCGAGCAAACCGGAAAAGCCGTGAAATCGGGAAAACGCGGCTAGGCGGGGAAAGAAAATAGTGCACTGTCACCGTAATTCCAGGACGCTGGCCAAGGCGCAACAGATCCGACAGCGCGGCGCGAAGTTGCGGCCCAGGAATTACGATCCTGACGCCAGACCAAGCGTTTGGCGCGCCTCGTTGACGGTGGCCACACGCCGGCCAAACTTCCCGACTGAGGCCGCCGCGATTTCAACAAGCTCGGCGTTGCTGCGCGCCAGGCGTTCCCTGGTGATCCTGATATTGTCCTCAAGTCCGGTGCGCACTGCGTCTGCTCCGCGCGCCAACGCCCATTCCATGACGATCGTCTGGTTGCGGCCTATTCCGGCCGCTGTCCAGGTGGATTGTGGAAACAGGAGTTTCGCTTCCGTGAGGAGCACATCGAGCAATCTCTCCTGCGCAGGCAGTGCGTTTTGCACGCCCATGACAAACTGGATGTGCGGGCGCTCGCCGATAAGCCCACCGTCGGCCAGCCGCCTGGCAGTGTGAAGGTGCGAGAGGTCGAAGATCTCGATCTCCGGCAGCACGCCATTTGCCTTCATCGCGGTTGCGAGATCACCGATCAGGGCGGGATGGTTCTCGTAGACGATGGATGGGAAGTTGACCGAACCGGTCGAAAGCGAGGCCATGTCCGGTTTCAGATAAAGTGCCGAGCCACGCGCGGCCGGATCACGACCGCGCCCGCCGGTCGAAAACTGGACGATCATGCCGGGGCAATGCCTACGCACCCCCGCCTGAACAGCAGCGAAGCGCGTTGGTTCAGACGATGAACTCTGATCGTCATTGCGCACGTGGATGTGCACCAGCGACGCACCTGCTTCAAAGGCTTCCTGGGTCGACTCGATCTGTTCGGCCACGCTGATTGGCACCGCAGGATTGTCTTCCTTGCGCGGCAGCGAGCCGGTGATCGCAACAGCGATGATGCAGGGTTCAGGCATGGCGATACACTATCCGTCGACCTGGTCGATGAGCCAGCGGATCGCGAGCGGATAGCCTTCGGCGCCAAGTCCCGCGATCACGCCGGTGGCGACCTTCGATACCAGCGACCGATGATAGATCTCCTCGCGGCGATGGATGTTCGAGATATGCAGTTCGACGATCGGGCCCGGAAACATCTTGAGCGCATCGAGCACCGGGATCGAAATAAAACTCAAACCCGCAGGATTGATCAGAATGCCCGCGCCTTCGTCGATCGCCTCATGCACCCAGTTGACGATTTCGCCCTCGATGTTCGACTGGTGAAAACGGATCGGATGGTCGCCGGCGGCGTCACGGCACATCCGCTCGATTTCTGCGAGTGTCGTCCGCCCATAGATCTCCGGCTCGCGCATGCCGAGCCGGTTGAGATTTGGGCCGTTGAGGACGAAGATTGGCTTGGTCATGGTCCTATCCTTGATAGCCCAGCAGGCGCGGCAGCCACAGCACCAGCGATGGGAAGAAGGTGATCAGCATCAGGGCGGCAATCATGGCGTAGAGAAACGGCATTACGTCGTGCACCAGGTCGCGCAGCGGCACCTCTGCGATGCGGGTCATGATGAACAGCAGCAAGCCGTAGGGCGGGGTGACGAGCCCGAGCATGATGTTGACGACGACCATTACGCCGAAATGCACCATGTCGACACCGAGCGCCTGCGCCGTCGGAATCAGCACCGGTACGATTACCAGCAGGATGGTCGTCCCTTCCAGCACGCAGCCCAGGATCAGCAGCAGGATGTTGACCAGGATCAGGAAACCCATCGGCGAAAGATCCCAGGACTTCAGGATCACCGACAGGGACTGCGGTATGTTCTCGACCGTGACAACGTAGTTGAACACCAGGGCGCCGGCGATGAGCATGCCGATCGAGGCCGTGGTGCGGGCGCTGTTGAGAAGCGCATGGTAGAGTTGGCCCGGCGTCACGCTGCGATAGATCGCGACCGAGATGAGCAGCGCGTAGCCGGCGGCGACCGCCGCGGCCTCGGTCGGGGTCATCACGCCGCCCCTTATGCCGACCAGCAGAACGACCGGCAGCATCAGCGCCGGAAATGCGCGCAAGGTGATCCCCGGCAATTCCCTGAGCGGCACCGGCTTCTCGACCGGAAAGTTCTTCCGGCGCGCGTCGATGGCGACGATGATCATCTGCGACAGGGCGAGAAGAAGGCCCGGCACGATACCGGCAATGAACAGGTAGCCGATGGATGCATCCGAGATCAGCGCGTAGATGACCAGAGGAATCGACGGAGGAATGATCGGGCCGACGACGGAGGTGACGGCTGTCAGCGCAGCGGCATAGCTCGCCGGGTACTTGCCATCCCTGGTCATGAGTTGCTGCATCATCTTGCCGGTGCCCGCGGCGTCGGCGATGGCCGAGCCGGACATGCCGGCGAAGATGATCGACTGCAGCACGTTGACTTGCGCCAGACCGCCGCGGAAACGGCCGACGACGGCGTTGCAGAATTGCAGCAGCCGGTCGGTCATGGTCCCGGCGTTCATCAACTCCGCGGCGAGAATGAACATCGGTACGGCAAGCAGAATGTAGCTTGTGTAGAGCCCGTTGAGGAGTTGCTCGGCCGACGTGCCCATGTCGAGCCCTGCAAGCCAGAGATAGAGGATCGACCCGGCGATCATCGAGTGACCGATCGGCAGGCCAAGCAGGGCCAGCGCTGTGATCGCAACGACTGACAGCGAAAAGGGACTCGCGAGATTCATACGCCGGAGCTCGCTTTCGTGGGGTCGAATTCCGCCGGTGCTTCGCCGCGCAGAGCACGCCACGCCAGCCATAGGTAACGGGCGATCACGGCGACCACGAAGACGAGATAGATCGAGAACAGCCAGTCGAAGCGTATCTTGAGATAGGCGGTGCTCTCGACCTTCATGAAGGTCACGTAGCTGAAGACGGCCGGAAAGGACCAGCCATAGAGCGCGACGAGAGCGATTGCGAAGGCAAGCGTCATTACCCGCCTGATGTCCGGACCGACTGTGGCGTAGAGGAGATCAAAACGGATTTCCTCCTCTTCACGAACGACGAACGCTGCGCCGAACAGCACAACCCAGATCCAGAGTACGACGGTGAGCTCGTTGCTCCAGCCGGTCGGCCAGTTGAGAAGGTAGCGAAAAGCAACCTGCAGCAGAAACGCGGCGAACATGACGCCGATTGCGATGGCGATTGCGTTCTCGGCGCGCCGGTAGAGCCAGCCGCCGACCTTTCTCAATCCCGGGTTCATGATGCCTCCCTGCCTGGCCAAACCGGCCAGCCGGCCGCAAGCGGACCGGCCGGCTGGCTCGTCGCGTCAAAGCGCGTTGATCTTGTCGACCATCCCGGCAGGCCATTCCTTGGCCAGGTCGGAGGCAAGATACTGCTCCTGCACATGCTTGCGGAATGCTGCGACATCGGGCTCGTAGATCTTCAGGCCCTTGCCCTTGAACGTTTCAACGAGTTCCTTCTCGCGCGTCAGGTGTTTCTCCGTCGAGAAGTCGATCGCCTTGTCCGCCGCGGCCTGGACCTTTGCCTGCTTCTCGGCCCCCATCTCGTCCCACACCTTTTTCGAGATGCTGAGAAGGTCGAATCCGACAAGGTGCGAGGTGAGCACGATCTGCGACATGACCTCGTAGAACTTCATGTTCTCGACGTTGGGCAACGGGTTGTCCTGCCCATCGATCGCGCCTGTCTGCAGGCCGGTATAGACCTCGGCGTAGGCCATTGGCGTCGGGTTCGCGCCGAGCGCCTGGCCGAGGAATTGCCAGGCGTCGCCACCCGGCATACGCAGCTTGATGCCTGCCATGTCGGCGGGAGTCTTGATTTCCTTGTCCGGCTTCAGGCCGACCTGGCGCAGGCCGAAATAGGTAGGGCCGAGCACCCTCACGCCGAGCTGGTCCTCGGTCATCCTCTTCAGCTCTGCACCGGCATCGCTGGCAAAGAACGCCTTCACGTGCGCGGCGTCACGGAACAGGTAGCCGGCGGTGACGATGGACCACGCCGGAATCTGCTTGGAGATGTCCTGCGGGGCGACGTTGCCCATCTCGAGGTTGCCGCGCTGGATGGCGACAAGTTCGGTGCCCTGCTTGAACAGGTTGCCGCCGTAATAACCCTCGAAGGCAAAGTCGTCCTTGATGGCTTCGGCGAACATCTTCATCATCTCGGCCCGGATGTCCTGTTCCGAGAACACGGCCGAGAAACGCAGCTTCGGCTTGTCCTGGGCGAAGGCGGGAATGGCGGTCGCGGCGGCGAGTGCGCCGGCGGCGACCATAAACAGGCGTCGGTTCATTTCAGCTTTCATGTCGATTTCCTCCCTATGGTCTTCATATGGTTATAGGCGTCATTGCCTTATGCGGCGGCCTCGAAATGATCTGCCATGGCGCGGCGGTCGGCCTTGCGCCCGGTGAACAGCTCGAACGCGCGGACGGCCTGATGGATCGCCATGCCGATGCCCGGCAGCGTTCTGCAGCCGATCGTACGGGCTGCGACCAGCAACTCTGTTTCGGTCGGAAAGTAGATTATGTCGGCGACCCATTTTTCGGCTGTCAGAAGAGCCGTGTCGAACGGTGTTCCGGGGTATTTCGCCATGCCCACCGGGGTCGTGTTGACGATGCCGTTTGCCATGCGCACGGCTGCGGCCGGGTCCGGCCACGTCTCGACGCGACCGCCGAACAAGGCGCCCATGCGCGACGCAAGATCCGAGGCGCGACCGGGTTGGCTGTCGAGGACCAACAGCCGGCCAACGCCCATTTGCATCAGCGCGTTTGCGACTGCGGCGCCCGCTCCGCCGGCGCCGAACATTGCGACACAGCCCATCGATGCGCCTGTCATCGCTTCGCGAAAACTCTCCGCGAAACCCCAGCTGTCGGTGTTGTGGCCTTCCTTGCGTCCGCCAGCAAAGACGACCGTATTCACCGCGCCTATCACGCGCGCTTCCGGCGACAATGCATCGAGGACGGGAATGACAGCCTGTTTAAACGGATGCGTGATGTTGAGGCCGTGAAAGCCTGCAATTTCCGCCGCCGCGATCAAGTCGCCGATCGCCGCGTCTGGCAATCCGAGCCTGTCGAAATCGAGCAAAAGGTACGAATAGCCGATGCCGAGGCGCCGGGCTTCACGCTCGTGCATGCCGGGAGTGCGCGAGGACTGAATACCGCGTCCGACGAGGCCAATCACGACCTTTTCGTTGTCGCCGCCGGCGGCGCCCTTGTGCTCGTCGGCAAGACGGCAAAGGAGGTCGACAAGGCTGTCGTCCATCTCGCGAAATTCCTCCCTGTGCGGGCCGCCTCCCAGCCCAAATGCGGCAATTCCCGGATCGCCCTTGTGTTCACGCCAAACGCGCCGGTAAATGAGCCTGTCGCGATTTGCGAATAATGTACTAACTGGTTAGTTTAGTCAAATACCGGCTGTGCCGGGGCGGGAACTCAAACTGCATGGCCGTTATCAAGAAAGAACGAAAGCCGAAGCCGGACGCGAGCACGACGCGTATCCAGGACCCTGAGGGCACGCGCCGCAACATCCTGGAGATCGCCTCCAAGGAGTTTGCCCTGAACGGTTTGTCGGGCGCGCGCATAGACGAGATCGCGGCGCGCACACGCTTCAGCAAGCGCATGATCTACTACTATTTTGGCGACAAGGAAGGCCTCTACCTGCGCGCGCTCGAGAACGCGTATCGTCAGGTGCGCGAGGGCGAGGCTCAACTTGATATCGAAGGTCTGCCCCCCGTGGCGGCACTGACGCGCCTGGTGGAGTTCACGTTCGACCACCATCACCGACACGAGGAATTCATCCGCATGGTGATGATCGAGAACATCCATCACGGCCAATACCTCCAACAATCGGATGCGATCCGCGAACTGAACGTGACGGCGATCGACCACATCTCTCGTATCTATTCACGCGGTGTCGAAGAGGGGGTCTTCCGGCCGGGACTCGACGCGGTCGAACTCCATTGGCAAGTAAGCGCGCTGTGCTTCTTCAACGTTTCCAATCGCACCACCTTTTCGATGATCTTCGGACGCGACTTCGGCGCGCCGGCACAACTCGAGCGGCTCAAACGCAACAGCGTGGAGATGCTGTTGCGTTTTGTCGCGAAGGACGAAGCTCCCGCAGAACGCTGAGCGGCCGAAACTTGCGGTGCTGGCAGCGTTGCCTTAGTTATGTACGAACTGGTTCGTTCACGACAAACCAGGGAGGAGGCGCGCTTGAAGACGTCGATCGCGACGGTGTCGATCGCCGGTGACCTGGCGGAGAAATTCGCGGCAATTTCCGCCGCGGGCTTCGACGGTGTCGAAATCTTCGAGAACGATTTCCTCGCCTTTGACGGCTCACCGCGCGACGTCGGCCGAATGGCTGGTGACGCAGGTCTGACCATAACGCTCTTCCAGCCGTTCAGGGATTTTGAGGGGTTGCCGGAGCCGCAACGCAACCGCGCCTTCGATCGTGCCGAGCGCAAGTTCGACGTCATGCAGGAACTCGGCACCGATCTGATGCTGGTATGCTCGTCGGTGTCGCCCGTCTCGCTTGGCGGGATCGACCGGGCGGCCATGGACTTTCGCGAGCTTGGCGAACGCGCCGCCAGGCGCGGTCTGCGTGTCGGCTACGAGGCATTGGCCTGGGGGCGTCACGTCAACGATCATCGCGATGCGTGGGAAATCGTGCGCAGGGCTGACCATCCGAACGTCGGGCTGGTTCTCGATTCCTTCCACACGCTGGCCCGCAGGATTGAACTCGTCTCCATCCGTTCGATACCCGCGGACAAGATCTTCATTGTCCAACTCGCCGACGCGCCGCTGATCGAAATGGACTTGCTCTATTGGAGCCGGCACTTCCGCAACATGCCAGGCGAAGGTGATCTGCCGGTGCGACAGTTCATGCAGGCGGTCGCCGCAACCGGTTATGACGGCTATCTGTCGCTCGAGATTTTCAACGATCAGTTCCGTGGCGGGTCGGCAAAGGCGATCTCCGTCGACGGACGGCGTTCGCTCGTATGGTTGATGGATCAGGTGCGGCGTGAAGAACCGGCACTTGACATGGCTATCCCGCCCATGCCCGACCGCATCGGAGTTGCAGGGGTCGAGTTCATCGAGTTCGCGGCCGATCGCCAGGACGCCGGACAGCTTGGATCGCTGTTGCGCATGCTCGGCTTTGTCGAGGCCGGTCGGCACGTCTCGAAGGACGTCACGCTCTACCGCCAGGGCGAGATCAATATTGTCATCAACACCGAGCGGCAGGGCTTTGCCCATTCTTCCTTTGTTGTCCATGGCACGTCGGCATACGCAATGGGCCTGAAGGTCGAGGACGCCGCCGCCACGGTGGCGCGCGCCGAGGCACTGGGCGCGGAGATCTTTCACCAGCGGGTTGGGCCCGGCGAGTTGTCGATCCCGGCGATCCGCGGCGTCGGCGGCGGACTGATCTACTTCCTCGATGCCAAGACCGACCTGGCGAAGGTCTGGGACATAGAGTTCACGCCGGTCACGTCGGCAAGTTCCGGCAATGGCGTCGGCCTCACCCGTATCGATCATGTCGGGCAGACCATGGCACAGGAGGAGATGCCGAGCTGGCTGCTGTTCTATGTCTCGATCTTCAGGACGACCAAGACCCCGATGGTCGACATTGTCGATCCGGCCGGCCTCGTGCGCAGCCAGGTCATCGAAGGTCTGGACAAGCGCTTCCGCCTCACGCTGAACGGCGCCGAGAGTCACCGCACCCTGGCTGGCCATTTCATCGCCGAAACCTTTGGTTCCGGCGTCCAGCACCTGGCACTCGCGACGGATGACATCTTTGCGACGGCGGCGAAGCTGCAGGCCAACGGCTTCGAACCGCTTCAGATATCGATGAACTACTACGACGACGTAGAAGCGCGCTTCGGGTTGGATCCGGAGGTCGCCGATCGGTTACGCTCAGCCAATATCCTTTATGATCGCGACGACAACGGCGAATTTTTTCAGCTCTATGCGCCGACATTCGGAGAGGGATTCATTATCGAGTTCGTTGAACGGCGCGGCGCGTATGCAGGCTATGGTGCGCCGAACGCACCATTCCGCATCGCCGCGCAAAAACGGCTGATGCGGCCCAAAGGAATGCCAAAGCTATGACAAGTATGAACTTTGCTCGCATCAATGGCGCGACGATCCACTACCGGCATCGTCCCAAAACTGGCAGGCCGACGGTCGTCTTCGCGAACTCGCTCGGCACGGATATGCGCATCTGGAACGAGGTCGAGCGAAGGCTGGCCGACGACTGTACATCCGTTGCGTTCGACAAGCGCGGACACGGCCTGAGCGAGCTGGGTGGCGCGCCGCAAACAATCGAGACCCATGCGACGGACCTTGCAGGGCTGCTCGACCATCTCAGCGTAAAGCACGCGGTGATCTGCGGGCTTTCGATCGGCGGCGTCATTGCGCAATGCCTTTACAAGACGCGGCCGGATTTGATCGAGGGATTGATCCTTTGCGATACGGCAGCGAAAATCGGCACAGTCGAGATGTGGAACGGGCGCATCAACGCGACCCTGTCGGAGGGCATCGCCAGCTTTGCCGACGACGTGATGCGAAAATGGTTCACGCCGGATTTCCATAACAATCGCGGCGAGGAACTGGCGGGTTATAAAACGATGCTGACGCGCCAGGATCCGGCCGGCTACGCTGCTGCCTGCGCGGCGATCCGCGACGCCGATTTCACCGCGACGACCGCCGCGATCAACGTGCCGACACTCTGCATTGTCGGCGATCAGGACGGATCGACGCCGCCTGAACTGGTGGAATCGCTGGCCCGCTCAATCCCCGCCGCACGGTTCGAGATCATTGCCGGTGCGGGCCACATCCCATGCGTCGAGCAGCCGGAAAGGCTGGCCGGGCTGATCCGTGGCTTCCTGAACGACATGCCAAGAGAGCGCAAATGAGCAAGCCACGACACGGCGACCGATACGTCGAAGGGATGGCGACGCGCCGTTCAGTGCTGGGTGACGCCCATGTCGACCGCGCAGAGGCGGCCAAGACCGAATTCGACATTCCTTTCCAGGAACTGATCACGGAGGCTGCATGGAGCCACGTCTGGTCGCGGCCTAACATCACCAGGCGCGAGCGTTCCATGATCACCATCGCGTTGCTCGCCGCGCTGAAGCAGGACGAAGAGGTTGCGATGCATATCCGCGCCAGCGTCAATACCGGGGCGACGCGCGACGACATACGCGAGGCGCTGCTGCATGTGGCAATCTATGCCGGGGTGCCGGCGGCAAATCATGCGATGAAGATCGCCAGGAAGACGTTCGACGAAATCGACGCTCAGGCCGGCTAATCATGACCAAGTCGCGCTTTCCCGCCAACCGCACGCCGGAAATCGGCGCCTTCTTTCCGCGCGACCGCAACTGGCATCCGCCGGCCTTCACGCCGGCCTACAAGACGTCCGTTCTGCGCTCGCCGCAACGGCCGCTTCTTTCCCTCGACAACACGCTGTCGGAGCTTACCGGGCCGGTCTTCGGCCAAAGTATTCTCGGTGAACTGGACAATGACCTCATACACAATTTTGCCGGGCCGGGCGAAAGCGCGATCGGGCCACGCATCCTCGTCTATGGCCGCCTGCTCGACGAGCGCGGCATCGGCGTCGCTGGTGCGTTGCTGGAGGTATGGCAGGCCAACGCCGGCGGACGCTATCGACACAAGAAGGAGACTTATCGCGCGCCACTCGATCCGAACTTCGGCGGCTGCGGCCGCACGATCACCGGCGAGGATGGCTCCTATTGTTTCCGCACGATCCAGCCGGGGCCATATCCCTGGCCCAACGGACCCAACGACTGGCGTCCAGCGCACATCCATTTCTCGATCTTCGGGCACGGCTTCGCGCAGCGCCTGATCACCCAGATGTATTTCGAGGGCGACCCGATGATCTGGAGGTGTCCGATCGTGCGGACCATCAACGACCGCCGCGCTATTGAAGGCCTCACCGCCGCACTCGACATGGAGGCAACGATACCGATGGATGCGCGGGCATACAAATTCGACATTGTACTGCGCGGCCGCCGCTCGACGCTGTTCGAAAACCGCATCGAGGGCAACTGATGGTCCAAGCTCTTGGCCGGCTGAAGGAAAGCGCCTCGCAGACCGCGGGACCCTACGTCCATATCGGGCTGACGCCCAACTTCGCCGGTATCTCGGGCGTCTATGAACGCGACCTTGGCACCGCGATGGTCAACGACAAGACCAGGGGCGAACGCATCAGGGTCAACATCCGGGTGATCGACGGCGCCGGCTCGCCGCTGAACGACGCACTTGTGGAGATCTGGCAGGCGGACGCCGCCGGCATCTACAATTCGCCCTCGGATCTGCGCGGCTCCGCCGACCCGAACTTTACCGGCTGGGGCCGGCTGCCCACCGACATGACGACGGGCGAATGCCTGTTCGAGACCATCAAACCCGGTCGCGTGCCGTTTTTTGACGGCCGCAAGATGGCGCCGCATTTGACGGTCTGGATCGTCGCGCGTGGCATCAACATTGGCCTTCACACCCGCATGTATTTCGGCGATGAGGAAACCGCCAACGCCGAGGATCCCGTCCTGATGCGCATTGAGCAGAAAGAGCGCGTGTCAACGCTGGTCGCGCCGCGCGATGGCGACATCTACAAGTTCGACATTCATCTCCAGGGCATCAACGAGACGGTCTTCTTCGACATATGATCGCAGCATTCGACAATCCCCTTCTGTCCGGGCCCCTCCTGTCCGGGCTTCTCGGCGATGAGAAGATGGCGACGCTGCTCGGCGTCGAGGCCGAACTTGCGACGATGCTGCAATTCGAGAAGGCGCTCGCCGACGCAGAAGCTGCGCTCGGCATCGTCCCGGCGGCTGCAGCAAGCGCCATCGGGCGCGTCCTCGACAACTTCCGGCCGGAAATCCAGGCCCTGAGGGACGCAACGGCGCGCGACGGCGTCATGGTGCCGGAACTCGTGCGGCAGATCAGGCATGCTGTCGGAGAGCCGCATTCGCAGCATGTGCATTTCGGTGCGACCAGCCAGGACGTGATCGACACGGTGATGATCCTGAGAATTCGCGCCTGTATCGACCTGTTGGAAGGACGGCTTTCGGCTCTGGTGGTCGCCTTCGCCGATCTCGGCCATCGGTTTGGCGATCGCACGCTGATGGCCCGAACCCGCATGCAGGCAGCAATTCCGATTTCCGTAGCCGACCGCGTCGCAAGCTGGCGCGAACCGCTCGTGCGCCACCATGAGCGGCTTCAATCGGTGCGGGGATCGGTTCTCGTCGTCCAGTTCGGCGGCGCCGCCGGGACACTCGAGAAGTTTGCAGACAAGGGCGCCGCCATCCGTGCCGCGCTGGCCCGGCAGCTAAGCCTCGGCGACGCGCCGCAATGGCACAGCCAGCGCGACCGCATCGCTGAACTGGCCAGTTGGCTGTCGCTTGTGACGGGCGGCCTCGGCAAGTTCGGGCAGGACATTGCACTGATGGCGCAGGCAGGCGACGAGCTGCAACGGGCGGGCGGCGGTTCGTCGTCGGCCATGGCGCACAAGCGCAATCCCATCGACGCCGAGATGCTGGTGACGCTTGCCCGCTACAACGCGGTCCAATTGTCGGGAATGCATCATGCGCTGATCCATGAGCAAGAGCGCTCTGGTGCAGCCTGGACGCTGGAATGGTTGATCCTGCCGCAGATGCTCATGGCGGCTGGAGCATCGACCTGCGTCGCGGACAGGCTGGTCCGGACCATAGCGGCAATCGGAGGCAAGATCGACTGATCCCACTAGAGCGGGATGCGTCCACTCTCCCAGGCATCGAGTGGGTTGGAAATGGCCGTGCCCTGGTTTGCCGACAATTGTGCGGCCATACCCATGGCGACAGCTTTCCAGCCATCGTCCAGCATCACCTCGACCGGCCCCTCGCCTCTCAGGGCGGCGCAGAAACGCTGATGCTGATAAAAGGTCGAGCCGTTGTGATCGCCGGCCGTCAACAATTGCGGGTCGACCGGGATCTCGACCGTGTACGGTCCCTGCGGAGAGCGCGGGCTGACAATCAACTGCGGCGTCGGCGCCGCGCCGAGATGGGCTGGCCAGAAGCGGCCGGGACCCGGCACCAGGCATTCGACTTTGCCTCGCGCACCGACGGCGCTGATCTCCTCCTGGTAGCGGCTGCCCTCTGCATACATGCACAGTTCCAGCATGGCGCGCGCCCCGCTGGCGAAATCGACCAGCACGTAGCCGCAATCCCAGATATCGGGTGTTTCGCCATCATAACATTCATCGAGATGGTTCACTTCCTGTCCGGCCGACGCCATGATTCTCACCGGTTCCGATTTCAGGATCAGCCGCATGAGATCGAAGAAATGGCAGCATTTTTCGACGAACGTGCCTCCCGATCGACGGTTGAAGCGGTTCCAGTGGGCGACCTTGTCCAGGAATGGGTAGCGATGTTCGCGGATTGTCAGCATCCGGATGCCGCCGGTGGCGTTCTGCGCCTGCTCGATGAATCGAGCGACCGGCGGCATATAGCGGTATTCCATCGCGACCCAGACTGGTGCGGTATAGGTCGCAGCGAACGCCTTCACCGCGGCTCCGTCGACCGGATCGGTGAAAAGCGGCTTCTCGACCAGGATGGGCAGCGCACGGACAGCAGCGACTTCCCTGAGCTGCGCGAAATGCACATAGTTCGGACTGGCGATGAGCAGGCAGTCGACGCGCGGATCGGCCGCCACCTCCGCGACCGAGCCGGCGATCGATGCATGCGGGGCAAGGTCTGCCGCGCGGGCGCGCATCGTCGCGTCGGGCTCGAAGATCGAAGCGACGCCGACATCGGGCAGCAGCGCGATATTGCGAAGATGCTCCTGCCCCATCATGCCGCAGCCGATGATGCCGTAGGAAATGTGCTTCGCCATAGCCGTTCCTTATCGCAGCCGCGCGACGTAGCGTGCGACGCCATGATCAAACCAGGTCCTGGAAAACTCCGCGCTGGCGCCGTCCTGCATCCAGCCGGTACGCTCGATGAAGCCGGCGGCGGCGCCCGGCGCGAGGCCGAACTCAGGCGGCGCCCATCCCGGCACCTGGCCGACCCCGACGCGGTCCTCTGCACGCAAGATCCAGATGCCGAGCGCCTTGCGGTAGTAGAGATAGAGCGAATCCGACAGTTCTTCGATTGCAACCGTCTCCACACGGGCACCGCCGAGCCAGATCTCCTCCAGCGCCGCCGGCTTGCCGCCGAGGCTCCGCAGCCGTCTTATTCTATGGGCCTCGCTGCTCGACCCGAACACCGGCAGGTCCATCGGTTTCGCCAGCCGATCGACTGACAGAACGCGCGCCGTCGGCAGCCCGCCTCCCTCCAGGAGTTCCAGCCGGAACATGGAATAGACACTGGCCACGTCAGGTTGCGAACGTACGTAGTTGCCGGAACCCTGGATGCGACTGAGCAAGCCCTTGCGCTCGAGATCGCCGAGCGCCTTGCGCAAAGTACCGACCGCTATTCCGAGCCCCGCAGCCATGTCGCGCTCCGGCGGAAGCTTCTCGCCCTCAATCATCCGCCCGGCCGCGATCTCGCGAATCAGCATTTCGCTGACCTTTTGATGCATCGGAAGCGCATAGGCGTTTCTGGACGTGGTCACATTGTCTCCAACGCAAAATTGATACACTATTGATCTACACATTCACGAATGATATGCAACAGGGAAATCCAGTCTCTGACAACGAGGAGTGCCGACATTGACGGTCGTTCCGGTGACGTCCGCAGATCTCGATGCTGCTGAAGTGTCGTGGTTTTCCGCTTTGTGCTCCGATGATTTCCGCTATCTCGGCGTACCGGATGGTACGCTGCGGTCAAGTTGGGAGCACTGCTCCGACATCGTCAAGACAGCCGAAGGACTGGGCTTTCGCAATATCCTGTGTCCCTCGTCCTACCAGGTCGGCCAGGATACCCTGTCCTTCGTGGCGGGCTGCGCTCCGATAACCCATTCGATCAACCTTCTCGCGGCGGTGCGTTGCGGCGAAATGCAACCGATCATGCTGGCGCGCACGCTGGCAACGCTCGACCACATGCTGAAGGGCAGATTGACTATAAACGTCATCTCTTCCGACTTTCCCGGCGAGGTCGCCGACAGCCGCTTCCGCTATCAGCGTTCGCGCGAGGTCATCGAGATCCTGCGTCAGGCCTGGACGCGCGACGAAATCGACCATCAGGGCGAGGTCTACCAATTCGGGAAAGTAACCGCCGACCCGGCAAAGCCCTACCAACAGAATGGCGGGCCGCTGCTCTATTTCGGCGGCTATTCGCCCGACGCGCTCGAACTCTGCGGCGCACAGTGCGACGTGTATCTGATGTGGCCGGAGGCGAAGGACGTGTTGGCGCAACGCATGCGTGATGTTCACGAGCGTGCAGCCGCCCATGGCCGCACATTGGATTACGGCCTGCGCGTCCACGTGATTGTACGCGACACCGAAGCCGAAGCCCGCGAACATGCCGAGGAGTTGGTTTCGAAACTCGACGACGAGCAGGGCAGAGTTATCCGTGCCCGCGCACTGGACGCGACATCCCTGGGCGTCGCGCACCAGGCAAAGAACCGCGCCGGCGCCGACGCACAAGGCTATGTCGAGCGGCATCTGTGGACCGGCGTTGGCCGCGCACGCTCCGGTTGCGGCGCCGCGATCGTCGGCTCGACCGATCAAGTCATGTGCGAGATCGAGGAATACCGGAAAATGGGCATCCGCGCCTTCATCTTCTCCGGCTATCCGCATCTCGACGAGGCCCTGTCCTTCGGCAAGCGCGTGCTGCCGAACATCAACACCTGCTCGCTGCCGCATGCCTATGGCCGGGTGCCGGAAATCACCCCGCCGACCCCGCTCGGAACCGGGGAGCGGCGATGATGATGCTGCGAATGCGCGTCAACGAGATTGAAGCTTCCACCGCAGCCCTTGGCCAGGAGGGCGCCTGATGTACCACTTCCTCAACCCCGAGCAGCAACCGATGAAAAGCTTCGTGCCCGGCCCCGACCGCAAGCGCGAGTTCCGCGACGCGCTCGGCCGGTTTGCGACCGGTATCACCGTCGTCACCACGATGACGCCTGATGGTCCCGTCGGCATCACAGCGAACAGCTTCGCATCGGTGTCCCTCGACCCGCCGATCGTGCTCTGGTCGATCGGCCGGCATTCGAGGCGCTTTGCCGCCTTCGCAGGTTGCGAGCATTTCGCGGTTCATGTTCTGGGCGCGGAGCAGATGGAGCTGAGCCAGCGCTTCGCTCGCGTCGGTCAAGCCTTCGACGGCCTCCCGCACGACCTGAACGATGCCGGCGTGCCGCTGCTGGGTGGCTGCCTGTCGCGGTTCGAATGCGTGCGGATCTCCGGGCATGAGGGCGGCGACCATTTGATCGTCGTTGCCCGCGTAATCGCCGCGACCTTGCGAGACGGCGAACCTCTGCTTTTCTTCGGCGGAGGTTACGGACGCTTCGAAGACGGTTCGAACGTGACCCCATCGATGTAGCGATGGCCTGGCCCGGACAGCCGTGCGAACCATACGTCTCAGGCGCGAATCGGGCCGGTCGACTGGCGTTGCACGATATGGCAGGCGAATTCGATACGGCGCGGCGGCAGGTCCCCGCCGAGATCGGCGAGCAGCAGGTCGAGCGACGCCGCGCCGATCTCGCGCATCGGGATATGCATCGTCGTGAGCGGCGGGTTTTGGAAAGCCGCCTGCGGAAGGTCATCCATGCCCATGACCGACACGTCGACAGGCACCTCGTAACCCGACTTCCGGATCGCCATCATCGCGCCGATAGCAAGACTGTCGCCCGCGGCGAGCACAGCGGTGAAATCGAGGCCACGCGCCTCGATGCGCCGCGCAATCGCTTCCGCCGCAAGGTCCGGCAGCCAATCCGCCACCTCCACGGCCAGGTCGCCGGCCGCCAGGCCGCGCTCTCGCAGTGCATCCTGCCAGCCCTCGAAGCGACGCTCGATCGTGCGCCGCCCGCGTCGCATCAGGAACAGGATGCGCCGGTGGCCGAGGTCGAGCAGGTGCTGCGTCGCGAGATGCGCCGCCGAGCGGTTGCATGGCGTCAGGCTCGAATGGTGCATCGCCGGGTCGTCGCCGTTTATGAGCACGATCGGCTTGCCGAAACCGCCGCTCAGCGTCAGCACCGCCTCGTCGTCAAGCGTCAGAAACAGGCAACCGACGACGCTCTTGTCTTGCCTGGCGTCATCGAGCAGCGCGATCTGATCATCGGCGTCGGCGATCGAGCGCGGCACCAGCTCGACACCGAGAGTCTTTGCACGCTCGTTCAGTCCGTCGAGCACATAGAAGGTGAACTGGTTGCGGCCATAGTCGATCATCGCAGCGTTGCTTGCGGCGAGGATCACCTTGCGGCCGGCGATCGACGTGGGGATCGTGTAGTTCAACTTCCTGGCGGTTTCGATGATCGTCGACCGAAGGTCGCCCCGTACGCCCTTCCCGCCGGCAAGCGCCCGCGACGCCGTGCTGACGGATACGCCACAGCGCGCGGCGACGTCTTCGAGCCGCACGCGCCGGCTGGGCGTGCCGCGCTTCCCGCTTTCGACCTTGACGACCATAGGCTGTTTCCTCACCAGACCTTCATGCTGCAAAAAAATTTCAGATTGCGCAATAAAAATTCCTGTGGCACCCATTTGCCCGACATCGCGCAAACTTGGGAGGAGTGGTGGCGTCGTCCATGAGAGATATGCGCTCAAAGCTCGACCTGCTCGTGCGCGGCATGACTGGCCTGCGCCATGACGGCCGTTTCGACGAGCCCAACCTCGACGGCACGGCTGGCGACTACATCAGCTTCGATTCCTGGGAATGGCCGCAGGGTGTGGGCCTCTACGGCCTCGTTTGCCTCTGGCGGCACAATCGCGACCCGAAACTCCTGAAGACAATCGAAGGCTGGTACGAGCGCCATTTAAAGGCGGGCCTGCCGCCGATGAACATCAACACCACCGCTCCGATGATGGCGCTGGCATTGCTCTGGGGCGAGACACGCGACCAGCGCTGGGAAACGCCTCTCTGCCAATGGGCCGAAAGGCTGCTTCGCGACATGCCTCGCACGCCCGAGGGCGGGTTCCAGCACAATGTCTCAGACAAGATCAACGACGACGAATTGTGGGACGACACGTTGTTCATGGCCGGCCTGTTCCTCGCTTTCCACGGCCGCGCGGCCGGCCGGCAAGCTTGCATCGACGAGGCTGTTCGCCAGTTCCTCGTCCATGCGCGCTATCTCGCCGACCCGAAAACCGGCTTGTGGTTCCATGGCTGGACATTTGCCGGCCGACATAATTTTGCCGGCGCTCTCTGGGCCCGCGGCAACGCCTGGATCACAGTCGGCATCCTCGACCTGATCGAAAATGGCGGTGTCGGCAAGCCAGTCGAAGCCTATCTGCTCGGCGTGCTGGAAGCGCAGATCGAAGCGCTGCTGCGCCTGCAGGCGCCATCGGGAGCATGGCACACCTTGCTTGATGACCCGACCTCCTATGAGGAGATGTCGGCCACCGCCGGCATCGGCTATGGTCTCATGAAAGCTGCGCGCCTGGGCTTCGGGCCCAAGGCGTGCGGTCCGGCGGGCCGGCGCGCACTCGACGCGGTGCTGGCCAGAATCGACGAGAACGGCGTGCTCGGAAACGTTTCCTATGGCACCCGCATGGGCCATGATCTCCAATTCTACCGCGACATCCCGATCCAGCCTACCGGCTACGGCCAGGCCCTGGCGATCCTCTGCCTCACCGAGGGGATGATCCATGCCGAAGCTGACGAGGCAGCGGCATGACGATGCGCGTTCTCTTCGGCGCCGGTCCGGGCGACATCGATGGCTACGGGACGGAGCGGCTGCGCGCCGAGTTTCTGGTGGAGCGGCTGTTCGAGCCCGGCCGTATCGCCTTCGCTTACACCCATGTCGACCGCATGATCGTCGGCGGCGCGTGCCCAACCGGAGAGCCGCTGAGTTTCGGCGATGGCGCCGACGTCGGCACGCCTCATCTGTTCACCGCGCGCGAGATGGGCATCGCCAATCTCGGCGGCGCAGGAACGGTGAGCGTCGACCAGCAGCGCTTCGCGCTCGCCAACCGCGATGTGCTCTATGTCGGGCGCGGCGCTAAGCAAGTGACGCTCGAAAGCGACAGCGCCGCGCACCCGGCCTGGTTCTATATGAACTCGGTTCCGGCCGGCGCAGACATCAAGCATCGGCTGATCACGAAATCCGAGGCGAAGCCGCTCGAACTCGGCGAGGAGCGACGTGCCAACAAGCGCACATTGCGCATGTACATTCATCCGGAAGTCGCGCCTTCCTGTCTGCTGCTGATGGGCATCACGGATCTCGCTGCGGGCAGCGTCTGGAACACCTTGCCCCCTCACCTGCATGAGCGGCGCATGGAAGCCTATCTCTATTTCGATCTCGCGGCGGAAGATCGGGTAATCCATCTGATGGGACGGCCGGACAATACCCGCCATCTGATCGTGGCCAATGGCGACTGTGTCATCTCGCCGGCCTGGTCGATCCATATGGGCAGCGGAACCGGCCCCTATGCCTTCGTCTGGGGCATGACGGGCGAGAACCAGGCCTATAACGACGTGTCGCCCGTGCCCGTTGAGACGCTGCGATGAACACCGTGGAACCGATTACGCATGATCTTGCGCTGCGCCGGCCGCTCGCGCTCGGCGCCCCCGTCGTTTACTGGCTCGTCGGCACGACGTCCGAGCAGCGCTACGATGTTGCGGATCAGCCGATGCAAGGGGAGATGGATCCCTTCTTCTTCCTGACCAAGCACAAGAATTTCATCCCGCACGAATATCCCTGCCGAACCGAGTTTGCCGCCGAACGCCGCGGGAAACGGCCCAAGCCGCAGGGCGTGTTCGAGCCGGACCGTGTTTGGCTTCCGTTCGGCTCGCCGCGCGTCGACCTGTCGGGCTTCTGGTTCCGCCCGACCGTGGTCGCCACCTGGGCAAGTACCGTGCTCGACGCAGGCTCGGACGGCCGGGCGCGGCTGCGGCTGCGCACCTGCGGCGGCGCCGTTTTGTTCGTCAACGGAATAGAGGCCGGCTGGATGGCGCCCTACGGGCGCAATCTCGAGGCTTCCCAGGATTTCGAGGTCGATCTCGTCGCCGGCGCCAACGAGATCAGCATCTGGTTCGACGATCTCGCCGAGCGTGACGCACGCTACTTCTTCCAACTCGACTATCTCCGGGGCCCAGCTGCCGAACAGGTCTTGCCCACGACCGTCAAAGGCGACGTCGCGGCGGCCATGGAAGCCGCTCTCGACGCAATGCATTTCGAGCATCCATTTTATTCCGGCGGCGAAGTGGCGCTGGTGACGGATGTCGCGCTGCCGGTTGCGGTGGATGTAGCTGTTGTGATCGAGGGCGACTTCATGTCGATCGAGGCGCCCGTGGTCTTCCGCCGCCGCATCGAAGCGGGCGCAAGACGCATCACGATTGCCGCCACGGAAGACCTTCCCGCCGACTTCCGGCATTTTGCCGTATCGCTCTCATCGTCAGGCTTTGTTGCCCGGCGGGTCTTCGGCGTCGAGATCTGTCATGCGGCGCGTCAGGGCCGCGCCTCTGCCGTCCTTGCCGACAGGATCGGCGAAGCCCTGGAACAGGTCGCCAATTTCGCGGAGGCCGATACCGTGCGGGCGCTGGCGCGGCTGGCGACCGGCCGTGGCGGCGCCGAAACCGACGCCATCATAGCTGCTGCACTGCCGGCGATCGAGGATTGCCACGACTGCGCCGATTTCATCCTGGTTCCACTGCTCTGGTGCCGTCGTGCCTATGGCGACAGGATCGCGGTCGATCTCCGTCACCGCATTGACGAGGCGATCCTCAATTATCGCTATTGGATGGATGAGCCGGGCAACGACGTGCAGTGGTACTTTTCCGAAAACCATGCGCTTCTGTTTCACACCGCGGCTTATCTCGGCGGCCATCTCTTGCCCGATGCCCGCTTTGTCCGCTCCGGGCGCACCGGCGCGGAGCAGTCGACCGTGGGCCTTGCGCGCGTGCGCGCCTGGCTCGATCATTTCGAGGCATGGGAGATGGCGGAATTCAACTCCGCCCCTTATTTCCCGATCGATCTCAAGGGGTTGACGATCCTGTACGCGCTTGGGCCAGACGCCGACGTCCGCCGGCGCGCCGGGGCTGCGATCAACCGCCTGCTCGAGATCGTCGCCCGCTCGGCTCAGCAGGGCATGCTTACCGGCGCGCAGGGCCGCTCCTACGAACACACGCTGCGCGCCGCCCGTTCGCTGGAACTTTCCGGCATTGCACGCATGCTGTGGGGCAAAGGTTTCTATGGCATGCGCTTCCACGCCCTGCCGCAGCTTGCGCTCTGCCTGCGCGACCATGGGCTCCACGTCCCGCAAGAACTGACCGGCATCGCCTGCATGGCCGGCGACGACGCGCAGGAATGGTGCTTCGCGCAGGGCCAGAACCGGATCGCCAAGCTCTACCACTACAAGACCCGCGATTTCGCCATGGGAAGCGCAGCAGCCTATCGCTGGAACGAATGGGGTTATCAGGAAACGGTGCTGCACCTGCGCCTCGGCGGCAATCCCGACGCGCAGATATGGATCAACCATCCGGGCGAGACGATTCATTCGGGCTATGGCCGGCCGTCCTACTGGGGCGGCTGCGGATCTCTGCCGCGCGTGCATCAATACCGCGACCTGGCGGTTGTGCTGTTCAGTTGCGCTGCCGAGCAACCCGACTTTACCCATGCCTGGTTCCCACAGAGCGCGTTCGACGAAGCGTGGGTCAAGGAACATATCGCTTCGGCGCGCGGCGGCGATGGGCTCGCGATGCTGAAGGCCGACGGCGCCTTCGAGCTCGTCGGCCGCGGGCCGACCGCTGGAAACGAGTTGCGCGTGCCGGGCCATCAAGCCGTATGGATCATCCGCTTGGGCCGGCGCCGGCAATATGGGTCGCTGGAGGAATTCGAGGCGCGGTTTTCTCAGCTCGCGCTCGGCCACGGAAAAAATGGCCTTCTGCATGTCAATGACCCGGAATACGGCGACGTGCTGTTCCATCCGGATGGCCGCATGGAGGCTGAGGACCGTGTCGTCGATCCGGCCGACTGGCAGGTCACGGGTGAAGCCACGTTGTTCGCAGCCGACGCCATCGCAACCAGGTGAGGATCAAAAGGAGCAGGACAAGCAGTTCGGACAGCGACAATCAAGCGGTGAAGACCGCAAAAGCGGAGGAGTGAACCATGAGAATGAACTCGATAATCCTGGGCCTTTCGGCGGGCCTTCTGTCGTCGACCGCGTTCGCAGGCGACGTTCGCGTGATGTGGTACTCGGACGGCGTCGAGGGCGAGGTCATACAGGACCTGCTCAACCGCTTCATGAAAGACAATCCGGGCATCAACGTCATTCTCGACAATGTCGCCTACAAGGTTGTCCAGGAGCAGCTTCCGGTCGAACTCGAGGCAGGACGGGGTCCCGATATCGCCCGCGTCACCAATATCAAGGAACTCGCCGATCATTGGCTCGACCTGACGCCTGTGGTTGCCGATCCAGCATACTGGCAGACGAATTTCGGCGACCAGTTCGACTGGATGCGCCCTGACGGTTCCAAAATCATTCCGGGCTTCATGACCCAGATCACGCTGACCGGCGGCTTCGTCAACAAGACGCTTTTCGAACAGGCCGGCGTGCCGATCCCGGCCGACACCGCAACCTGGGACGAATGGGTCGATGCCGCCGGCAAGGTGCAGCAGAGCCAGCAGCTCAATGCTGCCTTTGCCATCGACCGCAGCGGCCATCGTATCTCGGCGGCGAACATCTCTTATGGCGCCAACTACATCGGCGCTGATCGACTGCCGGCGCCGATCGACGCCGGCACGAAAGCCTTCGCCGAAAAGCTGGTCAATTGGGTTGCCGACGGCCGCATGAACAAGGAAATCTGGGTGTCGGCGTCGGGCACCACCTATCGCGCCGGGGCCGACGACTTCATCAATGGACAGATTGCCTACTATTATTCGGGCAGTTGGCAGGTTGCCAACCTGGCCAGCAAGATCGGCAAGAACTTCGACTGGGTGGCGACGGGCTCGCCGTGCGGGCCTGCCGCCTGCACCGGCATGCCGGGCGGCGCCGCACTGGTCGCCGTCAAATACACGAAGAACGCCGCTGAAGTCGGCAAGGTGATGGACTTCCTGGGCCGCGAGGACATCATGCGCGAATTCACCGAGCGCACCCTGTTCCTGCCCGCACACAAGGGCGTTCACGCCGGCAAGATCGATTACAAGACCGATGACGAGAACGTCAAGGCGTCGCTCGAAGCCTTCCTGAAGGCATCGGGCAAGATCGCGCCGAATGCCGCCGCCCTGCCGGCATGGAAATGGGGAACTCCGGTCTATGGCGCGCTGGTGACCCGCATCAGTCAGGTCATGGCCGGCGAGCTGAAGCTCGACGAGGCTTTCGTCCGTATCGACGAGGACATCAAGGCACAGGTGGCCGAGGCATCGAAGTAGCGTCGCGGCAGTGTCATGGCAGACGTCCGAAACGGCATAGCAACCCGCGCCGGCGCCATCATCCTGGCGCCGGTCGGCTGGCTTGCGAATGTTTTCGATGCGCCACTGCGCATGTTGCAACGGCGCACGGGCAGCAATGGCATGGCCGTGTTCTTCCTGGCGCCGAACATGCTGGTGTTCGGCATTTTCGTGCTGTTTCCGCTGGTCATCAACATCCTCTATTCGATGACCGGTGGCGGGGCGCTGTTCCTCGGCGAGCGCACCTTCGTCGGCGCCGATCAGTATGGGCGGCTGTTCAGTTGCGGCAGCTATCTCGACCCGAAGAGCTGCACCGAGGACCTGTTCTGGATCGCGGTTTGGAACACCCTGGCCTTCGTCGTGCTGCAAGTGGCGATGATGGTCGCCGTGGCGCTTGTCACCGCACTCGTACTCAACCGTGAGTTGCGCGCGCGGAGTTTCTGGCGCGCCGTGTTCTTCTTCCCTGTGCTTTTGTCGCCGGTCGTGGTCGGTCTCATCTGGCGCTGGATCCTGCAGCGGCAGGGACTGCTCAACCTGATGGTGTTCGAGGCGGGCGGAACCCCGGTCAACTGGCTGGTGGAGCGCAACTGGGCCTTCACCGCCGCGATCATGGTGTCGGTCTGGGCCCATGTCGGCTTCTATGCGCTGATCCTTCTCGCCGGCCTTCAGGCCATTCCGAAAGACCTCTATGAGGCCGCCGAGATGGACGGCACGCGGCCCATGCGTGTCTTCTGGCGCATAACGCTGCCCTTGCTGGCGCCCAACCTCCTGGTCGTGCTGGTGCTGACACTCATCCGCGCCGTGCAGATATTCGATGAGATCTATGTGCTGACCGGAGGCGGTCCCGGCACCAGCACGCTGTTCCTCACGCAGTACATCTACGAGGTCGGCTTCGCCTCGATGCTGCGCAATCCGGGGCTCGCCTCCGCAGCCTCGATCCTCATGGGAGCGGTGCTGGTCGTGCTGACCTTGATCCAGCTGGGCATCGCAAGACGCAACGAGCAGCGGGGCAAAATGCGATGAGCAGGGTTGCGGAATTTCTGTTCCGCCGGCGCGGCGGCGCCGGCTGGCACTGGACCGACGTTTTCACCTGGTTCTGGCTGATCGGCGGGCTGTTTGTCATGTTCGGTCCGGCGCTGTGGCTGGTCAACTCGTCGTTCAAGACGCCTGCGGCGCTGGCCGAGTTCCCGCCGACTGTTTTGCCCTATGTCACCGCCGAAGCAGTCGTGGAAGGGTATGAGGAGCCGCTGCAGCTCTTCGAAGTGCGCAATGACGACGGCAGCGTGCGCGTGCTCGCCGAAGTGCGCCGCCTCGGCACCGTCGCGCAGATGGTCGATCCCGCCAGCCCGGGCGAGATCATACGCGTCAACATCCGCAACCGTACGCCCAAGCGCAGCATCGCCTTCGCGCTCGACAATTATGTCCAGCCTTTCCTCGCCTTTGATTTCTTCCTCTATCTGCGCAACTCGGTCTTCGTCACCGTGGTCGCCACCCTGATTACGCTCCTGACCAATTCGATGGCTGCATTCGCTCTGTCGAAGTACAATTTTCGGGGGCGCTCCGCTGTGATGATGCTTATCGTCGCGACGCTGATGGTGCCGCTTTCCGTCATCCTGGTGCCGCTCTATTCGGTGATCTCGGCAATGGGACTGTTCAATTCGCTATGGGGCGTGATCCTGCCCACAGTGGCGACGCCCACCGGCGTCTTCATGCTGCGCCAGTACATGCTGACGATCCCCGACGAGCTGATCGATGCAGCGCGCATGGACAAGGCGTCGGAATGGCAGATCTACTGGCGCATCATCCTGCCGCTGACCGCCCCGGCGCTGGCGGTGCTGGCGATCTTTTCCGTCGTCTGGCGCTGGAACGACTTCCTCTGGCCACTGATCGTCCTGTCGCGCAAGGAGGTCTATACACTGCAGGTTGGTCTCAACACCTATGCCGGCCAACTCAATGTGCAGTGGCATTACATCCTGGCCATGACCGTGGTCACCATGATCCCGGTCGTGCTGGTGTTCATTTTCCTTCAGCGCTTCATCACCACCGGCATTGCCGGCTCCGGTCTGAAATAGAGGCTACCATGAGCCAGATCACACTCACCGGCGTATCGAGGGCTTTCGGCAAGGTCGGCGTGCTGCACGACATAAATCTCGACATCCTTGACGGCGAGCTGATCGTCTTCGTCGGCCCCTCCGGCTGCGGCAAGTCCACGCTGCTGCGGCTCATCGCCGGGCTTGACCGGCCGACAGGCGGCGTCATCGCGATCGACGGCAAGGACGTGACCACCGTTCCGGCGGCCGACAGGGGATTGGCGATGGTGTTCCAATCCTACGCGCTGTACCCGCACATGAGCGTGCGCCAGAACCTGGCCTTCGGGCTGGAGAACGCCCGTATGACGCGCGCCGAAATCGATGCGCGCATCGCCGAAGCCGCGCGGATGCTGGAAATCGCGCCGTATCTCGACCGGCGCCCCGGCCAGCTCTCCGGCGGCCAGCGCCAGCGCGTCGCGATCGGCCGCGCCATCGTGCGCAATCCAACCGCTTTCCTGCTTGACGAGCCGCTGTCCAATCTCGACGCCGAGCTGCGCATCTCGACACGCGCCGAACTGGCCGCGCTGCACGAGCGGCTGTCGGCGACGATGGTCTATGTCACGCACGACCAGATCGAGGCGATGACGCTTGCCGACCGCATCGTCGTGCTGCGCGCCGGCCGCATCGAGCAGATTGGCACACCGCTCGACCTCTACAACCATCCGGCCAATCTGTTCGTCGCCGGTTTCATCGGTGCACCGCGTATGAACCTTTTGCCGGTAAAGGCGGCACCCGGGGCCACTGGCCGGTCAAGCCTCACGCTGGACGGTTCAGCTGGATTCGAGATCGACGGGAACGTCAGCGCGGCCAATGGCGACGTGACGCTCGGGCTGCGGCCACACCACATCAGCCTCGCTGATGCCGGCAAGGGAGACATTGCGGCCCGCGTAGCGCTGGTGGAAGCCCTCGGCTCCGAGACAATCATCCACACCAAGACAAGCGGCGGCCAGACCATGCTGGCGGTCGTCGCCGGCCAATGCCAGGTGGCTTCAGGCGACACGGTGGATCTAAAATTCGATACCAGCCATCTGCATCTTTTCGACGACACCGGCCTGCGCATCGCTGTGAGTTAGAAGTTGGTTAGCCCCGTCTGGGATGGCGTCGGAGAATGAATGGGCGTCCCGACATGACCCTGGATCGTGCTCGTGCGAGAAAATCAAACTGAATGCTGCGGGGAAAGCGAAGCTCGATTGGCCCACTTCAGCGCGAAGTTTGACATAAGTCATTGATATTAAAAGATTTTGGTAGGCCCGGAGGGCGTATTCAAACTATTGATTTCATTGCTTTTTTCGTGGGCCTGAATCGCAAGTCTTCCCGTATTGTCTCGTATGGTTCCGCCAACGCCATACGCGTGAAATTGGTGACACCAATGCGTTCTTCGCGGACGGAGCAGTCATTCGATGCTGTGATCGAACGGCTACTTGGCTTGATTAGCAGGCAGCGAAGTTGCCTCACATAGACGTTCGAATTCCACTCGGCTACGCCTGCCTCGACGGCATCGCGGAGGCACTTGAGACGGCAATTTCGGCTCGGTCGCCCGCCGTTCCAACTCGGCAATATGAGCGCCCGAGTGTGCCGCAGCGCTCGATCAGAGAGATATCGGCCGCCGCGATAGCCCCGCCGAACGCCGCCGGTTGCGCGCCATGATTCACCTGTGCTGGCGAAAGATCCATTCGCGGACAGGCTGGATCGTGTAGGCGACGCGCCAAGTGTTGCGGTGCCCGCTTGCCCCGGCAGTTGACTCTCCCTCGGGTATGACGGTGCCTTCACGAAAGGCGACATAGTTGATCGGGCTGCCCTTCGCGTCGATCTCGTCGAACGCCGCGTGGAACTCTTCCGCGCTCCACTGCGCGTCCCAGACGGCACGGCTAACACTGGCGCCTTCCTGCTCCAGGACCTCGGTGATGGCGCTCTGCCCCGGCCACGCCTTGGCGTCGTCCTGCGAGACCACGATGAAGAGCTTCTGCCGCGCCAGCGGCGCGACCAACGCCGGGTCCCATTGCCCGGCGACGAGGAAGGAAGCGGCGAAGAGGCCGGGATAGGCGATGTCCATGGCGATCGACATCATGCAGCCGCCCGATTGTCCTGTCACGTAGAGCCGGTCGCGGTCGATGGCGTATTCCTGCGCCAGCGCCTCGACGAGATGGATGGTGGTCTCCATCATGCTGGAGGTTCGGGAATCGTCGTCGGCGATGATCTCGGCATATTGCGGAGCGAGCACGAAGCACGGGCGTTCCGCCTGATCCTGCGGGTTCGCCCAGATCACCGCACCCAGCCCCTGGTACAGGGTGGTGCGCGTCACGTCGCTGGTCGTGCCCGCATCGTGCATGAACAGCACCAGCGGATAGGATCGGCTCGCGTCGTAATCCTTCGGGACGAACAGGTTGTAGCGCAGCAGATCGCCTGTCTCGGGATCGTTGAATTCCAGTTGCCGGAAATCGTCGACAACGAGGTTCAGCGTGTCGCTCGTCGCCAGCATCTCGTCGTTTGCGGCCACCGCATCGCCGTCGAGCGTCGTGACGGTGCCGGTCTGACCCACACGCGCTTCGGCATCCCTGTAGACCGTATCGTAGGTCGGAATGTCGCCCGCCTGACCGGGGCCGCCGCCGGCGGGAGGTCCGCCTTCACCGCCGCCACCCTGCGCCTGCACCCGTTCCGCAAGAAGGGCGCCTTCGTCCTCTGGTGCCAAGGCGACGATGACGAAACGGCCTGCATCCACGCGATCGGCCGGATCGGCCGAGGTGCTGGCGAAAACATCGGTGACGGTCCGGCCTTCGACCGTGAAGGCCGAGGGGGAGAGGCCGCCGGCGGCGATCGGTTCGTGATATTCGACGGCGACCGCCGTCAGTCTGACGCCGTCGCCGAACACCTGCGTGACCGCCGTCGCGCCCAGCGCGTGGCCAGTTCGCTCCTGCGCATCGGCCGGCAGGTTGATCGATAGCAGCGCTCCGGCACCCACGATTAGAAATTCCCGGCGAGAGCGCATTCCATAATCCTGTATCGCGTCCACGAGTTCGGCATTTCATCAGATGCAATTTTGGAGGGCTATAGCGCAGACATAGTTCTGATCACTATCCCGCCCGGCGGTCAGGTTGTCGCTTCCGATTATGTGCGCGCACGCAGACCAAAGGGCAGCAACGTGCATCGCCTGCATGCGCAGCTCGCCGCTCCGAAGGCGCAGCATTACCCCCGGTAACCCAGCGAGCACGACCTCTATGTCTTCGGAGGCGTCGAGCAATCGGTCTCCGCCTAGCACGACGTCCAGCGCGAGGTATGAGATGACGAGGTTGTTCTGGTTCGCCGGGTTTGGATATGAGACGAGGAGTCTCTTGAGCTCACCGGCACTGTACCCTGTCTCCTCGCACAACTCGCGGCGGGCGGCTGATTCAGCTGGGTCGGTCGCTCCCGCGGCATCGCTAGGCTCGACGGTGCCGCTCACCAGTCCGGTGACAACCTCCCGTCTCCCGTGCCGATACTCTCTCACGAGGACCAGTTGAAGAGTTTCGCGAGCCAACGCGACCACGTTAACCCAGTCGGGATATTCGATCACATGTTACGGGTTCACGTGAACGCCGCGGGGAGTGAGGCAGCGATCACTGCGGATGCGTAGCCACCGATCCTCATAAGTGACCGAGCTGGTGACAACCTGCCACGGCAGTATGGTGTCTAGCATCTTGCGAGTCATGTTTCAGGCCCTTAGCGGACAAATCATCCGGATACCACGCGAAAGGTAGTTGTCGGGTGAGGACCGCGGCCCATGCGGTCTTACGCCCATTTGAGTAGCACGATCGAGACGATTTTCGATGATTTCGTGGGCGGCTTCGATGCCTTGCACGGTGAAGGCGAGACTCGGCGCCGCCTCGAGTAAGGCGGCCTCCACCGAATGCGTACTTTCAGGTTGCTCCATCGGAACATAGTGCTCGCTATCAGGCACGATGATCAGCCGTTCGTTTTGCGCCGATTTCGCTTGGCTATGTGGTCGCCAGACCGGGGGCAACGCTTCTCGCAGTGAGTCTTGGCCGGTTCTGCGAGACGAAAGCGCGTCAGAGAAGCAGCCGTAGGTCCGTTGTCGGCAAGACGCGGATCATATCCGCAGTAGGATGGATCTGCCTGGCCGGCGTGTCTATCTTCTGAGGCTGGCCTGTGCTGGCGGCGCGCTCGATGGCAAGCAGGGCACGCACGTCAGCAAGCCCCTCTCCCCCATCCGGTTCAGGCGGTTGGGCATTCAGGATGCAGTCGGAGAAGTACGCGGTCTGTCCGGCGAAATGGTCGGTCTGCGGGAAGGTCTTTTCGGTGCCGATGTCGCCCTGCCGAAACTTCATGCGCACGGCAGTCTCGAAACGGAAGCCCGGGTCGGCCGTTACGCTCCCCTTCGTTCCGCCCACGTGGTAAAAATCCGAACTATCCGAGCCGAAGCTGGCAATGAACTGCGCAAGCCGGCCCTCGGGGAAGCGCAGCGTCACGGCAATGCTCTCCTCGACCTCCCCGACGACGGCGCTGCCGTTGCCGAAGCTCTTTACAGCGACTGCCTCGATCGGCTCGGCCGCAAAGATATGACGCGCGGCATTCAGGCAGTAGACGCCGATGTCCTGCAAGGGACCGCCCCAATAGGCGGCCTTGAGTCGGTGATTGTCACGCGATGCCACGAAGGAGAAGACCGCGGCAAAAATGCGGGGATCGCCGATCTCGCCGCTGCGGATGCGCTCCAGCAGTTCAACTGTGCCGGGCTCGTTGTGCAGCCGATACGCGGTCATCAGGTAGGCGCCGCTCTCATTGGCGGCGGCGATCATCGCCTCGCATTCTGCCTCGGTCGTGGCCAGCGGCTTCTCAACGAGCGCGTGCTTGCCGGCTCTCAGGGCTCGGATCGCATAGTCGGCATGCAAGGAGTTCGGTAATGCCACGTAGACCGCATCGGCGACGTCCGATGCGAGCATCTGATCGTACTGCTCGTAGCTGAAGACATGTTCCACGCCGTAGAATTCGGCGAGCTTCGCGGCGTTTTTGGCCGATCCGCTGACGATCGCCGTCATTGTCGAGTTTCCGGTCTGGGACACACCGGGCATGAAGGCTTCCTGTGCAATCCAGCCCGCGCCCACAACGGCGTATCGTATCTTTCTCAATTGGTCCTCCCGAATGGGATCACTCGCGGAACTCGTCTTCAAATTGCCATGCCGTGACCAACGGAATCTTCTCTGAGGCCCTGACGGCAGCGGTCGATTTTGAGCCAGTCACAAGACGGATTTGTTGTCGCTCACAGGGGCAAAGGCGGGCGAGAGTCTCCTCTCGCCCGCCGCAGAGTTGCGCGCCTCGCCTACTTTGCGATGCAGGTGTCAGCGGTTCCGGGCGTGCAGACGTCGAGGCCGGTGTAGGTCGGGTCGGCCGGCGCCGGCTTGCCGTCCTTCATGTCCTTCAGCGCCAGCATTGTCTTGTAGCCCATCTCGAACGGCCGCTGTCCGACCTGGCCGAGCGACAGACCTTCCTTCATCTGGTCCATCTGCACCGGCAGCGTGTCGGCGACGACCAGCGCCAGCTCCTTCTTGGCGATCTTATCCTTGTACGGCTCGACCGCAGCGCGATTGGCATCCGGTATGAATTGCGGAAAGCCGCCTGTCGGGACAAAGGCGTCGAGGTTTGGCGTCTTCGCCATGAAGTCCTGGAACTGCTGAACCGACAGGGCGAAGTCGTCGTTGGTATAGAGCGGGCAGCCCGGTGCTTCCGTCCAGCCGTTCTGGCCGGTCAGGGCATCACCCGGCGAGGCGGCCGACTCCTTGCCGGCCAGCGTATCGCGTATGCCCTTCATGCGCTCGTTGTGGTTGGCCGCCGCAGCTCCGCCCGACTGGATGCAGATGGTGCCGCCCTTCGGCTTAATGGTCTGCACGATCTTGGCGAGGTTGACGCCGATCTCGTAATTGTGCGTGCCGATATAGGCGACGCGCAGGTCCTTGTTCTCCGGTAGCACGTCCGAGTCCCAGGTAAGCACGGGAATGCCCGCATCCTTGGCGGCCTGAAGCGCGACGGCCATTGCCGCCGCGTTGGACGGGGCGACGGCGATGCCGTCGACCTTCTTGACGACCAGATCCTGCACGATCTGCACCTGGTCCTCGCCGCCGCCATGCTCGCCGGGGCCGATATACATGCATTCGAAGGCGCCGTTGGCTTCCGATTCCGCCTTCTTGCAGCCGTCGCGGGCCTGGTCGAAGAAGGGATTATTCATGTTCTTCGGCACTAGCGCGAAAGTGTATTTCTCCTGGGCGTAGGCCTGCCCCGCCATCAGCGCGGAAAACGCCACCGCCGCCGTCAGAATATTTTTTTTCACCTGTTCCTCCACTTTGTTTTGACGTCCACTATCCCGACGGCTTGCGGCCGCCGGATTCTATTTGCGCTTCCAGGTAAACATACCCTCCAGTGTCGCCCGCAGCGACTTGCCCGAGGTCTGCATGCCGAGAAGCACGGCAAGAATGATGAAGGCCCCGACAAAGGCGCCCTGCCAATTGGAATCGATTCCGGCCATCAGCAGTGCGTTGCGGATGACTTCTAGGAAGGCCGAGCCGATCACCGCGCCGAACGCGGTGCCGTAGCCGCCCATGAGGTTGGCGCCGCCGATGACGGTGCCGGCGATGACGCGAAGCTCGTATCCGGTTCCCATGGCGTTGATCGCCGAGCCGCTGTAGCCGAGCAGCAGAAGTGAGGCGACGGCAGCACAGAAGGCCGAAAAGACGTACGCCTGGAACTTGACCCGATCGACCGGCACGCCGGTCAGGCGCGCGGCGTGTTCATTGCCGCCGATCGCAAAAAGGTGACGGGCCCACGCGGTGAAGATGAAGACGAAGCCGACGATGAGCGCGAGGATCACCATCACCCAGAAATGCGAGGACAGCTCCGGGATCCAATGCGGCACCCAGCCGTCCGGCGTGTGCCGCGGCCATTTGGCCTGGCCGATTGCCTTGACGATCGGCGCATCGGGTCCGAACTGGTAGAGCATCTGGTTGCCGGACAGCACGACCGCCGCCGAGCGCGCGATCGACAGCATGCCTAGCGTCACCACAAAGGACGGCATGCCGATATAGGCGACGAAGAAACCGTTGAAGGCTCCACAGGCCATGCCCGCGAGCAGACCCGCGCCAAACGCCACGTACCAAGGCTGGTGCCAGGTGAGCAGCAGCCCGGCGACGATGGCGACCAGCCCCATCACCGAGCCGACCGAGAGATCGATGCCGCCGGTGATCAGCACCACCGTCATGCCCAGCCCCATAATGGCGATAGGTGCAAAATTGCGGGTGATGTTGGTGACGTTGGCGACCGTGCCGAAGCTGGGCTCCAGCCACGTCATGAAGACCACCAACACGAAGAGCGCGATCGCGACCCAGAAAGCCTGGCTGGCGATCATCTTCTGGAAAACGGTCTGCTCTCTCATGCCGACCACATCGCCGATCGACGCATGGCCTTCCTTCAGCGTGTCAGTCTGGCTATGCGTCACGGATCGCTCCTGTAATCAGGCCGGTGATCTCCTCCGGCGATGTATTCTCCGTCGCCTTGTCGGCCACTTTCGAGCCGCGTCTCATCACGATGATGCGGTCGCAGACGGCGAACACATCCGGCATGCGGTGGCTGATCAGCATCACCGACACACTCTGCGATTTGAGCCGCCGGATCAGCTCCAGCACCTCGGCTACCTGGCGGACCGAAATCGCCGCGGTCGGCTCATCCATCAGCACCAGCTTGGCGTTGGAGAGCCGGGTGCGGGCAATGGCGACCGCCTGCCGCTGGCCGCCTGACATTTTTTTGACCAGATCCCGCGGCCGCGTCTCCGACTTCAACTCTGCGAACAGTTTTGCCGAGCGGTTGATCATCGCCTGCTTGTCGAGCACGCGCAACGGCCAAAACCCCTTCTTCATCTCGCGGCCGAGAAAGACATTTTGGGCGGCAGTCAGATTGTCGGCCAAGGCCAGGTCCTGATAGACGACCTCGATCCCTGCGCCCCGTGCCTCGATCGGCTTGTGGAAATGGCAGACCTCGCCATCGACCGCGATCTCGCCGTCGGAGGGCGGGAAGTTCCCCGCAATCAGCTTCACCATGGTCGACTTGCCGGCGCCGTTGTCGCCCATCAGGCCAACCACCTCGCCGGCAGCAACCGTGAAGCTGACATCCGACAAGGCGCGGATAGCACCGAAGCTTTTCGAGACGCTTCGCACGTCTAGTACAGACACGCTCTCCTCCCTATGCGACATCGGCTTGAGCACTCGGCCGACGTGCCTCTCTCTTGTTGCAATATTTATTGCAATACAATCAAACATGCAACTGTTATTTCGAACGCGTCGGGATGCGAGATCAAGTTTCTGCCTCGCATCAGCCTGTCCTCAGCCACTTGCTCTCCCGAGCCGAAGCCTGAATTGCCTCCACCAGTTCCTGGATGCGTTGGCCGGCCCGGAAGCCGAAAGGCTCGTCTCGCTTCCCGGCGATCGCATAGACGAACCGCGCCACCTCGATAGCCTTCAGATCGTTGAAGCCGAGCTGGTGGCCCGGTGCGACGCAGAAGAGTCCATAGGGGTCGTGATCCGGGCCGGCCTCGATCCGCCGAAAGCCGCGCCGGCCGGCGGGATCGGCGGTGCTGTAGAAATGCAGCTCGTTGAAGCGCTCCTGGCTGAAGAAGAGCGCCCCCTTGGTGCCGTAAACCTCGAAATCGTGCTGCATCTTGCGGCCGGTTGCGACCCAACTCGCTTCGATGCTGCCTGACGCCCCGTTGGCAAAACGCAGAAATGCGCGGCCGATGTCGTCGACCTCTACAGCTCGGTGCCCACCCCCGCCGTCTGGACGGCTGGCGATGACGGTGACGGTATCGCCGACGACCTGTTCCACTGGGCCGAGCAGAAACTCGGCCGTGGCCAGCGCATGGCTGCCCAGATCAGCCAACGCGCCCCCGCCAGCGGGATCATGCCGGAACGTGAACGGGCTGTCCGCGTCCGCCATGTAGTCCTCGGCGTGGATGCCGCGATAGCTGCGGATCTCGCCCAACTCACCCGCGCGGATCATCTCCCGCGCCAGCGCGAGCAGCGGGTTGCAGAGATAGTTGAAACCGACCTGCGTCCTGACGCCGGCCGCTTCCGCCGCGTCGGCCATCTGCCGGGCATCCGCCGCAAGCGGCGCCAGCGGCTTCTCGCAATAGACGTGCTTGCCAGCGGCGATTGCCCCGAGCGCCATCTCCTTGTGGAAGGCATTCGGCGCCGTGATGTCGATCACGTCGATCTCAGGGTCCTCGACCAGACGCGTCCAGTCCCCGCTCGCCCGCGCGAAACCCAAGGTCTGCGCCGCCTGCGCCGCGAGCTCTTCGGTCCTGTCCGCGACGGTGTGAAGAACCAGCTCATAGGGAAGATCAAAGACTCGCTGCGCGGCGGCGAAGCCGAACACATGGGTCCTGCCCATGAAGCCGGTGCCGATCAGACCGATTCTGAGTTGAGGTTTTTCACCGGCCATTCAACTCGGCTCCGTTTACCACCAGCGCCGGGTCGATCCGACCGGCGAAAAAATCGAGCACGTTCTGCACCGACGAGATTGCCATGCGCTCGCCGCACTCGGCGGTGAGCCCGGCGATGTGCGGGGTCAGAATCACCTGGTCGAAGCCGAAGAGCGGATGGTCCGCCGCAGGCGGTTCATCGTCGAAGACGTCGATACCGGCCGCTGCGATGCGCCCCTCGCGCAGCGCCGCAATCAGCGCCGCCTCGTCGACGACGCCGCCCCGCGCCGTGTTGATGAGAACGGCAGTCGGCTTCATCGCCGAGAGTTCCACGGGACCGATCACCGGGCGCTCGGCCTTGGGTACGTTGACGGAGATCGCATCGGCCCAGGCGAGACCCGCTTGCAAGTCGCTCACCGGCGCGACCGGCCCCTCCGGCCAGCCTTGCCTCTCAAGGAATGGATCGTATGCGCGCACATCCATACCGAATGCCGCGGCCATGCGCGCCAGGTGGCGGCCGATCCGGCCGTACCCGAGGATCAGCAGCCGCTTGCCTGCGAGTTCGCTTGCCTCCAGCCGGTTGCGCCAACCCCATTCGCTGCCGCGGACCGAACGATCCGCACGGATGAGCCGCTTGGTTGCCGCCAGCAACAGCATCATGGCGTGCTCGGCCACCGACACCGAATTAACGTCGCCGACGACAGCCAGGGCGATGCCGCGCTGGTTGAGAGAGGGCAAATCCACCGCGTCGTAGCCGACGCCATGGCGCGAGACGATCTTCAGCCTCTCGGCGCGTGCGACGGTCGGAGCCGACAAGGGCTGGGTGCGAATGACGAGACCATCGGCCTTGCCGATCAGAGGTGCGTAGCTTGGCTCAGAGACATCTTCGACATAGTCGTAGGTGACGCCGGGCGACGCATCGAGAAGTTCGATGCCGCTTGGATGAAGCTTTCCGGCGACCAGGACGTGGGGCATCAATAGCCTTCCTTGCCGGCTTCGACCGAGACGGCTTTCGCACGCG
Organism: Mesorhizobium sp. WSM4829; assembly: GCF_055811475.1. Taxonomy (NCBI): domain Bacteria; kingdom Pseudomonadati; phylum Pseudomonadota; class Alphaproteobacteria; order Hyphomicrobiales; family Phyllobacteriaceae; genus Mesorhizobium; species Mesorhizobium sp. WSM4829. The sequence goes on along the minus strand of NZ_JBVVQJ010000003.1, from coordinate 186,589 downwards.
TCAATTCGCGGAAGCTAGCGACACTTGCCTGCGCGGCGGAGGCAAGCAGGCGGGAGTCACCCGAGACGGTGGTCATGTCGAAGCCCCATTCGATGGCACGTGCGGCGTAGTCGGCCGTGCCGCAATGGAGCGCGGCGCGTTTGCCATGCTTCTTGCAGGCCGCAACGATCGTTTGCAGCGCCTCGATCATCTCCGGTTCCTCGCGGTCGAAGGCCGGTGCGAGACGCCCCTGGTGCAAGCTGAAGGTCAGGTCCGCGGGACCGACATAAATGCCGTCGAGCCCTGGCGTCGCGGCAATCGCCTCGAGATTGCGCATCGCCTCGGCGGTCTCGACCATGGCGAAGGCCAGGATCTCGGCATTGGCCTCGGCCGCATAATTGGCGCCCGCCGAAAAGTTGGCACGCGTCGGACCGAAGCTGCGCTGGCCGGCGGGCGGATAGCGCAGGTAGCTGACGAACTCGGCCGCCTGTTGCGGCGTGTTGACCATCGGGCAGATGACGCCGTAGGCGCCGGCGTCCAGCACCTTCATGATGATGCCAGGCTCCAGCCACGGCACGCGCGCCATCGGCACGACGCCCGAAGCGCGCATCGCCTGGAACATCGGCAGCAGCATCGAATAGTCGAGTGCGCCGTGCTGGACGTCGATGCTCACGCTGTCATAGCCCTGTGCGGCCATGATCTCGGCGGTGAATGGATTGCCGATCGAAAGCCAGCCGTTGATCGTGGGTCGGCCTTCGGCCCAGATCTGCTTGAGCTCGTTCTTGATCAAGGCGGCCTCCTCAGAACACGATCTGCGCAAGCTTGGTGTCGAGGTAGTCGCCGATCCCCTCGCTGCCGCCTTCGCGACCCATTCCAGAATAATTCGTGCCGCCGAACGGGGCTTCCGATGCGGCGAGAGCGAAGCTGTTTATGCCGACCATGCCCGCCTTCAACTCCGCCACCGTGCGGCGCGCGCGTTTCGGGCTTGACGTGAAGGCGTAGGCGGAAAGCCCCATCGGTGACGCGTTCGCGCGCTCCAGAACCTCATTGTCCGACGAAAACCGGGTGATCGCCGCGATCGGGCCGAAATTCTCCTCGGCAAAGACCCGCATGTCGTCGGCAACATCGGTCAGGACCGTGGGTTCGTGAAAATGGCCGGCATTGAACGCTGCGGCGCGATGCCCGCCCGCGACCAACTTAGCGCCTGCCTTCACTGCGTCCGACACGATGTCTTCGACCTCGGACAGCCGGCCGGCATTGATCAGCGGCCCCATCTGCACGGAGGGGTCGAGCCCGTCGCCCAGTTTCAACGCCTGGGCTCGTTGAACGAAGCCCTCCACGAAAGCGTCGTGCAGGCTTTCGTGGACGAAGAAACGGTCCGGGGTGACGCAGACCTGCCCGGCATTGGCGTATTTGGTCGGGACGGAAACGCTGAGCGCGGCGTCTAGGTCGGCGTCGTCGAAGACGATTAGCGGCGCGTTGCCGCCAAGCTCCATTGACACCTTCTTCACGGTGTCGGCGGCATCGCGGATCATCTGCTGGCCGACACGCGTCGAGCCGGTGAGGGACACCTTGCGCACCGCCGGCGAAGCCATGATCGGCGCATAGGTCGTGCTCGTGGGTCCAACGACCAGACTGACGGTGCCGGCAGGAAGATTGCCGGCGCGGATGCAGTCGACCATCAGCATCGCCGTCCCCGGCGTCTGACTTGACGGCCGGACGATCGTCGAGCAACCGGCCGCCAGTGCCGGCGCCACTTTGCGGGCAATCAGTGCTGCCGGAAAGTTCCAGGCGGTGAAGGCGGCGGCGATCCCGACAGGCTCGTGCAGAACTTCGAACCGACCGCCGGGTACGCGCGATTCAATGACGCGCCCATAGATCCGGCGGGCCTCCTCGGCGTACCAGCGGAACTGGTCGACCGCGAGCCCCCATTCGCGCTCGGACTGGGCAATAGGCTTGCCGGTCTCGCTGGAGATCATCCGTGCGGCCTCGTCCTTGCGGCGGATCATCTCGTCCGCGATGGCATGCAGGGCGGACGCGCGCTCAAAACCACCCTTGGATTTCCAGGCGGAAAACCCACGGGCGGCGCTGTTAAGCGCTTCTGCCGTGTCGGCGCGCGTGGCGATGGGAACCTCGCCCAGCGGCTTTTCCGTCGCCGGACTCATGACGGGTGCTGTTCCACCATCAGACGCCTTGCGCCACTTGCCGTCGATGAACAGTCCGTAGTTCGTGTACATGGCTCAACCGATCTCGCTGACCTTCACGAAGCGGCCCTCGACCGCCGACTTCATCGCTGCCTCGGCCAGGACCAGGGCGCGGCGCCCGTCCTCGAAGCCAACTTCCGGCGGCTCGCCCTTTTCGATGCAAGTGACGAAGGCATCGATCTCGGCATCGAACGCTTCGCGGTAGCGCTCAATGAAAAAATTCAAAAACGGCGTGGCGGCTTCGGTTTGCGCGACCGAGTAGCGGCGCAACTCATGAGGCTTCCTGTTGCCGCTGATCACCATGCCGGTGCTGCCCAGCAACTCGACGCGCTGGTCGTACCCATAGGTCGAGGTTCGGGAATTGTTGATATGGCACTGCTTCCCGCTGGCGGTGCGCATGACGACCATGACGCTGTCGTAGTCGTTCAGTTCCTTCATCATCGTCGGGTCGATCAGCCGGCCGCCGATCGCAAACACCTCGTCAGGCTCCTCTCCCAGCATGAAGCGGGCAAGATCGAAATCGTGGATCGTCATGTCGCGAAAAAGCCCGCCCGCGACCTCGTAGTAGGAGCGTGGCGGCATGCCGGGATCACGCGAGGTGATGATGACCTGGTGCACTTCGCCGATCTCGCCGGATCGTGCGGCGTTCCATGCCGCGCGGTGACCGGGATCGAAACGCCGGTTGAAGCCGATCTGGACCGGCACGCCCCTGGACAAAATTGCTTCGGCACAACGGTTCACCCTTTCCAGGCTGAGATCGATCGGCTTCTCGCAGAGCACGGGTTTGCCAGCGGCAACCGCCTTTTCGATGTAGTCGGCATGCGTGTCAGTCACCGTCGCGACAAGGACCGCATCTACATCCGCAGAGGCAAATACCTCGTCGGCGGACGCCGAAGCGCGAACGCCGTGCCGCGCCGCGACAGCCTCCGCGGACGATTCGTCGATGTCATAGACGGTGGCCAGTTCCGCACGAGGATGCGCGGCGATGTTTGCCGCATGCATCCTGCCGATCCGACCACAGCCGAGCACAGCAATCCTGAGCAAGAAATCCTCCCGGTTTGAATTTTTGCAATGATCGTTGCAAACATATTGATTTGTCAATAGGCATTCCGTATAGAGTTGGAAAGACCGTCGTTAGGGAGGAGACAAAGATGACCAGGGCCACTGTCCGTCTGACCATGGCACAGGCGCTCGTGCGCTACCTGTGCAACCAGTTCACGGTCGTTGACGGCGAGAAAGTTCCGCTGTTTCCTGGGGTCTTCGCCATCTTCGGGCACGGCAACGTGACCTGCCTTTCCGAAGCGCTGGAAGCGGTGAAGGACGTGCTGCCGACCTGGCGCGGCCAGAACGAGCAGTCGATGGCGCTCGCCGCGATCGGCTTTGCGAAGGCGAAGCGCCGGCGCCAGGTCATGGTGGCGGCCACCTCGATCGGTCCGGGGGCATTGAACATGGTGACGGCAGCGGGTGTCGCTCATTCGAACCGGCTGCCGGTGCTGCTGCTTTCTGGCGACACCTTCGTCAATCGCCGCCCCGATCCGGTCATGCAGCAGGTCGAGCATTTCGGCGACCCGACCATCAACGTCAATGATGCCTTCAAGGCGGTCACGCGGTACTGGGACCGCATCGTCCACCCCGAGCAGATCATCTCGTCGCTGCCGCAGGCGGTCGCGGTGCTGCTTGATCCGGCCGATTGCGGCCCCGCCTTCATCGCGCTGCCGCAGGATGTGCAGGAGATCGCCTGGGATTATCCCGAAGCCTTCTTCGAGCCGACCGTACATGCGATCCCTCGGCCTCGGCCCGATCGAAACCAGCTCGCCGACGCCACACGCCTCCTCAAAGGCGCCAAGCGGCCGCTGATCATTTCGGGTGGCGGCGTACGTTACTCCGGTGCCGAAAAGGCGCTCGGCGATTTCGCCGAGAAGCATGGGATACCGCTGGCTGAGACGATCGCAGGCAAGGGCGCGGTCACCCACGACCACCCCGCGCATGTCGGACCGATCGGCATCGTCGGCTCAACCTCGGCCAACGCACTTGCCGCGGAAGCCGACGTGATCATCGCCGTCGGCACACGGCTCATGGATTTCACCACCGGATCCTGGAGCGCCTTCTCCGCCGACGCGAAATTCGTCTCCATCAACGCCGCGCGCTGGGACGCCACCAAGCACCGGGCGCTTGCCGTTGTCGGCGATGCGCTGGAGACGGTGAGCGAACTCGAAGCCGCTCTCGGCGACTGGAAGGCGGAAAAAACCTGGACCGACAAGGGCAAGATGGAATTCGCCAAATGGAACACGATGCTCGACGGCTTCCAGAAGCCGACCAACGAGCCGGTGCCGACCTATGCGCAAGTGGTGGGCGTGGTGAACGCCAAGGCGGGCGAGCGTGACCTGCTGATTACCGCGGCCGGCGGACTGCCCGGCGAAGTGATGAAGAACTGGCGGGTGAAGGAGCCGAACACCTTCGACTGCGAGTTCGGCTTCTCCTGCATGGGTTATGAAATCTCTGCCGGCTGGGGGGCCGCCATGGCCGACCCCTCCCGCACGCCGATCGTCATGATCGGCGACGGCACGTACATGATGATGAACTCCGACATCTATTCCACGGTGCTCGCCGGCCACAAGATGATCCTCGTGGTGTGCGACAATGGCGGCTATGCGGTGATCAACCGGTTGCAAAATGCCAAAGGCGGCGCCTCTTTCAACAACCTCATCAAGGACTGCCGGGTGAAGGAGCCCTTTGCGGTCGACTTCGCCAAGCACGCGGAAGCCATGGGGGCGCTCACGCGGCGTGTCGAAAGCCTTGCCGATCTCGGCCAGGCGATCGAATGGGCGAAGACCACCGACCGCACCACCGTCGTCACCATCGTCTCCGACGCCTTCACCTGGACGCCCGGTGATGCGTGGTGGGACGTCGGCGTGCCGCAAGTCAGCGATCGGGCCGAGGTTCGCGAGGCCCATTCCGTGCAAGCCGAAGGCCGCAAACGGCAGCGCATAGGTGTCTGAGTTTGTCGGGCGCCCCTCGGGGCGTCCTCTGCCGGAACGATGCGACACTCCCTGAGCATTGTTCCGGCAGTATTTTTTTCGTGGCGCCAACAGTCGGCGGAAGCGGCTGGAATGATGATAGGAGAAGAAAATGAGAGCCAAGCTTGGCATCGCGCCGATCGCCTGGTGGAACGATGATCTCCCCGAATTGAGCGACGACGTTTCGCTGGAGGAGTGCCTGCGGCAGGCCCGTGAGGCTGGCTTCACCGGCATGGAGACTGGCCGCCGCTTCCCGATGGACGCGGCGGTGCTTGAGCCCATCCTGAGGCAGCATGGCATGAGCGTCTGCGGCGGCTGGTTCTCCGGTCGCTTGCTGGTCGGCGACATCGATGAAGAGAAGGACCGCATCGCCGCGCAGATGCAGCTGTTCAAGGCGACCAATGCGCCCTGCATTGCCTATGGCGAGACGGGTCGGACCATCCAGGGCGACCGCGAAACGCCGCTGGCCATGCGCCCGCGTCTCGACGAGGATCAGATCAAGGCTTACGGCCGCAAGCTCACCACTTTCGGCGAATGGTGCGCGGATCAGGGCATGCCGCTTTCCTACCACCACCACATGGCCGCGCCGATCGAAAGCGAACAGGACGTCGATCTGCTGATGAAGCATTCTGGCGCGGCACTGCCGCTGCTCTACGATGCCGGCCACATGGCCTTTGCTGGCGGCGACGTGCTGCGGGTGATCGACAAGCACCACGCCCGCATCTCGCATGTACACACCAAGGACATCCGCCAGGCGGTCGTGGACGGGCTCGACCGCAACCGGGAAAGTTTCCTCGACTCGGTGGTCAAGGGAGCCTTCACCGTACCTGGTGACGGCTCGCTGAACTTCGAGGCGATCGTCGAGCGCCTGGCAAGCCACGGCTACGAAGGCTGGTTCGTCGTTGAAGCCGAGCAGGATCCCATCAAAAGTCCGCCGCTCGAAATGGCGAAGATTGGGCACAAGGAATTGCTGCGCGTGATGGCCGCGGCGGGCTACACAGTGGAGAGCTAAAGCATGAATCGCATGGATGGAAAGGTCTGCGTTGTCACCGGTTCGACGCAGGGGTTGGGAGCGGCCATTGCGCGCCGGCTTGCGGAAGCCGGCGCTGCAGGCGTCGTGACGCTCGGCCGCAATGAGGCCAAAGGCCGTGCCGTGGCCGAGGCGATCACGCGCGACACCGGCGTGCCCGTCCACTTCGTCGAGGCCGATCTCGGCAAAGTCGAGGATTGCCGACGCGTGATGGCGGAGGCCGAGCGCGTTTACGGCAAGATGCATGTGCTGGTGAACGCAGGTGCCCGCACGGACCGTGGCACCATCCTCGATACTTCGCCCGAACTCTTCGACGCCCTGTTCGCCGTCAATGTGCGCGGACCTTATTTCCTCATGCAGGAGGCCATCAGGCACATGATCCGCGCTGGCATTGAGGGTGCGATCTGCAACATCGGCTCGATCTCGGAACATGCCGGCCAGCCCTTCATCAACGTCTACTGTGCCACCAAGGCGGCGCTGGCAACGCTGACCCGCAACACAGCGTTTTCCGTCATGAAGAATCGCATCCGGGTCAACCAGTTGGATGTCGGCTGGATGGCGTCTGATCACGAGCGGGAGCTACAGGCGAGTGAGACGGGCGATCCCAATTGGGAAGCGAAAGCCGTTGCGAACCTGCCCTTCGGACGCCTGATCGACCCCCGCGAAGTCGCGCAGGCGGTAAACTTCCTTGTTTCGGACGATGCCGGGCTCATGACAGGTGCGGTGGTGGATTACGACCAGACAGTCCTCGGTGCCGCATCCGGCCCCATGGCCGTGCCTGAAAAGGCGATGGTGCTCTCGCCTTCCGACACTGATTGAGAATCGACGGCCGGCGGATCGCCAGCGTGCGCGGTTTGCAGTCCCTAACGCTCGGTAACCGTTGGAATGCGGGGATTGATCGTGTTGTTCTGAAGTCTGGCCGCCAAGGCCACAGTTAAGGCCTGGGCAAGACACATGGGCGCCGCCAACGAGCGCGAGAAAGTGTATTCGTGCTCCGGTACGGCGAAGAGAACGCGCGCGCTCTTGGCCAAGGGAGACAGCGTGCTGTCCGAGATCGCCACGATGGGTACTCCTCTTCCCGCCGCTTCTTCCACGACATTGACGACCTCATTTGCATAGAAGCGAAACGACACCGCAAACAGCACATCCTCCTTTCGCATTGCGCGGGCCATATGCGTGGCGAGCCCGCCGCCCGGGTCCAGAAGCACACAACGCTTGCCCAGCATGGTCAGTATATAACGAAGGAGTTCGACCACCGGCGCCGAGCGCAATTGTCCGATCAGATAGATAACGTCGGCCTTCTCGAGCAGACTCACAGCTTCAGCCAAATCCTTAGGCTGGATAGCAGTGAGCATTTCTTTTAGGGATGCAATGTCGCGAACGACCAAGTCGTGCATGAATCCCAACTCGCTGCGATCCGTGCGCGCACCCAGTTCCGTCTCCAGCGCCTTGACGCGAGCTTCGAAACCGGGCGCGGCAGTCGACAATCGTTTCTGGAACAGGCTTTGCAGTTCCTTGAAACCGTCATAGCCCAGTGCCTGGGCAAAGCGGACGAAGCTCGATGCATGAACGCCGCTGGTCTCTCCGATCGCATTCACCGATCGCACCGCGACGTCATTCGGATTCTGGGTGAGATACAACGCTATCTTCTGGTACGACTTGCTCATCTCGCCGTACCGATCGTGAATCACGCGGATGAGATCCTCATAGTCCTTGGGAGCTTCGACCTTCTGTTCCACGATGCACATCCTCGCAATTTTTATTGCATGATGGCGTCTTTGAAGGCTTTTGACCAGCAGAGAGTTGTCGCCTTCGTACTGCGCACAGTTCAGCTTCGCGGTTCGCTAGTTTTCGCCGCGCAGCAAATCTGTAGCAGCGCATGCGATGCGGTGGCGCGGACCCGTCGCGGCTCTGGCAAGCGCCATCGGCAAACGGCGCCTCAAGACACCCATCGGCCGCCTTACCGCAGAAACGGAAGAGAGAGGGGAACTGCCCCATCCATCATTGGGTGGACTGTCAGATATTAGGTGCTGTTCTGTTCGGCGGATACAGGGGGTTCGAGTCCACGTTGTGGGCAAGCAGGAAAAAATAGAATAGAATCAAATATTTAACCGTATGCTTTGGTGGGCCCGGAGGAACCTGTTCAAATTATTGATTTCATTGTCCTTTTCGTTGGCACATATCGAGGAACCTTCCCGTGTCATTCCGTATGGTTCCGCAGCAGGCAAGCGCCACATGTTGCCCGTGTTATGCCATGGTCCTTCTCAGCAGTTCGCCTTCACGTGTTCTTCCTGAAGTTTGAATCGATGCAGAATATGATTTCGAAAGCTTCTCTGCATTTCCTCAAACGACCCGAACCCGAGACGCGATGCAAGTCGGGACACGGTCGCGGGTGATACATGGCAGCGGCGCGCGATTGCGGCGGCATTTTCGAAAGCCACGTAATCCGGCTCCGCAAATATCACCCGGGCGACAGCCTCCGACTTCGCCGGAAGTGTCAGTTCCCTTTTGGCAATCAGCGCTTTGAGCTCGTCAAGCGATGGCGCTCGTCGGTTGTCGACTGGCACGCGCTGTCGACCGCATGTCCGTGAGGGATAAGATGAGCCCACAGACATAGTTCTCAACCTTTGACTATCTTCATGAAGACATCGAATTCGGCATCCGCAATCGAAACCGTGTGCTCGTTACCGGGATATCTGCCTGAATCGACGTCTGCCTTGTAATCCTTAAAGGCAGCGACGCGCTCGTCCTGAATCTTCTCCAGCTCAGGGCCAAGGTTTCGATAAACTTTTCCGTGTCGCGGTTTATGGTTCTTGCCGTAACCGCAGACATCTTCTGTGAAGAGGTACTGCGCATCGGCATATTTGCCAGCGCCCATGCCTAGCATGACAAGCGAGGAGTTTTCGGTGAGGAATTTCGCGACGCGATCTGGGACGACTTCCAGCTCCGCGCCGAAGACTCCTATTTGCTCCAGATTTTGGGTGTGTCGCCAAATGCGCACCGCTTCGTCGGCAGTCTTGCCGACTGCGCGCCAACCCGTCCAGGTGATATAAGACGGCACCAGGCCGATATGGCCAACGACAGGAATGTAGTTGTCGCATAACGTCTTCTGGATGTCGTATGACGCCGCACAATAAAACGCGTCGCCGCCTATGCCGGCAAAGTGGAACGCTGCACGCAGATAGTCCTCCGCTGTTGCGAGCGGGCGGCCCGCGAAACTCCCATAGCTGCCATATGGCAAACCGACTTGTACGAAACAATCGCCGGCTGCCTGGCGCATTTCCGGATCGAAATATCGACCTTCGATGGAGAGCATATGGATGCCGGCGGCGGCTGCGGCAGCCGCCTCATCCGGGGTGCTGACGAAGAGCATGGAGATTTTCTGTCCGCTCTTCTTCATCTTGCGGATGTCCTCGACATGAGGACGGTTGTGATACATGCCCATAATCAGCCTCCGCGGGGGATCAGGCAGTCTTGTATGTCAAACGGCGCTTTGGCGATGAATGGCCAATTCATTTCGGCGCGCCAAGTAATCGGGCGGTCGCGCCAGAGCATCTCGGCGCAGGCTGCAAGCTGGAACGGCTGGTCCATATGGCTCAGGTCTCGATCATGATGCGGCCATTTTCGACCTTCGTCTTGTACGTCTTGAGATTCTCGCAAGCTGGCGGGGTCTCTACGTCCCCAGTCGTGAAGTCGAAGACGGATGCGTGTTTAGGACACTCCACTGTATTCCCCATTACGAGACCGTCGGCGAGGTGAATACTCTCGTGCGTGCAAAGCCCGTCGGTGCAGAAATATTCGTCCGCATCATTTCGAAAGATCGCAAAGGTGCGACCGCCATGATCGAAGCGCTTGGCTTCCTCGGCTTCGATGTCGTCGGCGGCACAGGCGTCGATCCAAGGCATGGAACCTCCCTTCAGATGGCTTGCGGTTTGTAGTCGGCGGGGGCGGACGGCATGACCCCCTGCAGTAGCGCCACGGACTTTTCGAGTCCCTCCAGGGAGTTCAGGAGCACGTCCTCATGCTCGATGGAAAGCCAGCCGTCATAGCCGGCCATCTTGAGGCGATAGCAGAATTGCCGCCACCACTCCTCGCCATGGCCGAAGCCAAGCGTGATGTAGCTCCATGACCGGGCCGGAATAGCCATCAGGCTGCCATTCTCGAGCAGAGAAGTCGTCGCCTGCACTGGTGCGTTGAGCATCGTGTCCTTGGCATGAACGTGATAAACCGCCTCGCCCAACGATTGGGCCGCCGCCAGCGGGTCGGCACCCATCCAGAACAGATGCGAAGGGTCCAGATTCGCCCCCACGACCGGTCCGACCGCCTGTCGCAACTTCAGAAGCGAAGGCACGTTGTAGACGCACTGGTTGCCGTGGAGCTCCAGCGCAATGCGCTCGACGCCGTTCGCTTCTGCCAGCGCCACGATCTCGGTCCAGAAGGGGATCAACTTCTCTTCCCACTGGTATTTCAGGATCGCCTGCGTTTCCGGAGGCCACGACGAGACGACCCAGTTGGGCATGGTGTCGGCGGCGTTGCCGGCCGGGAGCCCGCTCATGGTGCAGACGGTACGGATGCCAAGCTCGCCAGCGACACGGATTGTGTCTCTCAGCCCCTCACCCTGTGAAGGATCGGTCGGATGCAGCGGATTGCCGTTTGCGTTGAGGCTGATGATCTCAAGCCCACGCTCCTCGAACGCTCCGGTGAAGCGGTTTTGGGCCTCCCTGTCGCCCAGCATGGACGAAAGCCGAAAATGTGGCGCAGTGGACCAGCCACAGGTGTTTACCTCGACGCCGGAGACACCCATGCGCTTCGCATGATCCAGCATCGTTTCGAAGGGCAGGTTGCCGAGGCTGTCTGAAACGAAACCCAGCTTCACGCGTAAAACTCCGGCTTTGCGATCATTTGGACGGGTACGCGGCGGCCCTCGTGCAACGCCTTCACGCCCGCCTCGGCAACGACGGCGGCGCAATAACCGTCCCAGCAATTCGCAGCGGTTGCCGGGAACTCACCAGTCATGGCGAAGCGTAGGAAGTCGCGGTTCTGCCGACGGTAGGCATCGGCATAGCGGGTCCGCCAGTCGGCGTCGTAGCTCGTGCTCTGTGCAAGCGCAGAATCGATGCGAGTGTAGGCGACGTTGTTCATCGCAACGGTCCCCCGCTCGCCGATCAGCTCGGCGCGGACATCGTAACCATAGGCGGCATTGTTGTTGATCTCGATGTTGACGAGCTGGCCATCGACCGTCTCCAGCACCATGAAGACAGGCGCGACTCGGGCATCTGAGCGTTTCGGCTGGAAGGCCGAGATCGACGCATATTCCGTCGAGAGCACATAGCGCACGACATCGAACTCGTGTGGAGCCGAATTGGTGATAGCCATAGCGCCGGTGAAATCTGCAGCCGGCGTTTCGACATTGCGGTGAAAATTGTGCATCATCAGGGGCCGGCCAAGGCGGCCGTCTGCTAGCGCCCGTTTCATCTCCTGGTAGGAGCGATCGTAACGCCGCATGAAGCCAAGCTGGACGAATTTCGCGCCCGCCTTCTGTTCGGCCTCCATCACCGCTATACAGTCAGCGGACGCTTGCGAGAGGGGTTTTTCGCACAAGACACGCTTGCCGGCGGCAATGCAGGCCTTCGACAGCGGCGCATGCGTGGCGTCAGGGCTCGCCACGATGATTGCGTCCACGTCCTTCCGCGCAACAACGCCTTCTGGATCGGTGGAGATGTCGAGCGCACCAAAGGTGTCGGCCACAGTGCGGGCACGCGCCTCATCCATGTCGCACACCAGCTGAAGGCTTGCTCCGGGAAGGTCTTCCGCCACTATCCTGGCGTGGTCGGCGCCCATCACACCGGCACCGATCACCGCAATCCGTATTGTCATATTTCTTCTGCTTTGTTCGACGTGAAGTGGCTAGTGGCGCCAAGGGTCATCAGGGCCGGTCGACGGCAGAGGTTTCCCGAGGAAAACGATCGAGCCGCCCGCCGATCCAGCTCGAAAGACGGCGCATTGTCATTGCGATCATGCATGCAATTCATGCTCGATTTCCGCCTCGAGGTCAGCCATGGTTTCACCGCCGGCCATCAGGTCGGTGATCTCCTCGCGGGTCTTCTCGCGCTTCCGGAAATCGGCGGCGATCGCGCCGCGAATGAGGACGGCGAAATGGTCTCCCACCGCCATCGCGTGCATCACCTGGTGGGTGATGAAGACGACCGCGAGACCGCGCCGCTTGGCTTCATTGACGATGCGCAGCACGTGAGCTGCCTGCTTGACGCCGAGCGCTGCCGTCGGCTCATCGAGGATCAGAACACGAGCGCCGAAATGCACGGCGCGGGCAATGGCCAAAGACTGGCGTTCGCCGCCTGACAGGCCACCGACCAGCCGGTCGCCGTCGTCGATACGCGTGATGCCGAAATCCCGCACCGCTTTCACCGCGATCTCGTTGGCGCGCTTGCGGTCGTAGATCTTGAACGGACCCCAACCCTTTGTCGGCTCCAACCCAACGAAGAAGGAGCGGCCAACGCTCATTAAGGGGAACGTTCCGCCGAACTGGTGCACGGTGGCAATGCCCCGCTCCTGCGCAGCGCTCGGACGGTCGAAGCTGACCGCCTTTCCGTCCATCAGGATCTCGCCGCTGGTCGGCTTGTGGACGCCTGCCAACACCTTGATGAGAGTGGACTTCCCGGCGCCGTTGTCGCCGAGGAGACACAAGACCTCACCCCGGCGAATTTGCAGCGAGATGTTATGCAACACGTCGATCGGGCCGAAAGACTTGTTGACATTTTTCAGTTCGAGAATGGCAGGCTTTTCGCTCATAATTGTCGCATCTTTCGTTCTTCCAAGCAGTCGCTGATCGCAACTGCAGCCGCATCGCTCAGTGCTGTATGGGTGCCCTCGGCACGCTTTGTTTTGAACCTCGCCAATAAGACAGAGCCAGTTCCCGGAATGCCTGATTCATCAGAACCGCCGTCAAAAGCATCACGCCGATGATCAGGTTCGACCAGTTCCGGTCGATCTGGGTGAAGTAGATGCCCTGGCTGACAATGGCGAACGTGATGGTACCGACGAAGATGCCGATGACCGAGCCGAACCCTCCCGTGAGCAGCACGCCGCCGACCACCACGGACACGATCGCGTTGAAGATGAAGTTCATTCCGCCGGAAACCTGGGCCGAGTTGAACAGGATCGCCTGGCACATGCCAACGAATGTGGCGCTAACGGCGGACAGCACGAACAGTGCGATGGTCATGCGGTTTGTCGGTATGCCTGCATTGCGGGCGCTGACGCGATCGCCGCCCATTGCAAACAGCCAGTTGCCATAGCGGGTCTTGTGCAGCACGAAGCCAATGATGACAGCGAACACTGCCCACCAGACGATGATGACCTGGTGGCTTCCACCGATAAGCTGTCCGAACAGGAATTTGGCCCATTCGGGAGCAGTGACGGCAACGCTGGCGTTGCCAGTTAACAACACGGACCCACTGAGCACCAAGCCCTGCATCGCAACCAGGGTGGCGAGCGTAATGATCAACGAAGGCACCGAGGTGCGGATCGTCAGCAAACCATTAACGAGGCCGACCGCCACACCGACCGCCAGGGCGCCGGCCATGCCCACCGCGATGGGCAGGTCATAGTAGCCGCTAAGGATGGCGGTGGTCATAGAGCCCGCGGGGATCAATGCGCCGATGGAGATGTCGAGTTCACCCGAGATCATCAGCAGACCGACCGGAATGGCGACAATGCCGAGATTTGCGGCGAAATTCACCCAGCTCGCCGCGCCAAGGAGTGTGCCCAGGTCCACGCCACCGAAAAATACGAAGAACAGCACCACCCCGATCAGGCTGAGGATCGAGCCGGCTTCCGGGCGGCGCAACAAGGATTTGATTGCCTCAGTCATGGCGGTCCCTCAAGCCTTCTTCGATGAGTAGCTGAGCGCCAGCTGCCGAAAGGTGTCGTTGGTGAGTACGGCGATCAGGAGAAGCGCGCCGATGATGACGCTTCCCATGTTGGGATCGATACTCGTGAAGTAGATGCCCTGGTTTACGATAGAGAACGTGATCGTGCCGAACACGATACCTACGACCGAGCCAAATCCGCCGGTAAGCAGAACGCCCCCGATGACCACGCACATGATCGAATTGAAGATGAAGGACTGCCCAGCCAGAACCTGAGAGCTCTGGTAAACCATCACCTGGCTGACTCCGATGAACGCGGCGGAAAACCCCGAAAGCATGAATAGACCGATGGTAAGCCGTTTGGTGGGGATGCCCGCGTTGCGCGCGCTCTCCTTGTCGCCCCCGAGTGCATAGATCCAGTTGCCCACGGGCGAAATGTGGAGGAGCCAGAGAAGGGCGGCGATGTAGACGAGCCACCAGAGAATCGTCACTTGGAACATGCCCCCGAGATATTGGCCGAGAAGCATCTTCGTGAGTTCGTCGGGTACCAGCGAGACACCGGTGCTGCCGGCGATCATCACCGTAAGACCCAGCGTCAGGCCCATTGTGCCGAACATCGTTCCTATTGTGATTATCAGCGACGGGATCGTGGTTCGCGTGACGAACACGCCGTTGATCAAGCCGATGGCGAGACCGAGCCCAAGCGCGGCCGTGATGCCGAGCCAATCAGGCAGGCCATAGTAGCCGGATATGATCGCAGCCGTTAGGGAGGCCGCGGGAATCACGGCGCCGACCGAGATGTCCAGCTCACCAGCGATCATCAGCAGCCCTATCGGCAGAGCGATGATGCCGATCTCGGAGGCGATGCTCAGCCAACTGGCCGTACCGGCTGCTGACAAAAAGCCACTGCCTCCGAATATGGCGAAGAACAGAAAGACTGCGACCATGCCCAGGAACGAGCCCGTCTCGGGCCGCCGCGCCAGACGACCTAGGGCCAGTCCAGAACCGCCGCGGTTTGCCATCGGCGTTGGGGTGGATGTCACGGGATGTGCCGTCATCATGGGTAATCCGCGAGTTATTGAGCGCCAAAATTGCGGTCGCTATGGAAGTACAATGAACTGGCCGCCCGCCTCACAAGGCGGGCGGTCGTAAGGACACCTAGCGCGCGCCGGCCTTCACGCCGGCAATGGTCAGCTCGACAGTGTTCTTGTCGATGATACCAGGACCGGTGAGTATCTCGCGCGTCGGCACAGTCAGCCCGTAGTTTATCTTGCCATTCAAGATCGAGACGGCGAGGTAGCCTTGCCAGTAGCCCTGCTGGTCGATCGCGCATGCCTGCTTTCCATCTCTGATGTTGTTCAGGATGGTTTCGTCAAAGTTGATGCCGCACAGCTGAACCTGCCCGGCCTTGCCGGCCTGGGTAAGGCCGTTCATGGCCGAGTTGGCGTCGACATTGCCGATGGTGAATACAGCGGTTACGTCTTGATGCTGCAGCAGATAGGCCTTCACCGCCTGCGCTACTGCTGTTGCCGAGCCGAAAGAGGTGGCTGGCAACGGCAACACATCGGCCTCGCCGCCGCCATTCTTCATCCCTTCCTTGAAGCCACCACAGTAGGCCTCGATATTGGCCGCACCCGGCAGTGTGTTGATGCAGACGCCTTTCTTGTTGCCGGCCTTCGCGAGATACTCGCCGCCGGCCACGCCACCTTTGTAATCGTCCGAGCCGACATAGTTCATAGCGCCGAGGCGATCGGCCGCCTGCAAACCGCCCGCATTGTAAATGACCAATGGAATGCCTGCATCGACGACGGCTTTGAAGGCCGGGTCCATGGCCTCTGGGACCCAGTCCGGACCGACAATGGCGTCGGCCTTCTGGTCGATGGCCTGGCGGATCAGTTCGGCCGCGTCCACACCCAGATTGTCGTAGTTCTGCGGCCCGAGCCAGGTGACCTTACCGCCTTGGGCTTCGACCACCTTACCGGCGTCTTCGGCACCACGCTTGACGATTGACCAGAATGGATCGTCCGGCTTGCCGCCGATAACGAAGATGTCGGCGGCAAGCGTCATGCCGGTGCTGAATGCGGTAAGCACCGTTGCCGACACCAGCGTCTTGAAGAGTTTCATGGTCTTCCTCCCAGGTTGACCCGCCCCGCGGGTTTGAAAAACATGGCTGATCCGCTCCCCCTCCTCCGGGCACACAAGCGAAACAGCGGCTGTTGATTACTCTGCCGGCATGTCAGAGGCCCTGCCGTCGGGGGCTTCCTGCTTGGCGCGGAGCCTTTCTTTCTTCTTGCGAAAGCGCGCCTTCATAGCCTCGTCGGCCTCCTTGCTACCGTCGTGCCAAGTGCCGAAAAGCTTATCGAGAGGGACCAGACCGTCACCGCCGTAGTTCACCTCGAAATACTTGTGGTGCAGGTAGTGGACGTAGGAATGGCCATCGAGCTTGATCTTGTCGGTGAGTTCGAAGGTCTCAAACCCAAGATGGCCATTCACCGCTCCGAAGCCGGCCCCATGCAGCGTGAAGTACGCGCAGACCGGGTTGGATGGGATCAGCAGGTGCAGCCAGGCTTCGGCATGGTAGAGGAACCCTTCCACCGGATGCATGGACAGCGACGACCACGGACTGGGGTTGATCGAGTTGTGGTGAACCGAGTGCACCCATTTGTAGAGCGGCGGCCAATGGATGGCGCGGTGCAGGAAGAAGAAATAGATCTCATGCACGGCCGGCGCGATGATGACGAGGAAAGATAGGTAAAGCCAATTGGTCGTCCAGGGCAGCCAGACCGCCCAGCTATTGGCGTAGACCCACAGCATCACGATTTCGACCACGGTCCACAGCGGTATGGTGATGAAAAACGAGCGGGTGAAATTGTCGATATTCTGGCTCTGAAACCAGAAGACGTCGGACGGCGCGTCAGACGGGAATTTTGGATTGTACTTGAAGCGGTTCTCTTGCTTGCGCTGGATATAATAGCGCAGCTCAAAGAACCCGTAGAAGAGAAAAATGCCCGCTGCGTTCAGGCCGTACAGCCAAAGGTAGTTGAGCAGCGAAAAGGTTGCCAGGCTGTCCCAGCTCGGAATGAGCAAGTTGACCCATATGATTGCCGTGGCCATGTGGAACGCATTCCAGGGCCAAAGAAGCTCAGGAATCCAGGCCAGTACCTTCTTGGCGTTGAACGGCCGATGCCAGATCGGCACCGGCTCGGCTCGGCGGTGCGGGACCCAGTTTCCGCGTTTGTCGCGCGTTCCATACTGAAGGTCATCCATCTGAGCAGCGCCTCCTGGCCGACCAATTCCGGTCTGCCTTCACCCGATTGGCCTCAACGGAGGCGATTCATATCGGAGGCTTGATATCGTCGGAACACAAAAATAGTATTGAGGTCGCATTTGTATCATAATGTCTCACTCATGATGATACAGAAGAGGGACGGTTCCATGATGCGACCGACGATTCGCGACCTCGCTCAAGCCGCTGGCGTATCAGTGGCGACTGTGAACAGAATCCTCAGCGGCACTGTCTCCGTTCGCCCAAAAACCGTGCAACGAGTGCAAAGCGCAGCCGAAGAAATCGGGTTCTATGGGATCGGGGCGATCGACGACCGGGCCAAGAAACTATCGCCCCATCACCGATTTGGTTTCCTGCTGCAGCAATCGACCCGCGAGCTCTACCAACTGTTCGGAAAGAAAATCGTCGCAGCCTGTCGCGCTCGTCGCGACGAGGTGGTCGAGGCTGTCGTCGAGTTTGTCGATCTACTGACGCCGGAGACTATCTCTAGCCGCCTCATCGCGCTTGGCGACTCTTGCGACGCAGTCGCGGTGGTTGCCGCAGATCACCCAATCATAGGTCAGGCCATCCGTTCACTGAAGGAAATGGGGAAGCCCGTTGTTGCTTATATTACTGACCAATCCGCGCCGGAACGGGCAGCGTACGTGGGCACGGACAACTGGAAGCTGGGACGCACAGCGGCATTCTTGGTTGCGCAAACCACCCAAGGTCCAGGGCGCATTGCGGTTTTCATAGGCAATCACCGGTATCAATGCCAAGACGTCTCAGACGCCAGCTTCCGTTCGTATTTGCGCGAACACGCTCCGCGGCTCGCAGTGGAAGAAAGTCGCCCTACTCGTGAGGAATCGAGTGAAGCTTATCGTATGGTAGCCGAGCTCCTGAAGACGACTAATGACCTTGTGGGAATTCTGATCGTCGGTGGTGGAATAACCGGGGTGCTCCGTGCGCTGCGAGAGGTCCCTGCCGAAAGGCGGGCGGGAATCAAGCTGGTTTGCCGTGACATTGGCCCCGAGACGCGAAAAGGCTTGTCCGAGGGAATGATCACCGCAGCGCTTTGTCATCCACTCGAGGCGACCTCGGTCCTCCTTGTGCAGACGATGATTGACGTGATTGGACCGCAAGCACCGGTCGCGACCCTTCAGCGGTCTATACCTTTTGAAATAGTCACGCCGGAAAACATCTGACGCATTTATCTCGGCGATGCCTCAGAGGGATTCGAGCCCAATGCGTGGGCTTGAGATAAAATATACAATAAAATCAAGTATTTAAGCGATGGATTTGGTCGGGCCGGAGGGTGTGCCGGGAGCGTTGATTTCATTGGCTTTCTCGTGGGCCAAAATAGCCGTGTCGGAACACCCGCGCGCCGATGTTATAGGCAATCACCAGCGCGGCTTGCGACCTGATGTCGTCGACCTCGCCATAGATGTCGCGGTGTCACGCCAGCGCGTGGCGCCACCTGCCGCCCAGGTGCCGATCCCGATGCGCGGTACCGAGCCGGCATCCCAAAGCTCCATCATCTGCATGCCCGTCTCCATTATCTCAACGACGCAGGCTGGCGTGGCGGGCATGCTCGCGGATCTCTTCGCGAGAAATGCCAGCATCCGCCAGTGTGCTGTCTGGGGCCTGCCTCAAGCTCGCAAGCGTCTGGCGATAGGCAAGCCAGCGGGCGAAACGGTGTCGAAGTCTATACAACATGATCGTCTCCTTTGGCGCGCAGAAAGCCCACGCCTGGGTTGGTCGAATGCGCAAAGCATCTGCGCGAAGCGCATGCGCGATCGAAAGGATTGCGCTGGCTTCTTGGCCAGCCGAGGCGCTTGTCACTGTCGCTCCAGGCAGGATTGTCCAACGCCTTCAATGCCTGCAATGCTTGCTTGTGATGCCCGCTTCGCGCTACAGCCAAGGTCGCAAGGAGTTTTTCATTTCTGCAAAATGGATATCGACTGGGACGATCTGAGGCTGTTTCTTGACGTTGCGCGGCTGGGTGGCTTGAGCGCAGCGACGGGAACCACGCGCCTCAGCGCAGCCACCCTTGGACGTCGCGTCACCGCGCTCGAAAAGCAGATCGGCGAACCGCTGTTCGTGCGCCAGCAGACAGGCTACCGGCTGACCCCGGTCGGTGAAGAACTGCTGCGGCGCGCCGAAGACGTCGAGGCAGCAATGCAGTCGCTGACCCGCTGGCGCGAGGGGAACCTGCCCGACCGCATTGTCCGCGTCTCGGCCGGGCCATGGACCTCAGCCTTCGTTTCCGCCCATATCGGCGAGATCTGGACGGTCGATGACGGCATAAGGGTGGAGCTCGTCACCACCACCGACCGCGTCGACATCGGCCGCCGTGCCGCCGACATCGGCATCCGCAGCGAGCGCCCGACCGAGCAGTGGCTGGCCGGCCGTCAGAGCGGCAAGGTCGCCTACGCCATTTATTCCGGACGCCACCTGATCAACGGCATCGCCGCCGGGTTGTTCGTCGGCGTCACCGGCGAAGCGGCAAACATTGCCTCGGCGCGCTGGCTTCGAGCCCATCACGGCGACCGCATCGCCGTGCGCGGCAACAACACCCATTCGGTGCGCGAGCTGGTGGCCGCCGGCGCCGGCCTTTCGATCTTTCCGTGCTTCGTCGGTGACAGCGATCCGCGGCTGGTTCGCGTCGCTCAGCCTATCCCCGAACTCGAAACCGACCAATGGATCGTCACCCATCACGAGGAACGTCACGCGCCACCGGTCCGAAAAGTCGCCGACCGGATTGCCGCCTTGATGCGGGTGCACCAGCCGCTGTTTCGCGGCGAGACGCCGATCCAGTAAGCCTCAGGCGTCGATCGGCCGCCAGCTGAGCCGCATGGTGGCACTCATGCCGGACTCCTGCGCCGTCAGGCCTAGGCCGTAATACTTCAACAGGGACTCGAACTCGCCATGCCGCTGCGTCCAGCCGCTATTCGCGGCACCGACCATCGAGCCCCAGCGGACGCTTTGTTCCATGGCTGACCACCGTCAAAAAGAGCGCTGTTAACCAAATTTTCTAACCCGCCAATGCTTATTCGCGCGACTGAAGAGGTGAGGTGATCGATGTGCAATTCAAACATAAGCGCATTTCCGCTGCATCGGCGGCGGAAATTGGTCGAAGGGATCGCCCTGGTCCTGGAGTCCAAGAACGGGGAGGACGCGAACGCCTTCTGGCGCAACACCGCCAAGGCAATTCTCGTTCAATTATCCGAATCAGGAATTGCACCCGGGCTGGCCGAACAGGAAGTCGGAACGCTTCTTCATGCTGTCTTGGATGATATAGCCACCCGCAGTGCGGCGAAACTAGCACAATAGCATCGGCTGGCTCACGACGATGGATTGCCGCGTGTCAATGCGGATGAAAAGATAGCCGCGTCCGTCGAAATCATGCCTCACCGTTGCAGACACCACCCAGTCGGGTCATGAAGGGCTCGGATGAGCCCTGACGCCCCTTACTGCGCAATCGGGGAGGAAATCCTGCGTATGGGCGCGATCACGCCCGGTCTATGTAGCTGCGCCCCACCATGCGCGCCTATAACACGAAGAAGTCGTCCACTGTGAGGAATGTGCTCGGGTCCAGGGCGGCAAACTTGACAGTCGCCGCTCCTCCTGCCCCGTCCACATCGAACAGCAGATCGCCGGTCTCCTTGTCGTAAATGATGTGATCGTTGTCATCGATGGCGTGCTTGCCGAGGACGAAAACCGCAGCGGAAAGCGAGCCGGCCGACAGCCCGACGAATGCGGAGCTGTCCAGCCAGAACACATCGTCGAGCGCATTGAAGTCTTCTATCCTGTCGTAGTTCGCCGGCCCAACTGCGTCGAACACGAAGACATCCCTGCCCCCCTCGCCGGCCAGCCGGTCGCGGCCGGCGCCGCCATTGAGGATGTCGTCGCCAGCACCACCTCGCATGTCGTCGGAGCCGGCGCCGCCGTCGAGGACGTCGTCGCCAGTGTCACCGCGGACGCCGTCTGCGCCCTCACCACCGCTGATCTCGTCATTGCCAGCGCCGCCCTTCAGCCAATCGGTGCCCGCGCCTCCAATGATGTCGTCCGCGCCCGCGCCGCCGAACAGCTGGTCGTGGCCGGCACCGCCGTCGAGCGTATCGTTGAACGGGGTGCCGCTGATGCGGTCGCCCCCGCCCAGCGCGGCGACGAGCACGGCATGATCATGGCTTGCGTAGTTCGCAATGTTTTTGGCGTCGGTCAGGGTAATGGATTCGGCCGGCGGAGTGACTGTGATCGTAATCGTCGCCACATTGCTGTTGCCCTGGCCGTCCGTAGCGTAAACCGTAAAGCTGTCGGTGCCGATGAACCCTGCCTCCGGTGTGTAATCGAACAGGTTTCCGCTCAGAAAATCCGCATGATAGTGCAGGGTAGTGCCATAATGACCCTGGTGAAACGGGTAGTAGTTACCGTCGAAACTCGTCTCCTGCTCCAGGGTGCCGCTGTCCGGCCCGTCCAAGACGATAAAGTTCAAGAGATCGTAGTCGGCATCTGTCGCGCTGAACTTGACGTCGTCGAGAGATTGCGCCTGCGAAATCGACAAGTCCAGGTCGGCAACGGTGGGCGCGTGATTAACGAAGGTGTCGGACTGAAGCACGCCCCCTTTCAAGATGATCTGGTGCTGACCGTATTTGGTGTTTTCGCCGCCGAAATATTCGTTCGCCCCGATCCATGTCACCGTGAGGTCGTCGGGGCTGTCAGCGCTGATCGAGACGATCCGGACCGACTGGAAGGCCGCCTGGTCGGAGACGGTGCGGAGAAAATTGCCTTCGTTGTCGAAGACCTGCGTTTCCACTGTCGTCCAGGTTTCGGTCCTGCCCTCGTGGGTGAAGCTGGTGATGGTGAAGAAGCCATCGAAGACATCGACCGAAGCCAGTTCGATCCCACCGTAAGGGAAATCCGGCTTTGCGCCTATCGGTCCGATTACGTCGCCGTCTGTTTCCGTAATGCTGAAAAGGACCGAGTCAGGGGTCGGATTGGGATTCTCTGGTTCGTTCCATACGATGAGTTCACTGCCATTGCTTAAGGTCGGCATCCTGTCTCTTCCTTGCCTTTGCGCCTGGACGTGCTGCGGATGCCCCAATTCCAACAGTAACATGTTACGCGAGACGGATCGGTGACAGACCCAACCGCCATTCGCCTTCTTCGAATATGGTTAATTCGGTGATCATGCCGAACTGTCTGATTGGATTCGGCAATGGGCCGACGCCGGTGAAATCCAGTCGGCGATGCGGCGAGCCGACGAGGTGCGGTCGTGCTGGGCATCAGGCACTGCGGACCCGAAGATAGTGTCCTGAAGGTTCTGCAAAAAGCTTTGGAGAGGGAACGGCCCGTGCTCTGAGGTGAGGGCGGCTATGGCACGCTGGTGACGTTTCGATCCACGTCCCCCGCGGGCGACCGGCACGCCGGATCTTGGAAGATCTCCGCACATGGTTTCGATCCACGCGCCCCGCGAGAGAACCGCGAGAGGGGCGACGCGACGGCTTCCGGATCATTCTCGTTACGTGCTTGTTTCGATCCACGCCCCCGGCGAGAGGGGCGACCCAACATGAATACCGGCTTCCACCAGGTCAACGCGTTTCGATCCACGCCCCGCGAGAGGGGCGACACTGTCTTCGTGACCACCTTTGAGCGGTTGTAGATGTTTCGATCCACGCTCCCGCGAGAGGGGCGACCCTTTGACGAGGATCGGCAACGCATCTGGGCCGTGGTTTCGATCCACGCCCCCGCGAGAGGGGCGACCAGTCAGTGTGCGCACATTGTCCTTGAAGGAGACGTTTCGATCCACGCCCCCGCGAGAGGGGCGACCCCCACATGGCGGAGCGGAATGTCGCCCTCTCCAAGTTTCGATCCACCCGCGAGAGGGGCGACGCCACCCTTGAGGAGCCGCCTTTCGTAGACCTGGTTTCGATCCACGCCCCCGCGAGAGGGGCGACTGCAGGGGCATCGCCAGTTTCGTCTACCCGTTCATGTTTCGATCCACGCCCCCGCGAGAGGGGCGACGACGCGAAACCGCAGATGCGGCCGCTGATATCCTGTTTCGATCCACGCCCCCGGGGCGACGACATGCTCGACGACATGGATTGCAAGCCCTAGATCGTTTCGATCCACGCCCGCGGGGGCGACCCTTTACGCGCGTGGCGTCAGCCTGATGGATGAGTTTCGATCCACGCCCCCGCGAGAGGGGCGACGCGGAAATCCTTATGAACGCCGTCTATGTCTCGGTGTTTCGATCCAGGGGCGACAGCTTGAGGCCGCGAGGAAGGGGGGCCCCTGGGGGGTTCGATCCACGCCCCCGCGAGAGGGGCGACCATCTCGAATTTCATCGCGGATCAGATCGAAGATGTTTCGATCCACGCCCCCGCGAGAGGGGCGACTCGTTCCCGCCTGGGCGACGGTTGACGCGGCGAAGTTTCGATCCACGCCCCCGCGAGAGGGGCGACAAGTGCTGACTTATTCAGATGTGCAGAAGTACCTGTTTCGATCCACGCCCCCGCGAGAGGGGCGACTGCCATTGACGTTGGGGTGCAGACCGTCGGCGAAAGTTTCGATCCACGCCCCCGCGAGAGAGGCGACACATGTGCATGTCGCTCAGCCAGCCGATGGCGGCGTTTCGATCCACGCCCCCGCGAGAGGGGCGACGCTCATCATCTGCAAACAAGCCAGTGTTGACGAGTTTCGATCCACGCCCCGCAAGAGGGCGACTGCCCGTCATCAGCAGCGATGACCGCGTCTCAACGTTTCGATCCACGCCCCCGCGAGAGGGGCGACGCCAGCGCGCGGAGCGCAGCAAAGAACGCGCTATAGTTTCGATCCACGCCCCGGGGCGACTCGAGACGAACACGGCGCTAGGTTCATAGGCGTTGTTTCGATCCACGCCCCCGCGAGAGGGCGACGCGGCGACCGGCTGTTTTCAGCGCATCGCGAGGTTTCGATCCACGCCCCGCGAGAGGGGCGACGCCGAGCCACCATTGCGGATAGCAGTGAGCGGGTTGTTTCGATCCACGCCCCCGCGAGAGGGGCGACCCATCCACGTCGGCGATGAGGTTCGTTCCGTGCTGTTTCGATCCACGCCCCCCCGCAAGAAGGGCGACGTCGCAGCCGAAAACGCAGCCGCTGCGGCTCTCGTGTTTCGATCCACACCCCCGCGAGAGGGGCAACGTATCCAGATCGAGAGGATCGACAAGGCGCAAACGGTTTCGATCCACGCCCCCGCGGGGCGACTTCTGACACGGCTACACCGGCCACATCCACAATGAGTTTCGATCCACGCCCCCGCGAGAGGGGCGACCCGCATTGCCGGCAGCGACGTGATAGTCGCCGTTGTTTCGATCCACGCCCCGCGAGAGACGCGACATCTTGCGGCCATCGCCCTGCGAGCCGAAGATGTTGCTTCGATCCACGCCCCCGCGAGAAGGGCGACTTTTTCACTTGAGTTCCTTGGATCCACAGAAGATGTTTCGATCCAGCCCGCGCGAGAAGGGCGACAATTCCCCGCCCTCGATATCCGCTTTGCGTTCTGGTTTCGATCCACGCCCCCGCGAGAGGGGGCGACGACGTTGTTGGCGGTGCCGGAGGCGATCTCGAAGTTTCGATCCACGCCCCCGCCTGAGGGGGCGACGCCGACCCACCGTTGCGGATCGCGGTCAACGGGTTGTTTCGATCCACGCCCCCGCGAGAGGGTGCGACAGTTGAAGAAAGAAGAACTAGATCGCGGAGATGGTCCCACAATTGAGCAAGAGGTCGGGCGAAAACCCGGCTTGACGCACATAGTTTCACGATTTCAAAGAACCAGCACCGGTGCGAATCCGTCGGAATTTTCCGGCACGCTCCATGTTCGCGCTGTGTCGCGCTTGCAATGGATTTAGATGAGGAGGGTGGATCGGCGTCCCGTTCGTAGGGCTGGGTTGGCCGGAGTTTCCGGCCGCCGCCTGCTCACAGACGCTCGATAATCTCCACGCCGTCGGGTAGCCCTTCACGATCGATCTCGATCTTGTAGTCACTAAATTTAGGGATCCACGCCCCCCCCGAGAGGGGCGACCAACATCCTGCCGGTGCAGGAAGACCTGCTCAAGATTTCGATCCACGCCCCCGCGAGAGGGGCGACCTCGGTGCGAATCTCGGTCGTCATCTGATTGTAGTTTCGATCCACGTCCCCGCGAGAGGGCCGACAACTAGAGCGGTCCATGATGGCAAGCGGGGCGAAGTTTCGATCCACGCCCCCGCGCGAGGGGCGACCGCGCCCTTTGAGCGCGCGCCGAGACAGGAGATGTTTCGATCCACGCCCCCGCGAGAGGGGCGACAGTGCCTCAGCTAACAGATTGCCATGATTGAAGAAAGAAGAGCTAGATCGCGGACATGGTCCCACTATTGAGCAAGAGGTCGGGCGAAAACCCGGCTTGACGCACATAGTTTCACGATTTCAAAGAACCAGCACCGGTGCGAATCCGTCGGAATTTTCCGGCACGCTCAATGTTCGCGCTGCGTCGCGCTTGCAGTGGATTCAGATGATGAGGGTATGCATGACATTGCCTTCCGCCGTAAACCGGTTCTCTCCCCACATTCGCTCGACGTGGATGAGTGCGGCTTGCCGGAGACAATAGACAGCGTGTTGCAACGCCGAGAGCGGAATGGGATCGGCATCCCATTCGTCGGGCTGGGTGGCCAGAGTTCCGGCCGGCGCCATGCTCACAGACGCTCGATAATCTCCACGCCGTCGGGTAGCCCTTCACGATCGATCTCGATCTTGTAGTCGCTAAATTTACGGGCCGGTGGATAGTTGTCGATGCCGGAATCCTCGACATCACGGAAGACGCCGTCAATGTTGCGACCAACCCTTACGCGATCGAAGAGCGCATGGGCCGGTGCATTGCCGAGCGTGTTGGCGTGTTTGAAGACGACGAGCTTGCGGCTTGCCATTTCTCCACGCGCTGCCGACCGATCGTGCTCGAACATCGTTGAGAGCGCCTCGAAGAGCAAGTCAAGGTCTGCATCGGAAAAGCCCGTGCGTTCGGCAAGTTTCGCGGAGACGAAACCGTGGGCGCGGTAAAGCCCATAGGGTACAATATGCTTGCGGCCCATGGTGCGGTTGTCGACGCGGTCATTGCCTTCCTCGCTGCCCTCCACCCGTTGCTTTTTCTCCGCCTCATTGGTTGCAGCCATGCGGGTGATGGAGATTTCCTGGGGCACGATCGGCTCGATGGAACTCGCAAATGTCATCTGCACCGGCCCACGCACCTGGCCAGCATTGATGCCGGTCGACATGACCGCGCCGAAGGTGCGAACATCGAAGAAATTTGCACACATAAATCTTGTCAGAGCTCGCCCTTCATCGTCGTCTTTGGGATTTAGCTTGGCGTCCTTGGCGGCTTTTCCATCGTCGGGGCGTAGCGCGACATAGGCCTTGCGGTGCTGTTCATTCAGGATCGCGCCTTCCTTGACGTAGATGTTGTAGCTCTGATGCTCGCCTCTGGCGAACTCGACATAGTTGCGCACCTTGCGCTTGAGGCTGACGTCCGAAACCAGACCATGATTGGTCTCGGGATCGAGCCGCGGCATGTTGCCGGCATCCGGGTCGCCGTTCGGGTTGCCTTTGGATACATCAAACAGCAGGACGAAATCATAGCGGTTGGAAAGGGCGTTCATGATGCGGCATCCTGTGTGTCGATAGTTTCGGGTTTGCGGAAGAATTCGCCGCGCTGATGGTAGTAGCCGAGGCCGAACAGTGCCTGCTCTTCGGCGGAAAGGGAGGCCGGGAAGGGATCGCTGTCGGGCGACATGCGTTCGAGGATAGCGCCGATGGTTTTTTCGAGATTGACCCTGTGTCCTGGCCTTTGCTTGCCGACCTTCGAAAGATGGTTGGCTGATCCCCGGTCGAGCAGGGCGAACACCTTGCGAGGTTGGGCGGATGCCGAACTGTAGAATTTGTCCTTAATGGTGGCGTTGACGTTGCGACCGAGCGCGGCCGTTTGTATTTGTTCATAGGCAGCGAACAGCCGCCCGAGCAGATAGCCCTTGTTCCTATTCTCCGGTTGGAATGACACAGGAACCTCCCCAATTGCCTTGTTGAAATTTCGAACGAGCAGCGCTTTCAGGATACTGACCCTGAGCGCGTTCACCTCTCCGTCCGCGCGAATGCGCATCAGCACCGTCGAGAGCAACGTCAGCGGATAACGGGTGCCGGTCAGGATCGATCGCATCCACTCCCCGGCGAGATTAGGCGGCACGTTTTCGCGCTTGCCCAGCACCGCGGTTTCGGCGAGATATTTCCATAGCGCGGGGTGCGAGACGCGCGGCGGCGGATCGACGTCCATTTCGGCGACGAAGCGCTGGTAGTTTTTCGCCAGCACGCCGAAATCGTTCTCGAACCAGAACCGGATCGAAAGCCGCGCGGCATTCGGAGCAAGACCAAGGACATAGAAGCGGACGCCGTTTTCAAGTTCGGGGGCGACCACCTTGAGTGGCAGGCCCTTGCGAATGCGTGCGAGGATATCGCCGACCTTGCCGGCTTGGGTGACTTCGTCAACATCCGAAAACATCGTGCCGAACGTGCCTTCCGCCGTACGCGCCACTTCGGCGTTGGAGGCATCAGCCCAGAAAACGGTGGAGGCATCGCCGACCTGGATCCGGTTGGTCTTGCCTGCAAGGAATGTGTTGAGCGCTGTGGAATATTTGAAGGCGGCGGCTTCGGAGACGGGCGCATTGTCGCCCTGCTCGTGCTCATAGGACGTGAAGGCATCGAGGTTGAACGATACGATGGAAGCGCCGGAGGATTGCGCATTCCATACGCCTTTGATCGCCGGATGAAGGCGCGCGACCACCCCATTTGAGCCGGTCACCAGGCAGATCGAGGCGGCATCCCCGCCTCCGCTTCGGGCCATCCATAAAGCCTTGGCCGCTGGCCGATCATGAAGATAACCGCCTTGACGCCTTTCACTGTCGAGCGCGAAGACCACGTTCTGGTCTTTCATCTCGTCAAGCCATGTGGGCTCGACAAACCGTTCGGGAGCCCAACCTTCAAGGAATAGACACAACGCCAGCAGGCCGGTGTCATCCGAGTGTTCAAGCGCCTCGCGGTGACGTTGCACAAAAGCGGCATGCTCGTCGGCTGTGCGCTTGCCCTCTCCTGCCGTGACGCCAAGCACATAGGAAGTCTTATCCCAGAGGAAGTTAGGCGCGATACCTGCGGTGCGTTTGGTCGGCTGCGGCACCTGCATCATGCGCGGCAGTTTCTTCTTGCCCGTGCCGTCTCGCAGATCGACAACGCTGGCCACTGTTCCATTATCGTGGAGTGAGACAACGAAGCCTATTTTTTCGGTGGAATAGCCAAAGGGCGGAACATCGGGCAGACGGTCGTAGGCCTTGGCAAGTGAAGCCAAAATGCTCATCGCCGGATCTCCGAAGAATTGGGAGCCGGAATGCGCATCACCCCGTCGTTGAGGCCAGCACGGAAAAACAGCGAAGGCTTGTCCGGCGCCCCATGGTCGATGTCCCACAGCATGAAGCCAAGGTCGCGCGTTTCCTTAATCGCGTCCGGCAACGGTGCACCCGGCGGCAGCAGTTCGAAGGCTGCCGCGAACTCGCGTGTGCCGAGGCAGGGCTGATGGAAGCATTGCCCCCGCGCCGCGCGACGGTTGAACGTATCGAGATGCTTGCCCTCGTTGTCGTCGGGACCGGCCTTGTCGGTCATCTCGAAATGCGCTTCGATGAGATAGGCGACGTCGACGAGCACTGTGGCGGCTCGCTGCTGGCGATCCTCATCGACGAGAAGGTGCAACCCTTCGAGGCTGCCGCGGTTCATGGCGGTCTTGGCGTTTCGAGCAGAAACCTTGCTGCCGACTTCGTTGCGGCGGATGGACTGGAAACGAATGACATTCAAAACATGGATGGCATCCACCACCCATCTGATGGCTGGCTTCCAGTGGATCGCCTCCAGAATTCCACGTGCCGCCGAAGGTGTCATCACGTCATAGGAGACGCGCTCAACCTTCATCTCCGGCCGCGTAAAGCAGGCGTGACTCCCTGAAACCCTCAGCCTGACGCCAAACGACATTCGCCCCTCCCCAGAGACATTTAATACGCAAGGAACATATCAGGAACTAAATAACAATAGCCTCTTGCGCTAAATATTCGGCGTCCTCCCAAACGAGGCCAACTTCCGGGTCATAGAGACCAGGCGTCATGAGCACCGCAAACTGGTCAGCGCGCAGCCGCTCCTCGGCAAATTTCACATGGCCGCAGGCGATAAGCCGTGCCCGTGCCTTCGGCGGCACCTGTACGACATAGGTCTGCAAGTCACGGGCAATCACGCCGGACGGAATCGTTTCGATCCTCAGCTTTGCAATCGCCGCTTTCGCTTGTTCGTCTCGGGCGACAATCACCGGAACCATGCCGCTCTCGATCATGCGAAAATTCTCGGCGACCGAGCGATAGGAAAAGTTCGTGCCGCCGCTGCCGATACGAAACTTGTCCACGAGGGGCAGTCTGTCGTTGCGTCCACGATCCAGCCCTTCGGGACCGACGCGCCAATAGACTTCACCGAAGAAATCCTCGATCGCGGCGGGCGACAGGAGCTTTTCGTGCCTCGCCATCATCCGGGCCATGTCGCTCGAAAGCCCCGCGATCTCCGGTGGTGGCGGGTTTTCAGGTGCCTTGAACACAGTGACAATGCTGTCCTCCACCGGTCGCCGCCCCTCGCGATTGCAGCGCCCGGCCGCCTGCGCTATTTGATCCAATCCTGCTTCCGCGCGCCACAGCCTCGGGAAATCGAGATCGACGCCAGCCTCTACCAGCGAGGTCGCTATCACGCGACAGGGCTCGTCGTTCAAAAGTCTCTGCTTGACCGCCGCCAGAATCTCGCGCCGGTGCGCCGCATATTGGCGCGTCGTCAGATGGACGAGACCCTGAAGGCCAGTCTCCTTCGCCTGCCGATAGAGCGCCAGCGCATGCTTGCGGCTGTTGACGATGACCAGGCCCTGGTTGGTCTTACCGAGTCCGGCAAGAACGGCCGTGTCGTCCATCGCGCCACCATGGACCAGCCTGACGCGTTCCAGTTTTTCGGCCAGGTCGTCGGGGTCCGGTGCCAATTCGCGGCCTGCCAGCGACAGGCCTGCCGGATGCTTTGCCGGGAATTTTCGCTGGTCGAGCGCCGGTTGGGTCGCGGTACATAGAACAATGCTGCAGCCATAATTCTCGGCAAGTTCGCGCAGCGCCCAAACGGCAGGGATGAGAAGCTGGCGTGGCAATGTCTGCGCCTCATCGAGAATGATGACGCTGTTGGCGATGTTGTGCAGTTTGCGGCAGCGCGAGGTTCGCGCGGCAAACAGGCTCTCGAAGAGTTGCACGTTGGTCGTGACCACGATAGGCGCCGCCCAGTCTTCCATGGCGAGCTTGAGCTTGTCTTTGTCGGCCTTGGTGCTGTCGGCATCCCGTGGTTCACGTGGGCGGCGCTCCTCATCCTCGATGGCCGAATGGTGCTCCAGCACGACGCCGTCGCCAACTATTTCACGAAAGATCGCCGCCGCCTGATCAATAATCGATGTAAATGGGATTGCGTATATGATGCGATCAAGCCCGTGTGCTTTGGCGTGATCGAGGGCAAAGCCGAGTGAGGCGAGCGTCTTGCCGCCCCCAGTTGGCACTGTCAGCGTGAAGAGGCCCGGCCTTTCGGTTGCGCGCGAACGCACATGGTCGAGAATGCTCGCTCGCAAGACGTTGACCGAAGTGTCCGATCTGCGCTTTTGGCCCATATGGACGTCGAAAGCCTCGACAAGGCTGTGCAGGATCAATTGCAATTCCGGCCAACTGCGGTCGACCTGCCTTCCCTCAGTGCGCGCATAGAATTGTTCGGTATCCTTGAAATCGGCATCGACGAGGCAGGAAAAAATCATCCGGCCAAGAAAGCCGAGCTGGAAGGCAGCTCTTGCTTTGTCCGTCTTTTCCCAGTTGGGAAACGGCGGCAAGAGATTGGCAATCTCTGGCGCGATTTGGGACTTCCAGACATGGTCGAGTCCCTCGTCCGAAAACCCATTGAGGCGTTCTGACAGTGTGGAAAGAGACTCGCCTTGTTGATCCGGGAGACCGGCATGGTGACCGGCAATGCAATAGGCGATTAGTTCGGCAACGATCCTGTCGTCCGCTTTGGCTGCCCGCGCCAGTTGAACAACAGTGGCAGCGCCTGCGGTGGAATGATCGACTCGCTCCTCCGCACCAGACAATCGCGCCTGGAATTGCGGCGTGTATTTCCCGAGATCATGAAGCAGGCCAGCAAGCCAGGCTGCACGTCCGATGCCGATCCGCGCGCCAAATTGCTGCGCGACCGCGGCGACAGCGATGAGATGGTCGTTCAAGGGTTGCCAGTTGGAGCGAACGAGTTCGGCGGTCGAATGCGCGTAGTACATCGTGCCCTCTGGGAGATTGAATGCCGTTCGACTGGGGATGCGCAAAAGCTGAGCTGGCCTGGCGCCAATTTCCCTTCGATAGCTTTTTCACAACTGGACTTCACGTGCAAAGCAGCATGACCGCCGCAACTTGTTTGGTAGCGGCTTGACAGGGATAAGCCAAGCCGAGTGCCGACTGGAAAGACGGCCGCGTTCGTGCGCACGCGCTTAGCCGCGCGAGGCCGTCACCATCAGCACCGCTGCGACATAGAGGATGCACGCGGCACTGAAGTCCAGCGGTAGCCGCGCATCACGTCCGCATGGGCAGGAGCGACCGACATCAGAACCGCCGGCCACACCGGCGCGCCATCAGCGCATGCGCTCGAGGACGCAAGAAGATGGTTCAATCGAAGAAGCCCGCATCCTCTTCCCTGAGATACTTTCGGGCTGCTTCGGCGTCGAGATCGAGGCCCAGCCCCGGCGCTTCCAGCAAATCCACCATGCTGTCCGTCACGATCTGCGACGGCAGGCCGATTACGAGATCCTCCCACCAGGGGTCGGAGGCGCTCGGATATTCGAATGCGATGTAGTTGGCGGGCAAGGTGGCGCAGACGTTGATCAACGCGCCGAGGCCAAGCAGGCCGTTCGCCGTGCCGTGCGGCGCCATCAGGATCGAGTGCATATGGGCGTGCTCGGCGACCCATTTGAGCTCGGCAATGCCGCCGATATCGGCAGGATCGGGGCCGATGACGCGTACCGCCTGCGTCTCGATCAGTTCCTTGAAATTGTGCCTGAGGTAAATCTGCTCGCCGGTATGGATTGGCGTCGAGGTCGAGGTGGTCAGCTCCCGATAGGCCTGCGGATTGACCCACGGCACATAGTCGCCAGTCAGCATGTCCTCGAGCCACATCAAATTGTATTTTTCGACCGCGCGAGCGAACTTGATCGCATCGGGCAGCATCCAGCCCGGGCCGCAGTCGAGCGCCAGGCTCACCTTGTCGCCCAGTACTTCCTTCATCGCGATCACGCAGTCGAGCATGTGATTGAAACCGCGCTCGCTGATCACACCCTGATCCATGGCACCGTGATAGCCGGCCTGCTTCTGCGTCACGCCGTAATGGAAGCCGTCGATGGTGTCCTTCATGTTGGAGTGGAACGAGATTCCCTGCTTGATCATGAAGAAGTTCTGCGGCTGCTCCATCATCCATTTGACGTCAGCGGCGTAATCCTGTGGCCGGTCGCCCGTGCGTTTCCTGCGGATCGAGCCGTTGTAGACGCGCACCTTGTCGCGCACCTTGCCGCCGAGCAGTTTGTAGGCCGGCACGCCTGCGGCCTTGCCGGCAATGTCCCACAGCGCATGCTCGATAGCGCTTACCGCCGCGCCATAGGGCTTGAAAGAGCCGCGTTGGCGGATCTTCAGCATCACCCGTTCGACGTCGGTCGGGTCCTCGCCGATCAGCGCCTCGCGAAAATGCAGGACCCAGGGCTTGAGATAGGGCTTGGTGTACTCGACCTCGCCCAGGCCATGGAGGCCCTCGTCGGTGACGATGCGTACGATGGGGTGCTTGCCGATGACGGCACAGCGGAGGTCGGTGATCTTCATCTTCGGCTCTTTTCCCCCTCAGCTCCAGGTGCGATCCCAGGAATACTCGTTGTCCCATTGATCCGTGGGCTGCCAGATGCCGGTGACACCCGGCTGCAGATGCTGCGAGATCACTTCGTCGACGACGTCGTCGATCCCCAGGCCCGGTCTGTCGGGAACGGTGATAAAGCCGTCCTTCACCAGCGGCTTGGCAACGCCAGTGACGATATCGTCCCACCAGTCGACATCGGCAGAGTGGTATTCGAGCGCCAAAAAATTTTCGGTCGCAGTCGCGACATGTGCCGCGGCCATCGCCGCGATTGGACTTTCCGCCATATGGATGGCCATGGCGACGCCGTGGTCCTGCGCCATGTCGCCGATCTTCTTGGTCTCGAGGATGCCCCCGCTGGTGAGCAGGTCCGGGTGGATAATGGAGAGGCCGCCGCTCTTGAGCAGAGGCTCGAAGCCCTCCTTGAGATAAATGTCCTCGCCGGTGCAGATCGGCACCGTGGTGGCGTCCTGCAGTTGTCGGTAGTGCTCGGTATACTGCCATGGGATCACATCCTCGAGCCAGGCCGGCACATATTTTTCAATCCGCCTGGCGAGGCGAATACCGTCCTGCAGCGAGATGTGGCCGACGTGGTCGATGGCGAGCGGAATATCCATGCCGATAATTTCGCGAACCTCGGCAATGTACTGCTCAAGCAAGTCGAGGCCCTTGTCGGAAAAGTGGAGGCCGGTAAATGGGTGGGGGACGTTATGCAGATCGTAAACGGCGTTGCGGGCGCGCCGCTCTTCAAGGGTCTTGACCGGGCCGCGGCCGGGCTGGACGCGGTACCCATCAAGTGAGCCGGCAGGTGACACGACCGCACCGGGGACATCGGCGATCTGCATCAATCCCAGATCCATCTTGAGGAACGTGAAGCCGAGCGCCATGCGCTGCTTGAGGCGCTTGCCGGTCTCGGCCGGCACGGTGGCGTCGGTATCGCAATAGAGGCGCACCTTCTCGCGAAACCGGCCGCCGAGCATCTGGTAGATGGGCACGCCATAGGCCTTGCCGGCGAGATCCCACAACGCGATTTCGACCGCCGAGACGCCGCCGCCTTGCCGGCCGTGCCCGCCGAACTGCTTGATCCGGCGAAACAGGCGATCGATGTTGCAGGGGTTCTCGCCGAGCAGCCGGCTCTTCAGCATCAGCGCATAGGTGGCGCTGGCGCCGTCGCGCACCTCGCCAAGCCCGACGATGCCCTGGTTGGTGTAAATCTTGAGCAGGGTCGAGGTGAACGGCGCGCCGACGATTTCGGCAACCCGCATGTCGGTGATGCGGAGCTCGGATGGCTTGGAGTTCGCATTCACCCGATTGAGCGCCTCGTCGGCGCCACCCATCTTTGCCATGACTTATCCTCGTTCTGGTGGGTGGGGCTGGTCGTCGCCCGCATGCCGGCATGGAGCGTCGCTAGCCCAGCTCAATCTCATGGGCCTGCAGGTAGTCACGGTCCATCTCGATACCGAGACCAGGCCTCGACGTCAGCTTGAGGCTGCCGTTCGAGACGTCGAGCGGTCTGTCGATGAGGTGATCGTATTTGCCCAGGTTCCACTCCGACGTTTCGAGCCTGTAGAAGTTAGGAACGGTCATCATCACCTGTGCTCCCGCAACCACGTTGATCGGTCCCGCGGCGTCATGTGGCGAGACCGGGATGTAGTAGGCTTCGCATAGGGCAGAAATCTTCTTGAGCTCGGTAATGCCGCCGGTCCAGGTGACATCCGGCATGATGTAGTCAGCGAGCCTGTTCTCGAGTACCGGCACGAAATCCCACTTCGTGTGGCCGCGCTCGC
Organism: Mesorhizobium sp. WSM4829; assembly: GCF_055811475.1. NCBI lineage: Bacteria > Pseudomonadati > Pseudomonadota > Alphaproteobacteria > Hyphomicrobiales > Phyllobacteriaceae > Mesorhizobium > Mesorhizobium sp. WSM4829. The sequence goes on along the minus strand of NZ_JBVVQJ010000003.1, from coordinate 151,388 downwards.
CCCACGAGATGGCAGCACTGACTTTTTCACGCACCTGCTTGAGGGCGTTCAGGCTCTCGGGCGGGCAAGGCTCCTCGAACCAGTCGATCTGGCCGGCTTCCTCAAGACTCCGACAAAGGCGAATGGCGGTGGGAACGTCGAAGCGGCCATGCGCATCGATGAGAACGTCGACGTCAGGCCCCGCCGTTTCGCGGATCAGCGCCGTGAGTTCGGCGGCTTCGCGCTCGTCCTTGCGGGTCATGCTGCCATCGAGGTAGCCGTCCCGCTGTTCGCGGGACAGGCCATCGGCGCTGTTGCCCTGATGGGGGAAAGGATCGAACTTGAGCGCAGTGTGTCCGGACTCGACGATGTCCAGAATTTCGCGGACCACCGCCTCCTTGCTGGTGAATCTGGCCTGGTTGGGATGGGTGTAGAGCGCGATTTCATCGCGTACCGGTCCGCCCAGCAGCTCGCAAATCGGCTTGCCGAGGACTTTGCCGCGGATATCCCAGAGGGCAATATCGATGGCGCTCACGCATTCGACGGCGGCGCCGCGGCTGCCCATATAGGTGAAGCTGCGAAAGATCTTGTGCCAGAGATGCTCGATACGCGCTGGATCCTCGCCTGCCACGGCGACGCCGATCTGCCGCAGGATCGTGCAGAGAGCGCGGTTGGCGAGCCTTGTCGTGGTGGTGATCTCTCCCCAGCCACTCACCCCCTCGTCGGTCGTCACTTCGACGAACAGGAACTCTCCCCAATAAGAAGCATCGGACTTGATCAGCCACGGCCGAATGCTCGTGATTTTCATCTCAATCCCTTTATCTGAAATGCTTAGGGCTAACGATGTTCGAGACTGGACCTTCGTTCCTATCCGGCCCGAGCGGCGTTGCGCGCACGCATCTGTTCGAGGATATGCCGGCCGGAACCCTCGACATGGCGGGAAACGAGTTCGGCCGCCTTGTCGGCTTCTCCCGCTTTTACGTGCGCGATGAGTTCGCGGTGCTCGCGAATGATCGCGGCACGCCGCGCCAGCGTGAAATTGAAACGCCGGCTCACGGCTCGCAGCACTTCGCGATGCTTCCACCAAAGTTCAGCGGCATGACGGTTATAGTGCCGCTGGTACATCACGGTGTGGAAGGCGGTATCCAGTTCACTGTGCCTGAAGGTGTCGGCAAAGTTGTTCTCTTCAATCAGGCCTTGGAGACGTTCGAGTTCGGCGATGTCCTCGCCGGTCGCCATGTTCACAAACCATCGCGTCAGGGCCGGCTCGATCAGAACACCGATTTCATAGATATCCCGGACAAAATCCTGATCTATGGGTCGCACGCGCGCCCCGCGGTTGGGGAGAAAGGTGACAAAGCCCTCCCCGCGCAAGAGCTGCAGGGCCTCGCGCACGGGGTTGGTCGAGGTGCCGTGACGGCGGGCGAGATCGGTGACCACAAGCCGTTCGTTGGCGGCGAGCCGTCCCTCGATGATGTCTTCCCTGATCAGTTCATAAAGCGAGGCGCCCTCGCTGGAGGCCATGGGGTCAGTCTCCACCGGTGGCATGGCTTTAAAGTCATCTATTTCGGCCAAGGCCGGCTCCCCTGATCAACACATACCCTGCCCGATATCACACACGGATTTCACAAACAATGTACGATCCAGCGCGTTGACAGGCAATCCACGATCTGAAAACGTACAAAATGATCGAAGGGATACATAGAATAGAAAGCGTCCCGCGGTCGAACGAGCTAGACCGCTTTGCCTCGGCGCAGGGCGGCATGGAGAACCAGGGAGGATACCTATGACGAGGATTACGCTCGGCAGTGCGGTCCTGCGCGGCACTGTCGCCACTGCTTTGATGGCATCGCTGATGTCCACATCGGCGCTCGGAGCGCCCGTCGACCTCAGCAAGTGGTCGCCGGAATATGTGCGCTCCATTGCGGGTACAGAGGATTTTGACACCGCGGCCGATTGCGCCAAGGTCACCCCGCTCGACTACAAGGGGCGACTGACTTTCTGGTATCAGGGCGTGTTCGAGGGCGACCCCGACCTTTTGCGCCAGTACTACAAGGATTTCTTCGAGACGTTCCGCAAGACCTATCCGAACATCCAGCTCGAGGAACAAGCCCTCACCTATAACGACCTTCTTGACAAGTTCCGCACGGCGCTCCTCGGCAATGCCGCGCCGATGGCGGTCCGCCTGCAAATCCTGGGTGGTACCGAGTTCGCCTCAAAAGGCTATCTGGAGCCGCTCAAACCCGAGGATGTCGGGTATTCCACCGAGGACTTCTGGCCAGGCGCCATGAAGGCCGTGACCTGGGAGGGAGTGACCTACGGCATTCCAACCAACAACGAGACGATGGCGTTCATCTGGAACGCCGACATCTTCAAGCGTGCGGGCCTCGATCCAGACAAGGCTCCGGCAACCTGGGACGACGTCGTCAAGTATTCCAAGCAGATCCACGACAAGCTCGGCATTGCCGGCTACGGCCTCGTGGCTCGCAAGAATGCCGGCAATACGCCGTACCGCTTCATGCCGCAGCTGTGGGCCCATGGCGGCGGCGTCTTCGACGAAGCCACTGCGAACCCGACCTATGAGGATGTCCAGCTCGATAGCCCGCAGAGCAAGGCCGCCCTGCAAGCCTCGTACGACATGTATGTTCGCGACAAGTCGGTTCCGGTTTCGGCGCTCACCAACCAGCAGGCCGATAACCAGCCCCTGTTCCTCGCCGGCCAGCTCGGCATGATGATCTCGCATCCGTCCGACTACGACGTCATGCTCGACCTGCAGAAGAAGGCGACGGGCGCCGACAAGGACAAGGCGCAGACCGTCATCGACAACATGCGCTACGGCCTGATTCCCACCGGCCCCGACGGCAAGCGCGCAGTCGTGTTCGGCGGCTCGAACATTCACATCCTGAAGCCCGAATATGTCGAGGGCGGCAAGGTCGACGAGCCGGCCGCAAAGGCTATCATCTGCATGTGGACGAGCCCTGAATGGTCGCTGAAGATGGCCTATGCCGGCTCGAACCCGGGCAACCTCAACGGCTTCAAGACCAAATGGATGAAGGAACGTCTGGAAAACATCAAGTTCCTCGACGTGACGACCTCGATGCTGCCATACGGCATCCCGTTCCCAGCGCTGCCGCAGGCTCCCGAGATCATGAACATCATCGTCCCGGACATGCTGCAGAATGCCCTGACCGGAGCGATGACCGTCGACGAGGCAGCCGACGACGCGGCCAGGAAGGTAAGAGACCTGATGGGCGGACTCTGATGCATGTCGCGCAAAAGCATGCCCTCGGGCCAGATCTAGGGCTTGACCCGAGGGTGTGCAGCGGTTTTGCGATAACGACATGCATAAAATAACAACCTAAAGCGCGTCGCGTGAGGCCGATCAAACGCGACGCGCTTTAGTCTAGGCCTGACCGGCTGCACCGATAGTGCAGCCGGTTCGTTCAGAAGAAATAAGGGCGCGCCAAAGTGACGATCGTGACCGGCAAGGCCGAGGCTCGCCGAAGATTGCAATCCGGCAGGTCCGGCGTGCTACGCCAGATATGGGAGCATCGCGCTGACTACGCGTATGTGCTCCCTGCGATCGCCGTGATGCTCGTCGTCATCGCCTATCCGATCTACTACACGATCGAGCTGTCGTTCTTCAAGACGCCGCCTGGCCTGCAGCTTCGCGACAAGAGCTTCGTCGGCGTCGACAACTACACGACCATCCTCACCAGCGAGGTGTTCTGGAGAGTCACCTGGAACACTCTGATCTGGACGCTGGGCTCGACTTTGATTGCCTTTGTCCTGGGGTTTGCCACCGCGCTGGCACTCCACCGCGAGTTTGTCGGCCGCGGTGTGCTGCGCGCAATCCTGATCATTCCCTGGGTCATCAGCGCGGTCGCCGCCTCCTATATCTGGAAGTGGATCTATCATTCGGACTTCGGGATCATCGGCGCTGTGCTGGTCGGCCTCAGATTGGCCGACCGACCGCCGAATTTCATCGACAGCGTCAACACGGTTCTGCCTTCCCTGATCGTCGTCAATATCTGGCGCGAGTTTCCGTTTGCCATGATCATGATGATGGCCGGCCTGCAGACCGTACCCGAGCAGTTGCTGCGCGCCGCGCAGGTCGACGGCGCCAGCGCCTGGCAGCGCTTCTGGCACGTTACCTTCCCGCACTTGCGCAACGTCTCGACGGTGACGATCCTGCTGCTCGCGGTGGCCAACTTCAATTCCTTCATCATCCCCTGGATCATGACCGGCGGCGGGCCGTCCAACGCATCGCATATCTGGATCACCCACATTTATGAGCTCGCCTTCGGCCGGCAGCGCTGGGGCGTGGCATCTGCCTATTCGGTGCTCCTGTTCCTCACCCTGATGACGCTCGGCTACTTCTACGTCCGTGCGCTAAGCGGCAACGAGCGGCAAGAGGGGAACGCATGAGCACGACTACCGAGACCGCCCCGCGAGCCCTGAGCCGTCGCCGGATGCGCGTCGACGGATGGCGGTGGACCGGGCGCATCTTCCTCGCATTCATGCTGCTTTACACCGCGGTGCCGATGATCTGGATGCTGATCACCTCGATCAAGTCCGGGTTCGCGGCGTTGCAGTTCCCGCCGCAATGGTGGCCGGACGAACCTACCCTCGCCAGCTACGAGAAGCTGCTCGATCCCCAGAACAGCGTCGGCCAGGACTTCCTCCGCTTCTTCTGGAACAGCCTTTTCGTGTCGACCGTCACGACAATCCTCTCGGTGATCGTCGCCGTCCCTGCGGCCTACGCGTTTTCGCGCTTCAGTTTCCCCGGCCGGAACTTCCTGTTCTTTGCCGTGCTGCTGCGCAACATGTTCCCGGCGGTGATCTTTCTCGTGCCGCTGTTCATCCTGATGCGCCTGCTCGGGTTGATGAACACGCATGGCTCGCTGATTCTCACCTATCTCACCTTCGGCCTGCCGCTGGCGATATGGTTGCTCAAGGGCTTTTACGACAACATTCCGGTGCAGCTCGAGCAGGCGGCGCGCATCGATGGGGCAACGCGGTTCCAGGCCTTCATCCTGATTGTGATGCCGCTCTCGACGCCGGGGATCATCGCCACCGCGATCTATTCGTTCATCGGCGCGTGGAACGAGTACATCTACGCCTACACCTTCCTCACCAAGAACGACCAGTTGACGCTGCCGGTCGGCATCCAGCGCTTCTTCTCGGAAAATACGACGGACTTTCCGGGCCTGATGGCGGCCAGTTTCATGATGAGCGTGCCCGTCGTCGTGCTGTTCCTCGTCCTGCAACGATACTTCGTACGCGCCCTTACAGAAGGCGCGGTCAAGCACTAGGGAGTTGCCGATGGCCCACGTGGTCCTCAAAGATCTCGTAAAATCCTATGGCAGCTTCAAAGCCGTCAACGACGTGTCGCTGACGGTCAATGACGGCGAGTTCGTTGCGCTCGTCGGCCCTTCAGGCTGCGGCAAGACAACCACGCTCAATCTCGTCGCGGGGCTGATCCCTATGACATCGGGCGACATCGTCATCGGCGACCGGGTGGTCAACGACCTCGACCCCAAGGACCGGGACATCGCCATGGTGTTCCAGAACTACGCGCTCTATCCGCAGAAATCGGTTTACAAGAACCTGGCGTTCCCGCTGCAGATGCGCAAACTGCCCAGGGACGAGATCGACAAGAAGGTCAAGGAAGCGGCGCGCGTGCTCGACATGACGCACCTGCTCGAGCGCAAGCCGCGCGAACTTTCGGGCGGGCAGCAGCAGCGGGTGGCCCTGGGCCGTGCGCTTGTCCGCGACCCCGCCGTGTTCCTGATGGACGAGCCGCTCTCCAACCTCGATGCCAAACTGCGCGTGCAGATGCGGTCTGAGATCAAGCGCTTCCACCAGGACCTCAAGGCGACGATCATCTATGTGACGCACGACCAGCTCGAAGCCGTGACCATGGCCGACAAGATGGCGGTGATGAACGGCGGCTACCTGCAGCAATATGATTCACCGGCGCAGGTCTTTGCCCATCCCGTCAACATGTTCGTCGCCAGCTTCATAGGCAGCCCGGCGATGAGCCTTATTCCGCTGCAGGCATCGACGGCAAACGGCGACGCTGTGTTGACCAGCGCGGAGGGCTGGAGCTTCGAGCTCTCGCCGCGCAACGCCCGGAAGGTCGCAAGGGCAACGACCAGGAAAGTCGTGCTCGGCGCACGTCACTCGACGATCAAGCTGCGCAACAGCGCGGTCCCCGGCGCCATTCCGGCCAAGGCCTACACGGTGGAGCCGACCGGTGACGTCACCTTCGTGCAGGCGTTCCTGTCCGGCGCCATCGTCAACGTCAGTGTGCCGCCGAACATTGCCGTCGCGCCCGATGAACGGATCTGGCTCGAGTTCGACCAGGAGCGGATGCATCTGTTCGACGGCGAAACCGAAATGGCCCTCAAGGCCGACTGAGACACGGCGCCAATTGAAACAGGGCGCCAACTGAAACAGGGGGATGCGTTTGGAACGTGGGCGTGGATGACTACGAAGCTTAAGATCACCGCAATCAAGCCCTATCCAGTGTGGGTAGGAACGCGCAACCAGATGCTCGTCAAGGTCGAGACCGACCAGGGCATCTTCGGCTGGGGCGAGAGCGGCTTGAGTGGTCGCGAGAAGGCAGTGGCCGGCGCGGTCGAGCACTATCGCGAGTTTCTCATCGGCCGCGACCCGATGCAGATCGGCCGGACCTGGCAGGAGCTTTATCGCAGCCAGTACTTCGAAGGCGGACGTGTTCTGCAGGCGGCGATTTCCGCCATCGACATCGCCCTTCACGACATCAAGGGCAAGGCGCTGGGAGTGCCGGTCTACGAGCTGCTAGGCGGCAAGCAGCGCCACCGCATCCCCACCTTCGCCTCGACCGGAGACGAGGCCGAAGGTGACGCTGCCATCGAACGAGCCCGCGAGCTGCGCGCACAGGGGTGGCAGGCGATCCGCTTCTTCCCCGCCGGGCAAAACAGCAGGGACATCTTCGAGCCGCGCGAGTCGATCGGCACTACCGCCAGTATCCTTAACCGGGCGCGCGAGGCGCTAGGCGACGACGTCGTCCTCGGCATCGACTATCATCATCGGCTGTCGGTGGCCGAGGCGGCGAGCTTCTGCAACAAGCTCGGCCGCGGCGTGCTTGATTTCCTCGAGGAGCCGATCCGGGACGAGACACCGGAGGCCTACGAATCGCTGCGTACGATGACCGACATCCCCTTTGCCATCGGCGAGGAATTTTCCAGCAAGTGGCAGTTCCTGCCCTACATCGAGCGCGGCATTCATCAGTTCAACCGGCTCGATGTTTGCAATGTCGGCGGGCTTACCGAGGCGATGAAAGTCGCTGGCTGGAGCGAGGCGCACTATGTGGACCTGATGCCGCACAATCCGCTTGGTCCGGTGTGCACGGCCGCGACCGTGCATCTCGCCGCCGCGGTACCCAACTTCGCGTGGCTCGAGACCAGGGAACCCGAGACAAAGCTGGGCTTCGACAATTCCGACTTCTTCCCCGTGCGACCACGGCTAGACGGGACCGACTATCCGGTCGGCGACCTGCCGGGGCTCGGCGTCGAGGTCAACGAGGAGGCGATCCAGGCGGCGAGCTTTCGTTTCTGGGAAGCGCCTCACCTTAAGCGCCGCGACGGTTCTGTTACGAACTGGTAGTTGCCATTCAACCGGAGTCCACCATGACACATGCTCCCGACATCACGCGGCCGCCAAAAGACCTGATCGACGCGCTCAGCGAGATCGGCGCCGCGACGGTTGCCGGCACGCTTGGCCACATGGGTTTTCGCAATCCGCACATGGTCGGACCGGTGGCGCAGAACCACGGCAAGTCGATCGTCGGGCCGGCGCTGACGCTGCAGTTCATGCCACAACGGCCGGACCTGTTCACCGAGGGAGAATATGCCGATCCGGAGACGCAGCTGCATCGGCACGTGCTTTATCACGCGCAGGCGGGCGATGTGGTCGTGGTCGACGCGCGCGGCGACATGAGCTCGGGCGTCTTCGGCGATATGATGTCGACGTATTTCAAAGGCAGGGGCGGCGCCGGCATCGTCATCGATGGATGCATGCGCGACCGGCCCAATGTTGAAAAGCTCGATCTGCCGCTTTGGCTGCGCGGCTGGACGCCGAACTATCATGTGCAGACCAGCATTTATCCCAATGCCGTCAACGTTCCGATTGCCTGCGGCGGTGTCACGGTGATCCCCGGCGACATCATCGTCGCCGATGACGACGGGGTGGTGGTGCTTCCCGTCGCAATGGCCGCAAAGGTGATCGAAGAATCACAGAAGCATCACGATTGGGAGGAATTCTCGCGAGTGAAGCTGATGGAGGGCGGGCCGTTGCAACGCTACTATCCGCTGCATGACGATGCCCGCGGGGAGTACGAGGAGTGGCGCAAAACAAACCGCTCGGGGAACCCCGGTTAGCGCATGGATTACCCCGTGCGGCTGCTGGCAACCGTTCGCAGATGGCGCGGTACTGGTTTATTCGGCAGCTTCGGCCCTCGCCGCCGGCGCAATTCGCGCGGCGCAGTATTTGAACTCCGGGATCTTGCCGTAGGGGTCCAGCATCGGGTTGGTGAGCGCGTTGGCCGGACTTTCGTTGAAGCAGAACGGCATGAACACCATGCCGTCGGCGACCTCCCGGTCGGCGCGGAGGATGGCGTCTACCGTCCCGCGCCGGGTCTCGACCGCAATCATCTCCCCTTGGCGCAGGCCGTGCCGCTTGATCTCGTAAGGGTTCATCGCAGCGATGCCCTGTGGCTCGATCGCGTCCAGCACGCCCGCCCGGCGGGTCATCGAGCCGGTGTGCCAATGCTCGAGCAGGCGGCCGGTGGTGAGCACCAGTGGAAACTCTTCATCGGGCACTTCGTCAGGCGGCAGCAAATCGGCCGGCACGATGCGGCCGCGTCCGTCCGCGGTCGGGAATCCGGACGAGAAGATGATCTCATTGCCGGGCTTGTCGGGGCCGTCGGCCGGATAGATCACCGAACCTTCGCGCTCGATGCGGTCCCAGGAGATATGTTTCAAGGACGGCATCACATCAGCCATTTCCGCATAGACCTCGGAGACATGGTTATAGTTCCAGTCCAGACCGATGCGCCTCGCCAGTTCGACAATCAGTTCCCAATCCTGGCGCGCTTCGCCCGGGATGTCGAGCGCCGGCCGGCCGATCTGCACCTGCCGGTTGGTGTTGGTGTATGTGCCGAGCTTTTCGGCATGCGCCGAGGCCGGCAGCACCACATCTGCGTGCCAGGCGGTCTCGGTCAGGAAGATGTCCTGCACTACGAGATGGTCGAGCATGGCCAGTGCTTGCCGGGCATGGGTCTGGTCCGGATCGGACATGGCCGGGTTCTCGCCCAGTATGTACATGCCCTTGATTTCGCCGTCATGGATGGCGTCGATGATTTCGACGACCGTCAGGCCCCGTTTCGGGTCCAGCGTCTGACCCCAAAAGTTCTCGTATGAGCCGCGGATGTCGATGTTCTCGACCGATTTATAGTCGGGGAAATACATCGGGATGAGCCCGGCATCGGATGCGCCCTGCACGTTGTTCTGGCCGCGCAGTGGGTGCAGGCCTGTTCCCGGCCGGCCGACATGTCCGGTGATCAGCGCCAGGGCGATAAGGCAGCGCGCATTATCGGTTCCGTGTGTGTGCTGGGAAATGCCCATGCCCCAAAAGATGATCGACCGCTCGGCGGTCGCGTAGGTGCGGGCGACGTCGCGCAGCACGCTCGCCTCGACGCCGCAGACCTCGGCCATCGCCTCGGGCGAAAAATCCTTCACCTTGGCCGTCAGGGCCTCGAATCCGGAAGCGTTGGCCTGGATATACTGCTCGTCGTAGAGCTTTTCCTCGACGATGACGTGGATCAGCGCGTTCAGCATGGCCACGTCGCTGCCAGCCTTGAATCGCAGCGAATGCGACGCATGGCGCATCAGATCCTGGCCGCGCGGGTCCATGACGATCAGCTTGGCGCCGCGCTTGGCCGCCTGCTTGAAATAGGTCGCGGCGACCGGATGGTTGGTGGTCGGCCGTGCGCCGATGACGATGATGCATTCGGCCTTCAGCGCGTCGTTGAAGGGCGCCGAAACCGCACCCGAACCGACGCCTTCCATCAGCGCCGCCACCGAAGATGCGTGGCAAAGCCGCGTGCAATGGTCGACATTGTTGGTGCCAAAACCCTGGCGCACCAGTTTTTGGAACAGATAGGCCTCTTCGTTCGAGCCTTTCGCCGAGCCGAAACCGGCCAGCGCCTGCCCGCCATAATCCCTGAGGATCGTCTTCAGCCCGCCGGCGGCGCGCGCGAGCGCCTCTTCCCAGCTAGCCTCGCGAAACACGGTCAGCGGATCGACGCCGCGCATATCGGCATCGCCCGACTTCGGCGCACCGTCGCGGCGGATCAGCGGCTTGGTCAGCCGTTCAGGCGACATCGCATAATCGAAGCCGAAACGACCCTTGACGCAGAGCCGGTTCTCGTTGGCATAGCCATTGCGGCCATCGACCTGAACTATTCTGTTGTCCTTGACCGCAACGCTGGTCTGGCAACCGACGCCGCAGAACGGGCACAGCGTGTCGACGACCTTGTCGAATTCCTGGATAACCCGGGTCTTGCCTGCATCATCCATCAGCGACTTTTCGTAGAGCGCGCCGGTCGGGCAGGCCTGCACGCATTCACCGCAGGTGACACAGGTCGACAGGCCCATCGGATCGTGCATGTCGAAGACGGGAAGCGAGTGATTGCCGCGCTCGGCCATGCCGAGCACATCGTTGACCTGGACCTCGCGGCAGGCCCGGACACAGGCGCCGCAAGTGATGCAGGCGTCGAGATTGACGGCAATGGCGGGATTGGTGATGTCGAATTCTGGCCGGACATCATCGGTGGCGAATTTCGAGCTGTAGCGAGCGCCGGAAATGCCCATCGAACCAGCCCACTGCCAGAACATCGACTGCTGATCCGGACCGTCGGCCGCCGGCCGCATGTTGCTGGCGAGAAGCTCGAACACCATCTGGCGCGATTTCTCAGCCCGTTCGGTATCCGTCTTCACCACCATTCCGGCAGAAGGCTTGCGGATGCAGGAGGCGGCAAGCACCCGTTCGCCCTCGACATCGACCATGCAGGCGCGGCAATTGCCGTCTGGCCGATAGCCGGGCATGTCGACATGGCACAGATGCGGTATCCTGGTGCCTTGGCGCTTTGCAACGTCCCAGATCGTCTCGTTGTCAGCGGCTGTGACCGTCTTGCCGTCGAGGGTGAATATGACGCCATCTGCCATTTCAAAGATCATCCCTAAAATGCGTCAAAAGGTGATTGACCGGATTGGGCGCCGCCTGGCCGAGACCGCAAATGGAGGAATCGCGCATCACTGTTTCAAGGTCGCGCATCGCCGTCTCATCCGGCACGCCCTTCTCTTTCAAGAGCGTTACCAGCTTTTCGGTTCCCTCCCGGCACGGCGTGCATTTCCCGCAACTCTCGTGTTTGAAGAAATTCATGAGATTGAGGGTCACATCCTTGATGTTGTCGGCTTGCGAAAGCACGACCACAGCATGTGAGCCGACAAAGGCGCCCTGTTTGGCGAGTTCGCCGCCGAAATCGAGTTCAATGTCGCCCATCGACGCCGGAAGGATGCCGCCCGAGGCTCCACCTGGCAGATAGGCCTTGAATTCATGCCCGTCTGCCATGCCGCCGCAATAATCCTCGATCAGTTCGCGCACGGTGACGCCAGCCGGGGCCAGCTTGACACCCGGCTCCTTCACATGCCCGGAAACCGACCAGGAGCGAATTCCCTGATGGCCGGGCTTGCCCTGCGCGGCGAACCATTCGGGTCCCTTCTCGACGATGTCGCGAATCCACCACAGCGTCTCGACATTGTGGTTGAGTGTCGGGCGTCCGAAAAGTCCGACTTCGGCAATATAGGGAGGCCGGTGGCGCGGCATGCCGCGCTTGCCCTCGATGCTTTCGAGCATCGCGCTTTCCTCGCCGCAAATATAGGCGCCGGCGCCGCGCCGAAGGTCGATGAAACCGGGCTTGACGATGCCGGCTGCCTCGAGCGCCGCGATCTCGGCGCGCAAAATGGCGAGCACGGCAGGGTATTCGTCGCGCATGTAGAAATAGATGCGCTCGGCCTCGACCGCGTGGGCGGCGATAATCGCGCCTTCGAAGGTGCGGTGCGGATCCTTTTCAAGATAGATGCGGTCCTTGAAAGTGCCAGGTTCGCCTTCGTCGCCATTGATCGACATCAGCCGCGGCCCTGGATAGCCGCGCACGAAGTTCCATTTCTTGCCGGCCGGAAAGCCGGCGCCGCCGAGACCGCGCAGACCGGCGTGCTCCATGATCTCGATGATGGCGTCAATGCCGGTCTCGCCCGCCTTCACCTTCCGGAGAAGCTGATAGCCGCCAGCGGCCCGATAGGCATCGAGGCCAACATAATCGGGCACGACAACTTTCGTATCGCCCGAGCGAGCCAGATCGATGAGGATATGGCTGCTGGCTTGGTCGACCTCACGGTCGCCAATGCGCGCCGCGGGCGCTGCGGCGCAGCGGCCCATGCAGGGCGCACGCATGACGCGAACTGTGTTTGGGTCGGCCTTGGCGGCCAGTTCGCCAATCAGGTGTTCGGCGCCCGCCAGCATGCAGCTTATCGATTCGCACACCCGGATTGTCAGCGGCGCGGGTCTCGCCTCGCCTTCCCTGACGATATCGAAATGGTCGTAGAAGGTCGCGACCTCGTAAACCTCCACCTGGGACAGGCGCATGTCTTCGGCAAGCGCTCGCAGATGCGCGGCCGACAGACAACCGTAGCGGTCCTGGATCAGATGCAGGAATTCGATCAACAGATCCCGGCGCCGTTCGCGCTGGCCAAGAAGTTCCCGGACCTCGGCCAGGGCAACATCATCCAGCGCCCGCCCTTTGGGTCCGCGATCGGGGCCTCGCCGTTGCTGCTTTGTCATTCTCTCTCCACCCGGACCCTTCGTCTGAGGAAGGCGGCTCCCGCCACCAATGTGGTTGTGAGCTCCCTCAGCCCGGCGCACCTTGGATCAAGGACTTGGCACACAAATCGACTTGGCAGACAAGTTGAACCAAATGCCGGTTTGACAATTTTAGCATGGCCGGGGCGCCGCGACAGAACTGATCTGCGCCCTGATTTGTCGCACGGCCTATACCGGGGCAGCTTGCGCCTTCTCGATCAAGAAAACGATGTGGTCTCCCTGCCGTTGCATCGCCTCCAGGCGGTCGCCCATTTCGTTGATCAGATTGGGAATGTCTATGGCTGCCAGCGGATCGGTGCAACGGACCTCAAGGCGCTCGCCTGGGCTTATGCCGCTGAGCGCCTTGCGGGTTTTCAGCGCCGGCAAGGGACATTTCAATCCCGTCAGATCGAGCTGTCTCGTCGTCATGGTGGCGCACCATGGCGGACCGATTACCGGTCGTCAACGGTCGCCGACCCAGGGTATACTGCAGTTGAGAGCGGCCAGGCGTCGCACCGCATTTTGGCATACTGCATGCCCACCGGCTCGACGGCGTTCGTCAATACAGGTCCGAATAGGCAAGGAACTGAACGGCCTGGCCCGGCTCGACCTCGGCTATTTCCTCGCCGAGTTCGACAAGGCCGTGCGTTTGAACCAAAGAAGACAGCATGCCAGCGCCCTCGCGCGGGAATTTGACGGCTTCATATGTGCCATCCTGCGTCCCACGCAGGCTTACCCGCACATATTCGCGTCGCCCCGGCTTTTTGCGGTAGGAGAAGGCGGCCCGCACCGGCCGCGAAATTGGTGGCTGCTGCCGTGCGCCGGCCAGTGCAAAGATCGCGGCGCGCGCAATATGGGCGAATGTGACGAAGCTCGCCACCGGATTGCCGGGCAGCCCAATGAAGGCTGTTCCCCGGATCACCCCCATGGCGACTGGGCGGCCGGGTTTTATGGCCACCCGCCAGAAGACCAGGGTGCCCACACTCTCGACGGCGGCCTTGACGCAGTCGGCCTCCCCGGTCGAGACCCCGCCGGACGCCAGGATCAGGTCCTGTCCTGGCGCAGCCTTGCTCAGCACATCCGCGATCAGCCTGCTGTCGTCGATCAGAATGCCCAAATCGGTGGTCTCGCAGCCCAATCTTGCCAGCATGGCCATCAGCATGAAGCGGTTCGAATCGAAAAGCTGGGCCGGTCCCCGGACCTTTCCCGGCGCGACGATCTCGTTGCCGGTCGAGAAGATCGCGACGCGAACTTTGCGCCGCACATCGATCTGCGTCATGCCGAGCGCCGCGGCGAGCGCAACATCCTGCGGGCGCATGCGCTGGCCGGCCTGCAGGACCACCTTGCCTGCTGCGACGTCCTCGCCCGCCGGCCGCACGTTGGCTCCTCTTTTCAGGCCGGGCGGAAGAATGACCCTGCCGGTATCGTCGACACGGACATCTTCCTGCATGTAGACCGTGTCTGCCCCCTCCGGCAGCGGAGCGCCGGTGAAGATGCGTATGGCTTGTCCGGGCGCGGCGTGCCGATCCGGCGCCATCCCAGCCTGGATCCTGCCGCTCACCGGCAAGGCTTTTTCAACGGTTCCCGGCAGGTCGTCGCCGCGCAGAGCATAGCCGTCGACGGCTGAGTTGGTGAAAGGCGGCAGGGGCAGCGGCGCCACCAGATCACTCGCCAGGACGCGCCCATCGGCAATCGCCAGCTGGACGGTTTCGGTCTCGTCGACAACGGTCAGCCGTGAAGCAATCAGTGCGGCTGTATCATCGAGCGATCGCATCGGGCCGCCGAAAGCGAAGCAGTCATCTGAAAGTTGCGCCATCGAGCCTTCAGCCTCTATGGATCTGGCCGAGCCGGCAGCTCGGCGCCATCCGGCAAACCCAGTCTGCGCCTGTGCGCGCTTTTGTGGACCGGCATCGGTTTGAACAGGCTATATAGTGCAGGTCAAGCCGGAGGTAACGCGTCCACTCCGGCAAGCGGGATTGCAATTTCAAGAGAGCGCCATGCAACAGATGAAAACCCGACCAGACCCCGCCATCATCATGCCGAGCCCGGATGACATCCGATTGACCGAACAGGTCAGCGGCATCGATCATACGGGCGCCGCTATTCAAATCCGCGTCCCCGTTGAACGCCCGCTGACGCTCTATCTGAATGCCCAGGAGATCGTCACGATGATGACGATCGGCGACTATCCCGAATATCTGGCGCTGGGCTACCTGCTCAATCAGAACATGCTCAAATCTGACGACGTCGTAACCGAGGTCGAATATGACGACGACGTGCAGGTCGTGGTTGTCCGTACCGAGCGCAACACAAATTACGAGCAGAAGCTTAGAAAACGGACGCAGACTTCAGGCTGCGCGCAGGGGACCGCTTTCGGCGATCTTCTCGAGGCGCTCGATATCACTCTGCCGCCAGCCGCGCTGCACACCTCCTGGCTTTACCAAATGACCCGCACGATCAACACGACGCCGTCGCTCTATCTCCAGGCGGGCGCGATTCATGGCTGCGTGCTTTGCAAGGAAGGCACGCCGATCTGCTACATGGAGGACGTCGGGCGCCACAACGCCGTCGACAAGATCGCCGGCTGGATGTATCGCCACGGCATCGATGCCGCTGACAAGATCCTTTACACGACGGGCTGGCGGCGGTCTCAAATGACGATCACGACGGTTCGACGGGCCCTTCCCACCCGCGCCTCGCGCGCGGGTGCCCCCGGGGGGGGGGGGGCTCTGGCGCGCCCGCCCGCCCCCCCGCTGGTCGGTCGGGCGCGCGGCAAGCGGTTCGCCGTGCTATCGGGCGCGGACCGCATCGTCTTCGACCAGGACCTCGCTTCCGTCGACGAGGAAGCACCGCGTCACAGACGCAAGGGAGCCGACGATGGCGAATGAGAAGGTGCCGACCCTGGGCGTCGTTCTCGCCGGCGGGCTCGCCCGGCGCATGGGCGGTGGCGACAAATCGATGCGTCGGATCGACGGACTCACCATCCTCGAGCGTGTCCTCGAGCGCCTCGGCCCGCAATGCGACGGGCTGTTGCTGAACGCCAATGGCGACCCTGCCCGCTTCGACCGCTTTCGCCTACCAGTCGTCGCCGACCCGGTCGAGAATTATTCGGGCCCGCTTGCCGGCGTGCTTGCGGGCCTCGACTGGACCGCGGCGAACAGGCCCGATGTCGAATGGATCGTCAGCGTCGCAGCGGACTGTCCTTTCTTGCCGCGCGACCTCGTCGAACGGCTGCATCGAGCGCGCATGGCGAAAGCTGCGGATCTGGCGGTGGCGATGTCAGCGGGTCGGACGCATCCTGTCATCGGGCTGTGGCAAGTGGCGATGCGAGATGCGCTACGCCATGCACTGGTCGAAGAGGGCGTTCGCAAGATCGACCTGTGGACAGCTCGCTACAAGGTTGCAACCCAGTCCTGGCCGGACAAGCCGGTGGATCCCTTCTTCAATGTCAACACGGTCGAAGATTTTGCCGAGGCCGAACGGCTGGTTGGGCACCTTGCCGACCCTTAACCCGGATATCTCACACTTGGCCAGGTCGGGTAAAACCCATGCGCTCGACCGCCTCGTTGAATTCAGGCGAAGCGACCGCGGTTAGGAAGGCCTGCACCGCGGGTCGCTGTTTGCGGGCAGAGACCAGCGCGAAATCATAATGCTCTTCCTTCAGCGCAATGAAGCCGAGCCCGGCTGAGCGCGCCACCGGCGCAATGGTGACGCCCCAGTCGGCTCGGTTCTGCGCCACGGCCGCCGCGACGGCATTGTGCGAGCGGGGCTGGTTCCAATATCCGTCGGGGCGCGCGGCACCAAGCAGTTGGTCGATCAGGATGCGCGTGCCCGAGCCCTGGTTGCGGTTGACCATCATGCAATTGGGATCGGCGAGTGCGGCTCGCACCGCCTCCTCTGGGTCGGTCCCCTGGAAGCGCAGGTCGCCCGGGCGGTAGACGATGCCCTGCATGCGTCGCCATCCCTGCACGAGTTCGAGGCCTTCGCTCAGGAACGGCGCATTGTAGCTTTGCGTCTTGGCATCGAAGAGGTGGATGGGCGCGATATCGCACTCGCCTCGCCTGGCCGCGGCCAGGCCGCCGAGGCTGCCGACCGCGATGGACCGCACCGTCAGGCCGGCGCGAAACAGAATGCCCACGACAAGGTCGAGGCCGGTGCAGTTGCTGCCGATCACCACGAGATCGGGAACACGGACGTGCGGGGTGAACAGCGTCACCGACGCCTCGCTTCCGGCAGGCATATTGTCGGCCAAAGCTTCGATGCTGATGAAGCCGTCCGCCTGGGCAAAGGACGTTATCGCCCCCGAGCCCTTGCCGGTGGGATAGGCGACCAGCCCCTGCTCACCCTCGACCAGCGACACCATCACGAACTCCGTGCGGCCGAGTTCGGACTGAATGCGCAGTGGAACCTTTGCCGCGACCTTCGCTTCGGTCCGAGGCGGCAGGCCCGCCATGCGGCGCAGCACGGGAACGATCATGTCGTGGAAAGTGAACATGGCCGAAGTCGGAAATCCCGGCAGCACGACGACCGGCTTGCCGTCGCAGACGGCGAGGCAAAGTGGTTTTCCCGGCTTCAGCGCCACGCCATGGGCAACGATGCCGGGCGCGCCGAGACGGTTCACGATGCGGTGGCTGACATCACCCGCGCCCTTGGACGTCCCGCCCGACACTATCAGCACGTCATGCGCCGCCAGCGCCTCGCGCATGGCGGCTTCCAGCGTGGCTTCGTCATCCGGATAGGCGCCGAGAAAGCTCGCCTGGCCGCCATTTTCAGTTATCGCGGCGCTGACGATTGCGCCATTGGCGTCGTAAATGCCGGCGGGCCGCAGGGTGTCGCCCGGTTGGACAAGTTCGTCGCCGGTCGACAAAACCGCCACGCGCAGCTTGCGCGCCACCGTCACCAGCGCAATTCCGCAGGCGGCAAGCATGCCGATTTCACGCGAGCCGATCACCGTTCCGGCGCGCAGCAGAACCTCACCGCGGGCAATATCGGATCCGGCATGCGAGATGAACTGGCCGGGCGAGGCTCCGCGCCTGACCTCGATGGCATCGCCGTCGGCTGGGTGTGTGTGCTCCACCATGACGATGGCATCGGCGCCGCGCGGCACCGGCCCGCCCGTCGCGATCGAGGTGGCGGTGCCTGCGAGCACAGGGATTTGCGGGGCGACACCGCAGGCGATGGTTTCGCGGTTGAGCAGGAGCCTGGCAGGAAGCGCCTCCGACCCGGTGGCGATGTCGGCGGCACGCACGGCAAAACCATCGACGTTCGAACGGTCGAAGGGCGGCACGTCGATCGGAGCCGTGACATCATCGGCAAGCGGCAGCCCAAGCGCATCCGCCAGCATCAGTTCTTCGGTCGGGGTCGTCCTGGGAAATAGCACCGCCTCGAAACGGGCGAGCGCCTCGTCGCGCGACAGGACCGTCAGGAACTGCTCCTGGCCGGTATGCTCCTGGCCGGTATCTGGGCGGGTGGATCTGGTCATCACCGACTCATCTTGGATCGTCGAACACAAAGGCGCCGACAGGTGTTCCCGCGGCCCAACCCTCACTGCCCCCTGGAATGGCAAGCCATGCATCCGCCAGGCGGATCGCCTCCAGCGAAAAATCTCCTATCGCAAGCGGCCGCCATCTGTCTTGTTGCTGGTTCAGCAGGACGATCTCGGCCAGTCCGACCGTGGACGAGATTTTCCGCTCCAGCGCCAGGACCGTCTGTCGCCGGGCGCTCCTGTCCGTCAGGCGATCGATAGCCGGCTGAACCAGCGCCAGAAAGGCGGCAAGAGCCTGATCGGGCGCGCCGGGCAGAGCAATGATCGGGACCGCATCGAGCCGTCCGATCGCCGCGGTTCGGCCGGGCTGTAGCGCTATGTTGTGGGCGATGAGCGCCCCACGCGCGGCAAGCGCGTCGGCTGTAGCGTCGGCGCGCCCCGCACCAGTGCCTCCAATCAGGATAATCAAATCGCCGGCTGCATTGCCAAGCGCCTGGGCGACGGATCTGGCGTCGCGCGCAACCGTTTCGATATCGAATACCGTCGCGCCAGAGGCTCTTGCAAGGTCGGCGATAAAATGCGCCGTGAAAGTATCGCTCGTCGGGGCGGCGACATCGATCAGGCGCACCTGCGGCATCCGCACCGCAATTTCACCAATCCCTGCGCTTCGCACTGTCAGGAGGTCAGCGGCCGACAGCCTGTTCCCTGCAATGATGAGCGGTCGGCCCGCCGCCATGTCCTCGCCGGCGCGTCGCACGCCCTGGCCCGGTGCCGCTTCATCGAGCGCCTGGGGCATCGGGCCGCTGCAATCGATGAGATCGGCATCGAGAACGCAATCGCATCCCTCCGGCATGGCGCCGCCTGCCTCTATCCAGACCGGCATTGCCGTCAGCGGCAGCGGCGAATAGGCCGACGCACCGGCAAGATCGAGCGCGCGGCACGCCCAGCCGTCTGTCCTTGCGGTGTCGCGGATGGGCTGCGCGCGTGCCCGGGGCGGCATGGCGGCGCCTATCTTCCCAAGCGTCTGGTCAAGCGGCAAAAGAGTGGGCGCAACCGGCTCCACTCCGTCGAGGAGTGCGGCGAGAGCCGCTTCGAGACCGGTCAGCGCGCCGACGGAAGGCTGCATTCTCATCATGTCCGATGATGGGGCAGATGCAACCCGCTTTGCAACCGACTTCAGGAGCGCTTCTGCTCAGCGTTCGGGAAGAACAGTTGCTGGCCGTCAATATTGTATTCGCCGATCGCCTGCTGTCCTTCAGGCGAGATCAGCCAATCTATGAAGCGTTGGCCGGGTTCAGCCTTGACGCTCGGGTGCCTCGCGGGATTCACCAGCATGACACCGTACTGGTTGAACAGCCTTTTATCGCCTTCGACCACGATCTCCAGTTCGCCGCGGTTCTTGAACGCCAACCATGTGGCGCGATCGGAAAGCACATAGGCATCCATGGCGCAGGCTGTGTTGAGCGCAGCGCCCATGCCCTGCCCTATCTCCTTGTACCAGTGGTCCCCCACCGCCGCGATATCGACACCTGCCGCCTTCCAGAGTCCGAGTTCAGCAAAGTGGGTTCCGGATTTGTCGCCGCGGGAAACAAAAACAGCTTTTTTGCTCTGGATCGATGTCAAGGCGACTGCGATATCCGGCGAACCCTTGATGCCGGCCGGGTCGCCTCTGGGCCCGATCAGGACGAAATCATTGTACATCACATCGAAGCGTTTCACGCCAAAACCTTGCTCGACGAATTTCTCCTCCTGCTCCCTGGCATGGACGAAGACCACGTCTGCGTCTCCCCGGCGGCCGGCGTCGAGGGCCTGGCCGGTTCCCTGCGCGACCACCTTCACCTCGATTCCGGTCCTTGTGGTGAACAAAGGCAGTATGTGGTCGAAAAGGCCGGAATCCCGTGTCGACGTCGTCGAGGCCACCACGATCGACTGTTCCTGTGCGCTGGCCGATGCGCCGCTGGAAGCGAGGAAAGTCAAAATGATCGCAATTGCGGTAAACAGTCGACGGTTCAGCACTGGAAGCTCCATTTCCGCGGTCAAAGCACGAGTTCCCCATGGATAAAGGCGGCAGCTTCTGCGGATGCGGGGCGATCGAAAAAATCACCGGCGCTGGCGTGCTCGCACAGTCGGCCGCGAACGAGGAAGACGACATCTCCCGCGAGCCGTCGCACCTGACCGAGATCGTGCGAAGCCATGACGATCTTGGTGCCCGATTGGGAGGCCATGAGGATGATCTCCTCGACATGGCGGGTTGCAGCGGGATCAAGGCTGGCGGTGGGCTCATCGAGCAGCAGGACCTCGGGTTTGCGCGCCAGTGCGCGGGCAAGCGCCACGCGCTGTTGCTCGCCGCCGGACAAGCGCCGCGCAGGTCGCGCCGCCAGGCCCAGAAGGCCCACACGATCGAGAAGTTCCTCGGTGCGTGTCGCGCGACGATGGCGCGGACAGCCAGCTTGCGCCAGTGCGTAAGCCACGTTGGCGGCGACAGAGCGGCGCAGCATCACCGGTTTCTGGAGCAGCATTGCCCTGCGGCCAAGGCCGCGATCGGTGCGCCCACCCCAGCTCACAGTTCCTGCGGAAGGCGCGGCAAGTCCCATGCAAACCCGAAGCAGTGACGTCTTGCCCGCGCCATTGGGACCGAGCACCAGTGTCGGCGCACCGGGAGCAATCGCCAGGTTCAGGCGGTCGAGCATGGTCGTGGCGCCGGCGCTGAGCGAGACCCGGTCCAGAACGAGAGGAAGGTCGGTCAGCGCGGCCCGCATCATCAAGCCACCCGTTGCTCCGACCACAATCGCAGGCCCCAGGCAGCGGCATTGATGGCAAGAATGAGGCCGATCAGGATGACGCCGAGCCCGATCGCGAGCGGCAGGTCTCCCTTTGATGTTTCGAGCGCGATCGTGGTGGTCATGGTTCGGGTAAAGCCCTCGATATTGCCGCCGACGATCATCACCGTGCCGACTTCGGCGGCCGCCCGGCCGAAGCCGGCGAGCATTGCGGTGATCAGGCTGAAACGGCTGTCCCACAAGAGCGTCGCCACCCGGCCTGTCGGGCCGACGCCCATCGCCGTCAGTTCGTCGCGATATTCGCGCCACAAATCCTCGATGGTCTGGCGCGTCAGAGCCGCGATAATTGGCAGGACGAGAAGCGCCTGCGCGATGACCATGGCGGCCGGTGTGAACAGCAGGCCGAACGTGCCGAGCGGCCCTGATCGCGACAACAGCAGGTAAACGGTCAGGCCGACGACTACGGGCGGCAGGCCCATGAAGCCGTTGACAAGCACGACGAGCGCGCAACGTCCCGGAAAACGGGTCAGTGCCAGCAACGCCCCGAGCGGCAGTCCCACGACGGCCGCAACTGCAACGGCGGCCAGGGTAATGGTCAGCGAAAGCCGCACTATCGAGATCAGCGTCGCGTCGCCACTCGCGATAAGCTGCCATGCATTTAGGCCTTCTGACATACCCTTTCACCTGCGCTGCGTCGTCCTGCTATTTCTGCTGCATTTACTCCGCATTCGTCAAACAATTGAACCTGCGCAGGAATATGCATAAGATTGCAGGATGGATTTGCTGACGACTGCAGAAGCCGCAGACTATTTGCGCCTTGGCGAACGCAAGCTTTACGAGCTGGTCGCCAAAAACAGCATCCCGTGCAGCAAAGTGACGGGCAAATGGCTGTTTCCGCGCAACGAACTCGACCGGTGGGTTCTGTCGGGATTGGCGCGTCCCGACGGAATGATTGCGCCCGAGCCGCCGCCCATAGTCGGCGGCAGCCAGGACGACCTGCTTGAATGGAGCCTTCGTCAGGCGGGCTCTGGCCTCGCCTCGCTGACCGAGGGGACGGCAGGCGGCGTTGCGCGTCTTTTGCGTGGCGAGATTGCCGCTGCGGCGATCCATTTCCACGGTGATGCCGCCGACCTCAATGTGGAGGCCGCGCGCGCCATGCCGCGGCTGCACGATGCGGTGCTGATCGGTTTCACGCGGCGCGAACAAGGGCTGCTGCTGCCGCCGGGCAACCCCCGATCGCTCAACAGCCTGGCCGATGTCCTAGAAAGCGGCGCCAAGATCGCGATGCGCCAGGTCGGGGCCGGAGCCCAAATGCTGCTGGATGTCCTGGTCGCCCGCGCCGGCGCCAGCCAGAGGCGGTTGAACCGGCTCGAGCCGCCATGCCTGACAGGGCCGGAACTCGCTGCCGCGATCCGGACCGGCAGGGCCGATTGCGGCATCGCCACACGCGCCGCCGCGCGCGCCGCCGGCCTCGAATTCGTGTCATTGGCGTGGGAGAATTTCGATCTGCTGATGCGGCAGCGAACCTATTTCCAGCCTTCGATCCAGGCGCTGATCCGCCTCATGGCCCAGGACAGCTTCGCTCAGCGCGCCGCAGAACTCACCGGCTATGACACCGGCCCGGCCGGGCAGGTCCGGTTCTTCCATTGATGTGGGCGTCGACGGGGCGCCGGGCGCACCGTCGCAGCTATTCAGCCAAGGTCGATGTCGCCTTCGACGACGTGGTGCAGACCGGCGCGTTCGGCCGTAATCACGGCCCTCACGGTCAGGCGCCCCTGCCCTTTCAGTCCAGCATCGGCCACCGCCTTTTCGATCGCCTGCTGCGAGGTTACGCCGACCTGCTTCAGGAACTTGCGCATCGACACGTTGAAGGGATCGGTTTCCATGTTTTGAGTCATAGGATTGCCTCCAATAGCTGGGAGTGTGCGGCTGGTCAGGTCGCGATCGCATGCTGCTGTCCGGCCACGGCGCTGCCCGCCAGCGGAACACGGAAACGTATGATGCGCAATGCGTAAGACGCTCGCAATAGCCTTGCTCGCTGCTGTTTTCCTCGCTGGCGCGACGGCACATGGTGCGGAACTGCGCGGGCATGGCGGTCCCGTGCGAGCGATTTCCGTGGCGCCGGACGGAAAGACGGCGGCAACCGGCAGTTTTGACACCAGGACGATCATCTGGTCGCTTGAGACCGGCGAAGCGCGCGACGTGCTGCTCTTTCATGAAGGTGAGGTAACGGCCGTCGCCGCACTACCGAACGGGCGATTTGCCAGCGCCGGTGCGGATGGTCGCATCGCGATCTGGCAAACCGGTCGAGGCGAACCGGCCCGCATCCTGGAGGGTCACACCGGACCCGTCGCCGACCTCGAACTGTCGCCCGACGGATCGATGCTGGCTTCGGCATCCTGGGACACCACCGTACGGCTCTGGCCGCTTGCCGGCGGTGAAGCGCGCGTCCTGGAAGGCCATCGTGCAAACGTCAATGCGCTCGCCTTCCTGGCCGACGCAACCCTCGTCAGCGCCGGCTATGACGCGACAGTCATCTTTTGGCCGAGCCAGGCTGGGGCGCCGCCGCTTCGGGCCATCATGCCGACGCCGCTCAACGCGCTTGCAAGAGCGTCCGGCGACCGCCTGTTCGTCGCAGGTGCGGACGGATGGGTACGGCTGCTCGACCGACTCGGCAAAGTGCAGTTGGAAGTTCCGGTCTTGCGCAAACCGGTGATTGCTCTCGCCGCTGCGCCAGACGCGAACTATCTCGCCGTCGCCGGCATCGGTGATGGAATCCTGTTGCTGGACGCTGTCAGCCTTTCCACCATCCGCACTCTCGACACGTCCGGCGTGGCGGTATGGTCGCTTGCGTTCGCGGCTGGCGGCAAGACGCTTCTGGCTGGCGGCGCCGACCATCTGGTGCGGGAATGGAACGTCGAGACGGGCGAGCGCCTTGGAGCCGCTACAGCAGGCAGGACCGATCCGATGGCCAGATACGCAGGCAATCCGGACGCAGAAGTATTTCGCGCCTGCGTTGCCTGCCATACGCTCGACCCGAACGATGGCCATCGAGCCGGGCCGACGCTGCATGGCATTTTCGGGCGCAAGATAGCGTCCGTGCCGGGTTACCACTATTCGCCCGCTTTCCGGAAAATGGACATCGTCTGGACACCGGAAACCGTGTCGGAGCTGTTCGAGTTGGGTCCGAACGCCTACACCCCCGGCACCAAGATGCCTGAACAGACGATCAGCAATGCCGAGGATCGGGCAGCCCTGATCCGCTTTCTTCAGGCCGAGACACGCACCGACTGAACTTCGACATCACCGCATCGACCGAGCGCCCAAAAGGCGCGATGACTCCAGCCTGTGGAACACCGCCCGATTGCGGCCAGTCTGCTTGGCAACATAGAGTGCTTCATCGGCCTGGCGCTGGAGCTGCTCCGGCGAAATGGCGTGGTCCGGCGCCTGGACCGCCACGCCGATGCTGAGGGTGATATAGCGGGACACGCGCGATCCTGGATTAGGAAGACGAGCAGCTTCCACACACTCGCGAATTCGCTCGGCTACAATGGCGGCCTCCTGCTCGTTCACACTTGGAAGCAGCACGAGAAATTCCTCACCGCCGTAGCGCGCAACATGATCGCGATCGCGCCTCACGTTCTCCCGGATCAAGCGGGCGACCTCGATGAGGCAACGATCGCCCTCGGCATGACCGAGACGATCGTTGAGCTTCTTGAACTCGTCGATGTCGCACATCAGCATGGCGGCGCCGCCGGGGCATTTGCCGCCACCGCCCCAGGCGTGGTCGAGCGTTTCCGTCATCCGGCGCCGATTGTCGACGCCGGTCAGCGGATCGGTTCTCGCCAGAAGCTCCAGCCGATCGTTCGCTTCTGCCAGTTCGGCAACCCTGTGTCGGTCTCGAAGCTCGAACAGAAAAGTCTTCTGAGCCAGAATTGTCATCGTACGCCGCGCGGCGACCGTAGCGAGAATGCCGCTGGCAAAAAACAACGTGGCAGCCACCGCATTGCCAATCTCAAGGCCCGGGTTCTGCACCTGGAAGACGAGATAGAGACCGAGAGCCAAAGCCGCGACCGTCACGGTCCATGCCTGAGGGACGCCGAAGATGATGATGGCGGTAATCGCTACGAACAGCATGATGTTCAAGTGCCGTTCGTAGAACTCGCCGCCGGCGCTTGCGCCGACCAATACGATCGACAACAGGATGAGGAACATGCCTGTGATCAGGGAAACCCCCTGGACCCAGGACGGGCGCCGTTTTCGCCAGACAAGGACCACGGCTACAGCGACGGGAGGGATGATGGCGCCAGGCAAGAGCATGGATAGCGCGATCGACCTTGGAAGCATCACCAGGTTGAGCGCCAGCGTCAGGACATCCAGGAACGCCACCCATGTCATCCAGGCGCGGATGATCTTGGCCGTTTGCGACCAGACACGTGCCTGAAACAGGCGCTTGATCTCGCCTTTGAGCCGGATGTCGCGCGTGCGCTGCGCCAGAAGTCGCTCAACTTCCGCCGTGACGGCAGGATCGTCCTGCATGTCGAGGTGCGTTCGATCTACCAATCGACGGGCCCTGAGGCCCCCCTTTCCCATACATCCATTCGAGCCACCCGGTGGTCAGCCGAGCGGCAAGCATGTCACGCTATGCCTAAGATTTGATTGCTGAAACCGTTTATTTGCGTGTTGATCGTGTAACCCTTTTGGTCACCGTCGTAGCCGGCTCACCGCCCCGATCGCCGGGAAACGCATTTTTGAGGGCGATCAGCCCAAGGCTCAGACCGCCTTGTCGCTCGAGGCCTTGCGCTCCCGCAGATAGTCTTCAGTGGTTCGCGGCGGCGAGCGACCAGGGCCTGCATAAGGATCGAAGCCCTCATTCATCGCCGCATCGACGCGGCAATTGTCGCACATCCGTACAAGGTCGAGCCGCCGTGCGTTCTCGCCTGCAAACATCCAGTGTTTGCCTTCGAGCTTGGCGACGATCCGCTCGACGGTGCTCCTTGTGCCGAACGGCTTTGCGCAGCGGATGCAGTTGTACGGCTCCTCTTGCTTCACGACCCGGCTGCGAGCACCCCATGCCTGGAAATCCACCTGCGGCGTCAAGGTGATGACCTTCTCCGGGCAGGTCGCGGCGCAAAGGCCGCACTGCACGCAGGCGCTCTCGGAAAAATACAGGGCCGGCTGCTGTTCGCTGTCGGAAAGCGCCCCGGTTGGACAGGCCGAGACACAAGAGAGGCAGAGCGTGCAGCCGTCGACATTGACGTCCAGGCCGCCGAACGGAGCACCACCCGGCAACGCCACGCGGTCGACCGGCGTTGGCGCAGCTCGATGGAGCTCGAGCATGGTGCTCGTCAGCAGGCTGCGCTTCTTGCCGAGCGGCAGGAATGCCGCCGGGCGCCGCGACGCAACATCTGGAGTAATCAGGTCGAGCGCCGAGGCGAGTATGTCGGGATCGTCCACTTCGATCAGTCCGCAGACCTCCGCGCCATAACCGAGAGACCGGCTCAAAAGATTGGCGATTGCGATGTTTGCGGCAATTCCGGTAAGCTCATGCCTTGGCTTGGCCGACGACAGCGCCCTTACGGCGCAAGCGCCCCAGGCGACCGGCGCGGTCCACGCCTCGATCCCTAACTGGGTTATCTCATTCACCGCGACCGGCAGGACATTTGCGGGCAGACCCGCGCCGAAGCGGGCAAGTGCGTCGATCAGCGGCTCGCCATGGCCGAGATCATGGAAAAGCACAATCGCATCCAGGCCGCCCGCCTCACGATAGGTGACAAGAAGCGTCCGCAGCCGCCGAAGCAGCGTTGCGGCATCTGGCACGGCGTAGGCGGCAGCGCCCGTGGGACATGCCGCCGCGCAGCTGCCGCAGCCGGCGCATACTTCCGCATCGATCGCGACGTGGTTCCCGGCGGGCGTTATCGCTCCAGTCGGGCACAGGTCGAGGCACCGTGTGCAGCCGGTGATGCGCGATCTCGAATGGGCGCACAGATCGGAGGAGAAATCGATGAAGCGCGGCTTGTCGAACTCGCCAACCAAATCGGCTGCCGTTGCGATCGCAACGGCGACGGAGGCGCGATCGCCGGGATCGGCCTTCACGTAGCCGTCGCGCAATTCATGAGCAGGGAAAAGCGGAGCCCCGCCGGAGAGATCAAGGATGATGTCGGCGTTCGAGACCGCTCCATCCCGCGATATTCCAAAGCCAAGCCGATCGCGCGAAGATGGATTGGGCGCCGCGAAATCGTCGACCGTCAGCTCGAAGGCGCCAAGATGGCCGCGCGCTTGCCGGATCGTGCCCTGCAAGACGGGAAAATCCCAGACCCGGTGCGGCGCGATTTCGCGCGGACGGCTAAGCAACACAGTGACGTCCAGCTTTTCGGCGAGTTGCCGGCCCGCGTCGATCGCCGTCGCGTCGCAGCCATAGACCAGGACGACACCATTGCTCGAAAGCGTAACCAGCGCGGGTGGCGAAGCGGATTCGGCCGCCATGGCGAGCAGAGCCGCCGCTTTCGGGCCGGCAGCAGCAGCATCCTGCGACCAGCCGCCCGTCTCGCGAATGTTTGCGAAAACCAGATCGCCTGCGAAACCGAGTTCCTCGGCGAGGTCGCCGAAAAGCGGCGCCTGTTGCGTGCAACTGATGGTGACTGCTTCGCCGCCGCTCAGGGCGCTGCGCACCCGGTCGAGTTCCGCGCCGCAGAACTGGTCCCCCGCCTCGACCCGTGCGCCCTTGCATCCGCGGGCGACGCTGGCGCCGAAGCGTGGCATGCTCCGCTCGCACGAGCAGACCAGGACCGTGCGTGGTTTGTCCAGGCTCATTCCGACTCCCGTGGCATCGTCCTTGTCCACGCGGTAGCGCCTCTTGCCTGGAAGTATTATAAAGACATTACAGTCGCCGTCATCAAAATATGGATCGGGCTATGCGGCCCTCTGTCAGCGACCTCCAACTGCCACCGCCTTACAGCCTCGTGCCGCTGAGAGAGGCCGGTGACGCCTTTGCGCACGCCTGCGCGATCGCGGCAGACGAAGGCGCAGGCACGCTTGCCTGGGTGCGCCGCTACGATCTGGCCGAATTCGCAGTGGTGCTTGAGCCTGAAGAGCCGCTAGAGGATGCGCGTCGCGCGATTTATGCCGGCATGAACGCACTTGCCGATGCACTTGCGGTCCATGCTCCGCCGTCGCGGCCCATCACCTTCGACTGGCCCGACACTGTTCGCGTCGACGGGGTTCTCGTCGGCGGCGCCCGCCTGGGCTGGCCGGAAGGGGCCCGGGAGAACGAAATCCCCGACTGGATCGTCTTCTCCGGCATGATCCGCACCGCCGTCATCCGCGCCGACGAGCCCGGCCTGCGTCCGCTGCTTGGCGCGCTTGACGAACTCGGCTTCGTTGCGCTCGATGCCGGTGAGATCGTTGCGAGCTTCTCCCGCCATCTGATGGCCGCATTCCACGAATGGAGCGACACCGGCTTCGGTTCGATCGCCAGCCGCTGGCTCGACCGGCTGCCCCGAAAGGGCGACGAGCATGCAGAGATTGCCGGCAACGGCGATCTGGTGATTTCCCACACGGCCTCTCACGGGCCTGGCGAGCGAAAAAGCCTGCCCGAGGCGCTTGCCAGGCCCTCCTGGCTCGATCCGATGACGGGCACGCCATGGCTTTGAAGCTGCCGCGAACGATCCGCCTCGATCCATCGGACACGTTTGTCTATTCGCGCGCTGCAGAACCAGGCGAATGGGCGGTGACCGGCACCTTCCTGTTCTTCGGCGCCGATGTGGCCAGGCTTACCGGCAAGGAACGGCAGGCGTTCCGCGCCGGGTTCCTCGGCATTGATAGCTTCGGCTGGTCCACCCTCGTCGTGGTCACGGACGCGACCGTGCATGATCGCGCGGCGGCCGTCGATCGGCTGGCCGAGCAGCTTGTGGTGCGATGCGGTGCGCCGGACACCGAAACGGCGCGCGCCGCCGCCGAAGAGGAGATAGAATTCGCGCAATCGCTGTGCGACCACCCGCCAAACACGCTGATTGCGGTCAACCGCACCAGCGAACAGGCCGGCACCCGCGAGTGTTTCCGAACCCTGCATCGCAAGGCGAGCCGGCTGGAGCCGGCAACGGCATTCCGCTTTGTCGAAATCGACGGCGAGGAGGAGTCGACGGAAAAGTTCGATCTCCTAGCATTGGCCGGGAGGCAGAAGTGAAGGATTTCTGGGTTTCCTCAGGTCATCACCTTCTCGACAGGGATGAGGCCGGGCGCCTGCTGGTGACCGACTCCTTTCTGAAGGCATATTTTGCGCGGCCAGAGCTTCTCCCTCCCGAAACGGCCTGCCCGGCGGAGCTGCGCCTGCATCACGAGCTTTTGATGCATCATCCGCGCCGGCCGGTCGCGAAGCAGGAGATCGCCGCCCTGGAGGACCCGGATGCGCGCGAGAACTGGGAGTTCATGATCGCCTTTCGCGACCATGTGTTGGCCGCTCCCTCACTCGAGGCCGCATATCTCGCGCTGGCGCGCGGCTCGGCCGAAACTATCCCGCCGCTGTTCATGAACCAGCTTGCGCAGGTCGTCCTGCGCAATGCGCTGGATGGTCAGCACGACGCCTGCGTCGTGCGAGCCGCGGAGCTGTTTTATCGGCCGCAACGGGTGACGTCTAACGAGGGCGCCGTGCTTCTCGCCGATGCCGAAACCATAGAGCTGCATGAACAGAACCGCCATGCCTCGCCACTCCTGAACATGCTTGGTGGCCCAGCCGTCACCGAACTGGAGATACTCGACGAGAACAATGCCGAGCGTTACTTCGCCAGGAGCGACGCTTTCGATATGGTGCTCAAGCTGGGCAGCGCGCGCAGTCCGACCCGGCGCGGCCTTGCCACAGCAATGGAGATCTGGGTTCGCCATCTACTTGCGGTGGACGTGGAGATCGAGCCGGTGGAGCGGATCGAGGACGAGGACTGGGCCTGGTTCGTCGGCCTCGACGCCGAAGCGACCCGCATCGGCAACACGCTCTGGGCCGGCGATGAACTTGACCCGGAGGCTGCACAGCGCGTGATTGCACTGTTCCGGCTCACCTTTTCCGACACCGGCGAAGTACTGCCGCAGGTGGGCGCCAGGCCCGTCTGGCTCATAATGGCCATGACCCCTGACCGAACGATCCGCATGAAGCCGCAGAACCTTGTCGCAGGCCTGCCGTTTCGCGCCCCAGGGACAGTGAACTAGGAGGATTGGTGCCATGGTGCAGGAGACGGCGGAAGTCGGGGTGATCGTCGAGCGACGGGCTCTGGACAACCCTTGGATCGACCATGTCTGGGTTCCCGTGGCCGTGCTGGCGGGCGCGCCGAGCGCGGCGCCATGGTCGGTGCTGCACGAATCAGACGGCGTGACGCGCTTCTATGCCGGAACTTTCAAGCTTGAGCTCTTCGGGTGCGACACGGGCATGTACCGGGACAACCTCCGTTCGGGGCGGCCTAGCCTGTGGATCGCGCTCCGGTCGAGCGATGCTCCACCCGGAGTTGTGCTGCACCTGGTGACCGCTGACCCTTTCGAGGGCGAGTCGCTGACCGAGGCTGGCCCCGACATCATCGAGGCCGTGCCGATGCCGATCGAGCTTCAGCAATGGCTGGCCGCCTTTGTCGAGACGCATCACGTCGAGCGTCCTTTCATCAAGCGCAAGCGCGATCGGGCGGACCCTGATGCCCTGGCGAGGCGCGGTCCTCGTTCCGGAACGACGGATGATGCCGAATGAGGGCGGGACGCGACAATGTCTTCGCCCGCTGGTCGCGCCTGAAACAGGCGGCGCGTTACAGTTCGACTGCGGGGCCGCAGAACGATCAGCTTTCGCCTGACGAAGTTGCGGCGCCAGCCGATACTGGTGAGCAGCTTGCACCAGCAATTGTCGAGCCGGAGGCCGCCGAGCCCGCCGAGCCCCTCCCGCGCCTCGAGGATCTGACCGCTCAAAGCGATCTCTCAGCCTTCCTGCGCAAAGGCGTGCCCAAAATGTTGAAGCGCGCCGCATTGCGCAAGATGTGGTCGCTCGATCCGGCAATTCGTGATCATATCGGGCCTTCCGAATATGCCTGGGACTTCAACAGCCCTGGATCCATGGCGGGATTCGGCCCCTTGAAAGCATCCAGCGAAGCTGTCGTGGATTTCCTGTCGAACGGCGGCAACCCGACCGATCCGGCACCCGCCGCCATGGCTTCGCAGGCGCCGGAGAAGGCGCCAGCGACCAGCGCCGTTTTGGCGGACGAGGGCGTGAACGCCTCAGCCGATGGGTCGGATTCTGTCACGCCGGACAGTTCGATCGAACCGGCAAACCCCGAATCTCCTTCGGCCGACGGCGCCGGGACCGCTATCGACCGCGACGAAGGCGCCGGCGCCGCGGAATCATCGCCGATCGATCGCCAGCGACGCCATGGCGGCGCCATGCCGCGCTGATCTGGATTTGTTGCCATTTTGGCACAGTCGCTGTTGCAATTGCCGGGCGGGGCACTAGTATTCACTTACCCACTCGTTGAGGGGCACGGTCGAGGTCAGTAGATGAACCCAGACTTGCGCCTGGAGGAGGCAATCGGCACGTCGTTCGGAGCTGACGCTCTGGTTCCCGGCGTAGAAGATGCTGACGTCAACGACGTGAACAGCGCACGCGCGGATGAGTACGCGCTGCTCGCCACGCTTCTCCTGGCCGCTCCGGATGCAAACCTCATGGCGCGGCTTTCCGGGTTGCGAGGCGACGCCGAGACCCCGCTCGGCAAGGCTCATGCCGCACTCGGCCAGGCCGCTTCTTCAGCCTCTCCGGTTGCCGTCAGTCGCGAGTATTTCGAGCTCTTCATCGGGGTCGGGCGCGGCGAACTCGTTCCCTACGCCTCCTACTACCTGACCGGCTTTCTCAACGAACGGCCGCTTGCCCGCCTGCGCGGGGACATGAGGCGCCTCGGCCTTGAACGCGCGGACGGTCATTTTGACCCGGAAGATCATCTCGGCACACTGTTCGAGATCATGAGCGGCTTTGCCGCCACCCATTTCGTGGTTCCCGCCGGCGAGGAGCGGGACTTCTTTGAACGTCACATCGCGCCGTGGGCGAGCCGTTTCTTGGCCGATCTGGAAAACGCGGCCTCGGCCAGGTTTTACCGGGCAGTCGGCGCATTGGGGCGGATTTTCATCGACATCGAAGCCGAAGGCTTTGCCATGGAGGCGCGACGAAGCTCGTGACCTGATCGCGTCGACGCATAGGGAGGAAGGCAGATGCAGGAAAAGCAACAGACGGCAATGAACCGCCGCAGTTTCCTTCGCGCCTTCGGCGGCGCATCCACCACCGCCGTGGCCGCCGCCGCCGTGACGCTCACCCCAGGAGAAGCGCAAGCTTACGATCCCGGTGAGGAGGAGACGAGGGCTCGCTACCGCGAGACCGAGCACGTCAAGGCATTCTACCGTGTGAACGGTTATGAGACGTTGAAGAAATGAGGGCGCCATGCTGACCAAGCGCAAGAGCGGTCAGGCGAGCCGCACAAGATTGCACACACTGATGGGCACGGTCGCCTCCGCTCCCATCGACCGGCGAACCTTCCTTCGCCGTTCCGGTCTCGCGGTCGGCGGAATGGCTGCACTCGGGTCGTTCCAGCTCGGCACCGTTCAGAAGGCGGCGGCCATCAGTCCGCCGCAGCCGGGCGTGCCTATAGAACTGAAGAAAAGCGTCTGCACCCATTGCGCGGTCGGCTGCACCGTTACCGCCGAAGTCCAGAACGGCGTCTGGACCGGTCAGGAGCCTTCGTGGGACAGCCCGATCAACCGCGGCTCCCATTGCGCCAAGGGCGCAAGCGTACGCGAGCTCGTACACAGCGACCGCCGGCTGAAATACCCGATGAAGCTCACCGCAGGGCAGTGGGAGCGTGTCTCCTGGGACGACGCAATCAATGGGATTGGCGACAAACTGCTCGAGATCCGTGAAAAGTCCGGCCCGGAATCCGTCTACTGGATGGGGTCGGCCAAGTTTTCCAACGAAGGAACCTATCTCTTCCGCAAGCTCGCGGCGCTGTGGGGAACAAACAATCAGGACCACCAGGCCCGCATCTGTCATTCGACGACCGTCGCCGGCGTAGCCAACACCTGGGGCTACGGCGCGATGACGAACTCCTTCAACGATATTCGCAATTCGAAAACCATGATCATCATGGGCGGCAACCCGGCTGAGGCACATCCGATAGCGATGCAGCATCTGCTGGAAGGCAAGGAACTCAACCAGGCCAATCTGATCGTCATCGATCCCCGTTTCACGCGCACCGCCGCCCATGCGACCGAGTACGTCCGGTTCCGCTCCGGCACCGACATAGCGCTGTTGTGGGGCATGCTTTGGCACATCTTCGAGAACGGCTGGGAGGACAAGGAATTCATCGCGCAGCGCGTCTACGGGATGGATGAGGTCCGCAAGGAAGTCGCGAAATACACGCCGGAGGAGGTTGAGCAGATCACCGGCGTGCCTGGCGATCAGGTGAAGCGCGTCGCCGAGCTGTTCGCCACGCAGAAGCCGTCGACGATGATCTGGTGCATGGGCCAGACACACCACACGGTCGGCACCGCCAATACACGCGCAAGTTGCATACTGTGTCTCGCCAGCGGCAATGTCGGGAAGCCGGGGACCGGCGCGAACATCTTCCGTGGCCATGACAACGTCCAGGGCGCGACGGATATCGGGCTCGATGTGGTCACCCTGCCCTTCTATTACGGGTTGACGGAAAGCGCCTGGAAGCACTGGTCGCGCGTCTGGGAGATCCCCTACGAGGACCTGCTGAGCCAGTTCGACTCGAAGGACGCCATGGAAACCCCGGGCATCCCGCTGACAAGGTGGTTCGATTCCGTCTCGCTGCCCAAGGACAAGATAGCTCAGCGCGACAGCATGCGCGCCATGTTCATTCAGGGCCACGCCAGCAACAGTATCACCCGTATCCCGGATTCGATGAAAGGCCTGACAGGCCTGGAGCTGCTTGTCGTCGCCGATCCCCATCCCACGACCTGGGCAGCGCTGGCGGTGGAGGCGGGGCGAAAGGACAACACTTATCTCTTGCCGGTCTGCACGCAGTTCGAGACGTCAGGCTCGCGCGTCGCCTCCAATCGGGCCATCCAGTGGGGCGAGCAGATCGTAAAGCCGAGCTTCGAGCAGAAGGACGACTACCAGGTCATCTATCTGTTGTCGAAGAAGCTCGGGCTTGCCGACAAGATGTTCAAGAAGATAGCCGTCGAGGGCGACCGTCCGGTGCCGGAGGACGTGCTGCGCGAGATGAACCGCGGCAGCTGGTCGACGGGCTATTGCGGTCAGTCGCCAGAGCGGCTCAAGGCGCATATGAAGAACCAGCACAAGTTCGACTTGGTGACGATGCGGGCTCCCAAGGACGATCCCGAGGTCGGCGGCGACTATTACGGCCTGCCTTGGCCATGTTGGGGCAAGCCTGAGATCCGCCACCCGGGTACGGCCAATCTTTACAGCACCGGCCTGCATGTCATGGACGGCGGCAGCCCGTTCCGCGCCCGCTTCGGCGTCGAACGAAACGGCCAGACCCTATTGGCGGAAGGCTCCTACACGCAAGGCTCGGAACTCACCGACGGCTATCCGGAGTTCACCATGGCCGTGCTCAAGAAACTCGGCTGGGACAAGGATCTGACGGCGCAAGAACGCGCCGTGATCGAAAAGATCGGCGACGACATCAACAAGGTCTCGTGGTCGACGGATCTGTCAGGCGGGATCCAGCGCGTCGTGCTCAGCCATGGCTGCCATCCCTACGGCAACGGCAAAGCGCGCGCAGTAGCGTGGAACCTGCCCGACCCGGTACCCACCCATCGCGAGCCGATCTATTCGCCGAGGGTGGATCTGGTCGCAAAATATCCGACCTATCCCGACGCCACGCAGTTCCGGTTGCCGAACATAGGCTTCAGCGTGCAGCAGGCGGCGGTGGAAAAGGGCATCGCCAAGACGTTCCCGCTGATCCTGACCAGCGGCCGGCTCGTCGAATATGAGGGTGGCGGCGAGGAAACGCGGTCGAACAGATGGCTGGCCGAGTTGCAGCAGGAGATGTTCGTCGAGATCAACCCGGCCGACGCGTCCGAACGCGGCATCGGCGATGGGACCTGGGTTTGGGTCAATGGTGCGGAGAACAACGCGAAGGCGCGGGTGAAAGCGCTGGTCACGGAGCGCGTCGGCCGCGGCGTCGCGTTCATGCCCTTCCACTTCGGCGGCTGGTTCCAGGGCAAGGATCTCAGGGCCCACTATCCGCAGGGCACCGATCCATATGTTCTGGGAGAGAGCGTCAACAGCATCACCACCTACGGCTACGACCCGGTGACGGGCATGCAGGAGCCGAAGTGCACGCTCTGCCAAATCGTTGCGGCGTGAACGGGAGGAACAGAAATGGCCAGGATGAAATTCCTTTGCGACGCTGATCGTTGCATCGAGTGCAATGCCTGCGTCACCGCCTGCAAGAACGAGCACGACGTGCCATGGGGCATCAACCGGCGCCGCGTCGTCACCATCAATGACGGCAAGCCCGGCGAACGCTCCGTCTCGATGGCGTGCATGCATTGCACCGACGCGCCTTGCGCGGCGGTCTGTCCGGTCGACTGCTTCTACACCACGGCCGACGCGGTGGTGCTCCACTCCAAGGACCTGTGCATCGGGTGCGGCTATTGCTTCTACGCCTGCCCGTTCGGCGCCCCGCAATATCCGCGTGTCGGCAACTTCGGTTCGCGCGGCAAGATGGACAAATGCACCTTCTGCGCCGCGGGCCCGGAAGGTGATTCCACCGAAATTGAATATGCCAAGTACGGAGCCAACCGGCTGGCTGAAGGCAAGCTGCCGCTTTGCGCCGAAATGTGTTCAACCAAGTCGCTCCTGGCCGGCGACGGGGAGATCATCGCGGCGATCTACAAGGAGCGTGTGACGCAGCGTGGCTATGGTTCGGGAGCCTGGGGCTGGCAGACGGCCTATCGGGAAACAATCGACGTGTAGGAGGCAGTTGGGCTCGTCTCGCGCGCAACGGAGCTAGCAGGGAGGACGGAGAAATGCCGGACAACAGGCTTGGTCGACTGATTCCGCAGGCTATCGCGGTGTTCATGACGCTCACGCTGCTGGTCGCGGCGCCCGTGTACGCACAAGCCCCATCCGGGAGCAACCCGACCGCTCAGGCGGTGAACGAACAGCAGCTTCTTGATGAGCTGCGGAAGATCGAGGGGCGCGTCACCCTGCCCAATACGGCCGCCGGCTTGCTCGAGCAACCGCAAGGCCGCGATTACCGCGGCTTCCACGAGGGCTGGCTGCCGTGGATCGGCGGCATCGCGATAACAGGAATCTTGCTGCTGCTGGCGCTGTTCTATTTCTACAGGGGCCGCATCCGTACACTGGCGCCCGAATCGAGCGTAAGGATTTTGCGCTTCGGTGCTCTGGAGCGGCTGACCCACTGGATGACTGCCACGGCGTTCATCATCCTGGCCATCACCGGCTTGAACTTTATCTTCGGCAAGCGTCTGTTGATGCCGCTGATCGGGGCCGATGCATTTTCAACCTGGTCGATCTGGGCGAAATACGCCCACGACTTCGTCTCCTGGGCATTCATGCTCGGCATATTGATCATGCTGGTGACATGGGTCTGGGATAACCTTCCCGATCGCCATGACGCGCATTGGCTCAAGGTCGGTGGCGGCTTTTTCGACAAGACCAACAGGACGCATCCGCCGGCCGGACGTTTCAACACCGGCCAGAAGCTCATCTTCTGGGCCGTCGTGCTCGGCGGAATTGCGCTGTCGGTGTCGGGCATATTCATGCTGTTCCCGTTCGCATTCACCGACATAAACGGCATGCAGACGGCCCAATATGTTCACGCGACTGTCGGCGTCATCCTGATCGCCGTGATTATCGCTCACATCTATATCGGCACGCTCGGCATGGAAGGCGCTTATGAAGCAATGGGTTCGGGCACCGTCGATATCAACTGGGCGAAGGAGCACCATAGGCTTTGGGTCGAAAGCCAGGAGGCGAAAGGTGCGATACCGCCGCGCTCGGCGGCCGAAGCGGCCGAATAATAGCTTCTGCGCACAATCGAAATGCCCGGGCCATTGGTCTGGGCATTTTCTTGGCGTGCTCGCAGGCTTTCATTGCGCGGGCCTCGAAATCCACGTCAGCGACCGCAGGCTTAGGAAGGTGTCTCCTCGCCCTCCGCGGCTGCGGTAGAGTTGTCGCCCGGTTCGCCCGTCCAGTTTTGACCGACCAGATTGTGCCCCGGATCGCCGACGCGAGTGCTCTCGCTGCTGTAGACCTGCCATGCTGGCTGTTGCTGCTGCGCGCTCAGAAGAAAATAGCCGGCCCCGAACGCAATCGCGATCGAAACGACAATTCCGGTCAAGATCATACCCATCCCGCCTTCTCCTTTTACCTGCTCAAAGTCCCAGTCATGCTCTCATTGCGGCGGCGGCGCCTGCGGCGCCGGATCCTGCCCCGTCACGGATGGGGTGCCAGATCCGGGCGGCTGAAGGGCACCGGACTTTTGCTGATGCTGCAGGTCGAGTGCCGCCAGCGCAAGCAACGGCGGCGGCATGGCGATGCCGGCCACTCGCATTTGCCGCGCGGTCTTCTGGCATTGTGCAATGTCATTGGCGGCGGCCAGTTCCTCCGCTTTCGCGGCATTGATCACGGAATCCTTGGGAGTGCTTGACGTATCGGAGGGGGGCACCGGCGCGGCCCTGCTTTCCTTCTGGGGCGCGTTCGTCGCCGATCCGCTGGCCACCTTCTCTTTGTTCGGTTGTGGAGCATCGCTGGCAACCCCAGCCTGCCCGGTAATTTTCTGCGCCGAGCCCGTCCCGGTCTCGGGCTTGGCGGGCGCGGCTGCGCTGGTAGAAGATGTGCCAGACTGCTGAGCCGAGGCAGCTGCGGTCGGGCTAGCCGCTTCGGCAGGCGCCTTCATGAAGGCGAGGAGCTCCTGGCAGAGATTGGCAGGGCCGCCTGGCTGCTGCGCAGCGGGCGTTGCAGCCGGTGGAGCCGTAGGCTCGGGGGCAGTGCTCGTCTGCGCCAGCGATGTTGACGCCGACAGGGCAACAAACCCTGCGAGAAGCATTTTTTTCATCGCCTTGCTCCTTCCCTGATGAAAATCACCCGCCTCGGTGACAGCATAACTCACAGGGTGCCCGAACGATCCATGGAATTGCGACGCCTGCCTCGCAATTCGGCCATCACTGTCCTCGATGAGATGACTGACGACTACATGCGCGAGGCCAACGGAAAACCGATGGCAGTCGACATCGCGAGGGCGATCGGCCGCGGACGGAAAAATGCCGCAAATCAGCGGCGTACTTTAGCCGCGAAGCCGCTCAGGCGGCCGTTTTCGCCCACCACATCAGCGGGAAAAGCCGAAGGATGACCAGCCGCGCGCAACCCGAGATCATCCGCCGGGAAAGCAAGACCTTCCGTTTGGCGCATTGCCTTTTGCCGGCATGGCGCGACGGCGAGATCGAGTCGACGTCGGCGCCCGGGTCGATCGGCATGGCTTTCACCGGCCAGGCGGCTGCCGTTGTGCGCGTAGCCGATGGCACTGCAAGGCCACGGCCCGTGCCGCCTATGACAATCGGGCTTGGCGGCGACACGCCGATCGCCTGGTTGGAGACGGACTCTCCCTCCGACGTTCTGGAAATCACCGGGGCGACCGGGCTGCGCCGCGAGATGGCGCGGGACATGCGTGTCGAAGGCCACGCCGATCTCGATGACGTGCATGGCTGGCAGGACCCGATCATCCAGGCGGTGGCGACCAGACTGCGCGCCGCCCTGCGCGGGTGGATACCGATGTCGGACATGGAGGCCGAGACACTGGTTCGCGCCGCCTATGCCCAGGTGCTGCGGCGGCACTTCGGTGGACGCGATCTTATCCGGCGAACGCTTGACGCGCGGCGGCGTCAGCGTGTGGTGGAACTGGTGCTGGACACCGCCGACAAACCGCTGACCTTGGGAGATCTTGCCGAGGCGGCCGCACTCAGCCCGTTTCACTTCGCGCGCAGTTTTGCCAACACCTTCGGCATGCCGCCGCATCGCTTTGTAACTGCAAGTCGGCTGGATCGAGCGTTTCACGCTCTGCGGTCGACCCAGGCAACCGTGCCGCAGGCGGCTGCGGCTGCGGGGTTCTCGAACCTGCATCATTTTCGTCAACTGTTCCGGCGGCAGTACGGCGTGCCGCCATCGGACATAGGCAGGCAGGCGCGGGCTCAGTCCATCCGGCACCGATAGGGCTTCGGGCGACAGCTTCGCCTGAACCCGGCGATCCACGAAGTGAGCAAGAATCGACCCTGTCCGCGGCGCCGGCCGTGCCTATTTTCAGCAAACCACCCTTTGAGGCCGGCGACCGAACATCCGCGCCGGCCTCATGGCGAGCCAAGGATCGTGACATGACGAAATCTCACCGAGTCAACCAGTCTCCCTCAAACAACCAGTCTCCCTCGAACATTGACAACCCGCAGCGCCGGCAATTTCTGGCGTCGGCAGCTTGTCTCGGCGTTGCGCCCTGGCTGCTGTCTTCGCTTGGCGAAGCGGCGGCGCAAACGGCCAGCCCGCAACCCGCGAGCCAGCGCCGCAAGCTGGGCGCCCTCGAAGTGTTTCCCGTGGGGCTCGGATGCCAGTGGAAACCTGGCCCTGACGAGCGCACCGCCCAGGATTATTTCGGCAGCCGCATAGATCGCTCCGCCGCCGTTGCGCTTATCAGGCGCGCGGTAGACCAAGGCGTCACCCTCATCGATACGGCGGAAGTGTATGGACCCTTCATTTCGGAGGAGATCGTTGGCGATGCGCTGCAGGGGCTGCGCGAGACCGTCGTTCTGGAGAGTAAGTTCGGGTTCAACGTTGATCTTGAGACCGGCAAGATCGGAGAGGGCCTGAACAGCCGGCCCGAGCACATCAAGCGCGCCGTCGAAGGCAGCTTGCGCCGCCTGCGCACCGACCGCATCGACGTGCTTTACCAGCACCGCGTCGACCCGCTTGTGCCGATCGAAGACGTCGCCGGCGCGGTCAAGGATCTCGTCGCCGAGGGCAAGGTTTTGCATTTCGGGCTCTCGGAGCCGGGACTTGAGACCATCCGACGCGCACACGCGATTCTGCCGCTCGCCGCCATCCAGAACGAATATTCGATGGTCTGGCGTGGTCCCGAGGCCGACGTGCTGCCTCTGTGCGAGGAACTGGGTATCGGCTTCGTGAGCTGGGCTCCGCTGGGCTATGGTTTCCTGACCGGCACGATTACGGCAGAAACCCGCTTTGGCGACGACCCCGAGCGAGACTTTCGCGCCTGGGTTCCCCGCATGGCTGAGGATGCCTTGGCGGCCAACATGGCGCTCGTCGATGTCGTGCGGACGTGGGCGCAACGCAAGGAGGTCAAACCCGCCCAGCTGGCGCTGGCCTGGCTGCTGGCACAGAAGCCGTTCATCGTGCCGATCCCCGGTACAACGAAGGCCGCCCACCTCGACGAGAACATTGCGGCCGCTGCCATCACCTTTACGCAGGACGAGCTGCATCAGCTCAATGCTGACGTGGCTGCGGTCAAGATCGAAGGCGCTCGGCTCCCTCCGCCGGTTCTCGCAATGTCCGGAGTGGAAGCCCCACCCAAGGCTTAGTCCCAATATCTCGCAGAGCCGGGTGACCGCCTGCTCAATGGCCAGACACCAGGCGCGCCATACAGCTACGTTGCGACAAAACAATTCCTGCTGGAGTTCGGCCTCGACACGCTGCGGGATTTGCCGGATTTCGAGGCGCTTGAAGATGCCGGGCTGCTGTCGAAGGAGAAGCTGCTGGCTGGTGACATCATACCGGGATTTGAAGATATCGACGATACGTGTTGCGAGCATCGCGCTCGACGAATAGATGAGATGTGCGTTCGCGCTCCCCGGTTGGCCGCTTCCTGTCAATGCTTTCAAAAAATTGATTTGTGCGGCACACAAGCTGCCTAGATGTTACGGACTTCGCATGAAGGACCGATTACGAGGGGTAACCATGGTTCACACTGCACGCCTCCGCCACGATTCTCTGGCCGCCCCCTCCAGCAGAAACGTCCCTGCAAAATGGCTCGCCGCCGCGGCCTTCGCGGCGCTCGGCTTGCTCGCGGCCCCGGCCGCACAGGCGCAGGAAGCACCTCCCGCGCCCGTCGTCACGGTAGCCAAGCCGCTGGTGCGCGATATCGTCGAGGACGATGAGTTCGTCGGCCGTTTCGAAGCCGTCGACCAGGTTTCGCTGCGCTCCCGCGTCGGCGGCTATCTCGACCAGGTCCATTTCCAGGACGGTACGCTGGTCAAGCAGGGCGACCTCCTGTTCACCATCGACCAGCGGCCGTTCAAGGCGGCGCTGAACCAGGCGCAGGCGCAGGTCGACTCGGCCAAGACCCTGGTCGAATTCAGCAAGATGCAGTTCGAACGCGCCGAGACCCTGTCGCGCGAAGGCAACATACCGGTTTCGACACTGGACGACCGCCGCCGCGAATATCTCGCCGCCCAAGCGCAACTGGACGGCGCGGAGGCGGCACTTGAAAACGCAAGTCTCGATCTCGAATTCACCGAGATCAAGGCGCCGTTTTCCGGCCGGGTCGACCGCCGGCTCATCTCGCCGGGCAATCTGGTGCAGGCCGACCAGACCGTGCTGACCACCATCGTCTCGATCGACCCGATCAACTTCTATTTCGACATCGATGAGCGGACCTACTTCTCTTATGCGCGCGACGCCCGCGAGCGCGGCGGCGTCATGCAGGAGGGCGCCGGCGGCGTCGACGTTGTCGTCCGTGTCGCCGACCGTGATGAAGCGACGTTCAAGGGCAAGCTCGACTTCGCCGAGAACCGTCTGGACCAAGCTACCGGCACGATGCGGGCCAGGGCGCGCTTCGACAACAAGGACGGCGTGCTGCAGCCGGGCATGTTCGGCCGCATCAACGTGCCCGGCTCGTTGCCGCATCCGGGCGTGCTTCTGCCTGACGAGGCGATCGGCGCCGACCAGAACCGCCGCATCGTCTTCGTTGTCGACCAGGCAGGCCTGATCTCGGCCAAGCCGGTCCGCACCGGCCCGCGCATCGACGGCTATCGCGTTATCCGCGAGGGCCTCACCGGCGAAGAGACCGTGGTAGTCAACGGGCTGGTGCGAGTGCGGCCGGGCGTCACCGTCAAGTCCGAGATGACCAAATTGCCGCCCAAGGTTGAAGCCGAAGGGCAGACGCAATGAACTTCGCCCATTTCTTCGTCAACCGCCCGATCTTCGCGGCGGTGCTGTCGATCGTGCTCGTGCTCGTCGGCGGCATCGCCTATACGCAGCTTCCGGTCGCGCAATATCCCGAAATCGCGCCACCGACCATCGTGGTGCGCGCCTCCTATCCGGGCGCCGACGCCGAGACGGTCGCCGCGACCGTGGCGACGCCGATCGAACAGGAAATCAACGGCGTCGAGCACATGCTCTACATGTCGTCCTATTCCTCCGGCGACGGCTCGATGTCGCTCACCATCACCTTCCGCCCCGGCACCGATCTCGATGCGGCGCAGGTGCTGGTCCAGAACCGCGTCTCGATCGCCGAAGCGCGCCTGCCGGAAGAGGTGCGCCGGCTCGGCATCACCACGGCGAAAAGTTCGCCCGACCTGATGATGGTCGTCCATATGCTGTCGCCCGACGACACATATGATCAGCTTTACGTCTCGAATTATGCGCGTTCGCGCGTGCGCGACGTCCTGCTGAGACTGGACGGCGTCGGCGACGTGCAGATCTTCGGCGAGCGCGAATATTCGCTGCGCGTCTGGCTCGACCCGGAAAAGCTGTCCGCCTACGGCATGACCGCAGGCGACGTAGTCGAGGCGCTGCGCGACCAGAACGTCCAGGTGTCGGGCGGCTCGATCGGCGCGCCGCCGATTGGCGACGGCTCGGCCTTCCAGTATACGGTCACCACGCAAGGGCGCTTTGAAGACGCGCGCGACTTCCGCTACGTCATAGTCAAGTCGGCCGAGGACGGCCGCTTGATCTCCCTGCAGGACGTGGCGCGCATAGAGCTCGGCGCCAGGGACTACGTCACCAATTCCTATCTCAACAACAAGGCGGCGGTGGCGCTCGGCATCTTCCAGCGGCCGGGCACCAATGCCTTGGCCTCGGCGGAAGAAATCCAGGCGACCATCGCGGAGCTTTCGAAGGATTTCCCGAAGGGGCTGGCCTACGAGATCATCTACAATCCGACCGAGTTCATCGCCGAATCCATCAACGAGGTCTATGTCACCATCGCCGAGGCGATCCTGCTGGTGGTGATCGTCATCATCGTGTTCCTGCAGTCGTGGCGCATGGCGATCGTGCCGATCGTGGCGATACCGGTCTCGCTGATCGGCACGCTGGCCGTGCTGCTCGCCTTCGGCTTCTCGCTCAACATGCTCACTCTGTTCGGGCTGGTGCTGGCGGTCGGCATCGTTGTCGACGACGCCATCGTGGTTGTGGAAAATATCGAGCGGAACATCCGGCTGGGACTCGCTCCGCGCGCCGCTGCGCACAAGACCATGGATGAAGTGGGAAACGCGGTCCTCGCGATCTCGCTGGTGCTGATCTCCGTCTTCGTTCCGGCGGCTTTCATTCCCGGGATTTCCGGCCAGTTCTACCTGCAGTTCGCCATCACCATCGCGGTCTCGACCGCAATCTCCGCATTCAACTCGCTGACGCTTTCGCCGGCTCTCGCTGGCGTGCTTTTCAAGCCGCACAGCGAGGAACATTCGAACTTCTTCCTGGCAAGGTTCGGCCGCGCTCTGGCGAACGGGTTCAACAACGGGTTCGACAGGATGGCGGACGGCTATGCCTGGCTGGTGCACAGACTGGTCGGCACGACTCTGGCGCTTGCCGCCATGCTGCTCGTTTTCGCAGGCCTGCTCTACGCGACCTATCACATGCTGCAGACGGTGCCGCGCGGCTTCATCCCGAACATGGACCAGGGTTATGCGATCGTCGTCGTGCAGTTGCCGGAGGGCTCTTCGCTCGCCCGAACGGACGCAATCATCCAGAAGGCGTCGGATATCATCCGCGAGACGCCGGGTGTCGCCAACGCCGTCGCCTTCGCAGGATTCAACGGCGCGACATTCACCAACGCCAGCAATTCCGGCGTGATCTTCGCGCCATTCAAGAGCTTCGAGGAACGGCTCGAGAGCGGCGATACTTCCGACAAGATCATCGGCACGCTGTTTGGCAGCCTGCAAAGCATCCAGGAGGCCTTCATCATCGCGCTGCCGCCGCCGCCAGTGCGGGGCATCGGCAACTCCGGCGGCTTCAAGATGATGCTCCAGGAGCGCAACAGCGCCGACATGCGGCCGATTCTGGCGCTGGCCAACGAAATCGCCGGCAAGGCCAACCAGACGCCCGGGTTGA
The DNA here is from genome assembly GCF_055811475.1 of Mesorhizobium sp. WSM4829. Classification (NCBI taxonomy): domain Bacteria; kingdom Pseudomonadati; phylum Pseudomonadota; class Alphaproteobacteria; order Hyphomicrobiales; family Phyllobacteriaceae; genus Mesorhizobium; species Mesorhizobium sp. WSM4829. The sequence goes on along the minus strand of NZ_JBVVQJ010000003.1, from coordinate 106,825 downwards.
TGGGCGTCTTCACCACCTTCTCGGCCTCCAGCCCGCAATTCTTCCTGGCGATCGACCGCGACAAGGCGCGCATGCTGAACGTGCCGATCCCCAACATCTTCGAGACGCTGTCGATCAATCTAGGCACCGCCTACGTCAACGATTTCAATGCCTTCGGTCGTGTCTACCAGGTGCGGGCGCAAGCCGACCAGGCTTTCCGCATCGATCGCGACGACATATTGAAGCTGAAGGTGCGCTCGGCGGCCGGCGACCTGGTGCCGCTCGGCACACTGATCGAGATCCGCGACGTCACCGGTCCCTCGCTCGTGCAGCGCTACAACATGTATGTCTCCGTGCCGCTTCAGGGCAATGCAGCGCCGGGTGTCGCCACGGGCACGGCGCTCGACCTGATGGAGGGGATCGCAGCCGAATCGCTGCCGCAGGGCACTTCCTTCGAATGGACTGAACTCGCCTTCCAGGAGCGGCAGACCGGCAACACGGCGGTCTTCATCTTCGGCCTGTCGGTTCTGTTCGTCTTTCTGGTGCTCGCCGCGCTATACGAAAGCTGGATTACGCCCTTCGCCATCGTGCTTATCGTCCCGCTCAGCGTACTGGCCGCCCTCTTGGGCGTCGCCTTCCGCGGTCTCGACAACAACATCCTAGTGCAGATCGGGCTGATCGTGCTCATCGGCCTGGCGGCGAAGAACGCGATCCTGATCGTCGAATTCGCGCGCCAAGGTGAGGAGCGCGGCCTTGACGCCGTCGAGGCGGCTGTCGAGGCCTGCCGGCTGCGGCTGCGGCCGATCCTGATGACGGCGTTCGCCTTCATCTTGGGCGTGGTGCCACTAGTGATCGCCAGCGGGCCTGGCGCGGAAATGCGCCAATCGCTCGGCACGGCCGTGTTCTCCGGCATGCTGGGCGTGACGTTGTTCGGCCTCTTCCTGACGCCGGTCTTCTACGTTGCTCTGCGCAGGACATTCCGGCGCAGGCGGCCTGAAGCCGGCCCGGCCCTGGCTTCCGAGAGCGGCGCAGCCGAGTAGACGCCGAGCCGATGAGGCGCCGGGTTCAGGCTGAAGCCGGACCGGCGGGTTCCTGAGTCTCGGTGGCACCATGCACGCTCAATGGCCGGTTGCCGTGAGCCGCGTGCCAACCGTCGTCACGGCGCTCACAGAGAGACGACCTGCTACCCAGAGTTGAGTCAATCAAACCCACAACAGTTGGCTGTCGCCTTCTCCACCAATATCATGAAACTTGATCCTGCTCTGAAGGACTCAGGAAGCATATCCGAGCGCTTATGCATACGTGCGGATGGACGTAGGAGTCATCAGGCCCGACGACGCCGGCCGTGGCGGTACACCAGAATGTTGCGGTCGAACTGTAGCCTGCGTTGAAGTCGACGCCGCTCCCGTAACCTGTCCCGGGTGCGCCCTTGGAGCGCAACCGTCGGCAGACTGCCGGCGCCGCGTGTGGCTGCGAAGTTGCCGAACCCATTTTGGACGCCCCCAGGACGCTAGCCCGCGGCAGCGGCCAGGATCGTGCGGCGAACGACCGTCTCCAGCACTGGCACCTTGTAGCTGTTCTTCGCCAGCGGGGTAGCGCCGGCCACCGCGGCACGGGCCGCCTGTCGCGCCAAGTCGTCGGTAAGCCTGTTGCCGATGAGGAGACGTTCGCTTTCGGCGGCGCGGCGAGGCGTTGGTGCGACCCATCCCATGACGATCGAAGCATTTTGCACTGTCTGGCCCTCCATCGTCAGCACCACCGCCACATCGCAAATTGGCCAGTCGTAGCTGTCGCGCTCGGTCTGCTTGTGGTAGGCGGCCTTCGCCCCGGCGTTCAGCGGCGGAACGATCACGCGCGTCATAACCTCGCCAGTCTCGATCCTGGCATCGTGAGCGCGCCGCAATTCGGGTGGCAAGAAGAAATCCGAGAGCTTTACGACGCGTGAGCCGTTGGCGCCGCCGGCAAGTTCGGCGCTTGCATCATAGGCGACCAGTGCCGTTGCCGGCGTCGAGGCTTGGACCATCGCGTTTTTGTCGTTGTCGAAGATCGCGTGATGCTGGTTCTCGTCAGCGCCCCTGCTCCCCATCTCATCTGCACCTTCGCCATGGAAATGATCGTGCCGAAAATACCAGCAGCGCGGCCGCTGCAGCAGATTGCCCCCGATCGTTGCGGCATTGCGGACCTGCGGCGTCGCCGCATGTCCGGCAGCATCCGACAGCGCCAAGTAGCGCGCGCGGATCTGTGGATCGTTGTCGATGCGGTCCAGCGTCACAAGCGCGCCGAGCGACAGCCCGTTTTCCGTGTCGACTTCGTCGAGACCGCGGATGGTCTTCAGATTTACAAGTCGCATCGGCGCTAGAATCCCTTCCTTCATCAAGTCCAGAAGGTCGATCCCGCCCGCCTTGGCGATGACGGGGCGTTGCTCGGTGCTTTCGGCAAGCAGACCTGCTGCCTGCTCGATCGTCGTGGCATCCACCCATTCGAAGCTGTTCATGGCCATGATGGACTCCTTCTGGCCGATCTCAGGCGCTAAGCGTCGCCAGCACATTTGCCGGGTTCATCGGCAAAGTGCGGATCCGCTTTCCGGTGGCGTTGTAGAATGCATTGGCGATCGCGGCGCTGGTCGCCACATTGCTTGCCTCGGCGATGCCTCGCGCGTCGGTCGACGACTGCGCCCCGATCTGCTCCATGAGCAGCACCTCGATCGCCGGAGTCTCGCGTGATCCGACCATCTTGTATTGATCGACATTGGCGTTGAGTTGATGGCCGCTCGCCGCGTCCATGATGCGGTCCTCGTAGATCGCGTAGCTGACACCCTGGATGATGCCGCCGATCACCTGGCTCTCGACCAGTTTGGGGTTGATCGGCCTGCCGCAATCGCTGGCAGCGACGATGCGCTCGACCTTGACCACGCCGGTCTCGACATCGACCGCCACCTCGGCGAATTGGACACCGCCCAGCCCATGCCGGCTGATGGAGAGCTCTCCCGGCACCGCAAATCCCTCATAGTCGTCGTGCCGCTTGGCGAGTTTCGAGATTTCGCCGAATTTGGCTTCCTTGGCTGCATCCTTGAGCGGCCTTGCGGCCCCTTCCTTGCCGCGGACGCCCACCTTGCCGTCGGCGAAAAAAATGTCATCGGGATCGGCGTCGTCGAAAAGCGGCGCGAGGCGCGCGGCCAGGTCGCGTGCCGCCGTATAGGCCGCATTGCGGGCAGGCGCGGTCACCGACGCAGTCACCCGGCTGCCGCCGGACGGCGGTCCCCACGGGAACCGCGTGTCGCCGATAAAGACGCCGATGTCCTCGGCATTGAGGCCGAACTCCTCCGCAACCACCTGGGCAAGCACAGTCCGCGTGCCGGTGCCGACATCCTGCGTGCTGTTGTAGACGGAGACCGACCCGTCATCGGCGACCCGCACCTCCACCGTCGTCGGAGGGCTGACGACATACACCCACTGCGCCTGCGCCATGCCGATCCCCCGCTTGATCGGCCCGGCGTCGGCGTTCGGCGGACGCCGGCGGCTCCAGCCGAACCGCTCGGCCGCGACCTTGCGTTCATGTGCCCGTGCAAGCATGTCGTCGGTGGGCTTTGTGTCGATGCGATCGCGCAGGATCAGCGGGTCGAGTTGCAGCCGATCCGCGAGTTCGTCCATCGCCTGCTCGAGCGAGAAGATGCCCTGCACCTGTCCGGGTGCGCGGAAAGCCGCGCACGGGCCGGCATTCGTGAACACGTCATACTGCTCGGTGCGCATGTTCGGGCACGGATATAGCGCATTGTAGCAGAAGCCTATGCCGGCGCCCCCAGCGATGCCGCCGGTGCCCCAGCTTATGACGTCGATGGCGGTAAGGGTGCCATCTTGTTTGGCGCCGATCCGTACGCGCTGCAAGCTGTTGGGTCGATTGCCCGCCGAAACATGCTCTTCACGGCGGTCCAGCATCATGCGCACGGGCGCGCCGGCCTTTTGCGACAAATGAATGGCGAGGAGGCCGAAATTGTTGATCCCATATTTGGCGCCGAACCCGCCGCCGGTGAAGTCGCTGATTACCCGGATCTTGCTCTTGGGCAGATCGAAATATTCGGCGGCCTCATCGCGCACGCTGTGCGTGTGCTGCGTGGAGGCATAAATGGTCAGCCCGTCATCCTGCCAATCCGCGACGATGCCATGTGTTTCCATCGGCACATGAGTCTGAACCTGCGTGCGATATTCGGCCTCGACGATCACGTCCGCCTCCGCCAGGCCCTGGTCGATATCGCCCGTGGGCGTCATACCCGGCATGCCGAAGTTGGGACCGCGCACATTGCCCTTCTGCGGCAAGCCTTCCGGTGCGCCGCCGCCGCCGGCCGTTGATGGCTGCTCGACCGGTCCTGGAAAGACGATCGGTGCCTCATCGTCCATTGCCGCATCGAGGTCAGTGACATGCGGCAAGCGCTCGTATTCGACCTTGACGAGCTTCGCCGCCTGGTCGGCGATCCGCTGCGTCTCGGCGGCGACCGCGGCAACGGTCTGGCCGGCGAAGCGGACCGTCGGGTATTTGTTGCGGGCCTCGGCCTCCGGATCGCGAAGCCTGGCGGATTGCAGCAGTGTCTCGAGCACATGTACAGCACGGACGCCGGGGTGACGCTCCGCCGCCGAGGTGTCGATCGAGATCACCCTGGCATGCGGCCATGGGCAGACGATCTGCCGTGCGTAGAGCATTCCCGGCAGTTGCACGTCGAATGTGTATTTCGCCGCGCCCGTCACCTTCTGCACGGCATCGAGCCGCGGGATCGACTTGCCGATGGAGCGCAGTTCGGCGTTCACTGGCAACTGCGGCGGCTCATCGTCCGGCACCTGCCGAGTCACCTGCCTCATCTCCTGCCCGACGATACCGTAGAGCAAGGACTGGGACCGTAACGAAGGCCGGTCGGCCCGTGCCTGATTTTCGGTAGCCATCAGGTGCCCCTCCTCCGATTCTCGCCGGCGACGGCGAGCACTGCCGCAAAGATGTTCGGATAGGTGCCGCAGCGGCACAGGTGACCGCTTATCGCGGCCTTCACTTCGTCGATGCCGGCGTCGGGTTTACGATCTATGAGCGCTGCGCAACTCATTACCATTCCAGGCGTGCAGAATCCGCATTGAAGGGCGTCATGCTCGATGAACGCCTGCTGCACCGGATGAAGCTTGCCGCCCTCGGCCAGCCCCTCGATCGTGGTGATGTTCCTGCCCCGGGCGTCGAGCGCCAGCGTCATGCAACTGCTGGCAGGCTGACCGTCGAGCCAGACCGTGCAGGCAGAACAGGCTCCGCGATCGCAGCCGATTTTGGTGCCGGTCAGGCCGAGGTGATTGCGGAGGACGTCGACCAGCGTGGTGGCGGGTTCCGCCTGCACCGGGACCCGTCGTCCATTTATCGTGAGATCGATCGGGATCAGACCAGGGCCAAGCACTTCGTTGGCATCGTCCTGCATAGAACCATCAACGGCTGCCTGCGCCGCCCCTGCTTCCAGCAACGCCGCCCCCACGGCCGAGGTGCCACCGTGCTTCAGGAACGTCCGACGAGAGATGCCCGATCTCGTGGATCCGCCCGAACCTTGACTGCGGCTCAATTCCGCCATGCTGTACCTCCGGATTTGTTACAGCGGTTACCAAAACTAGGGTGATCGGATCAGCACCAAGCTAGGGGACCGATCGGTTCGTGCCAGACGCCATCACAACGAAGTGACCGTCGAGGCGATCGCGACGCTGGGCATGCCGTCGAGGGCACAAAGCGGCTTGAGGCTTACCATGATCGCCGGCGGCAGCGCCGCCGCCGCAGCGGATCGTCAGCAAAGAAACCGGGGCGGCGCGGGCCGCCCTTTTTCGTTGCTGCCGGCGCGCTGCCAAATGCTGCCAAATCGGCTTGGCAGCACCCATTATAACCTATTGATAACAAAGAAAAATGGTGGGCCCAACCAAGCTCTCGTCGAGGAAGGTTTCAGCCTCGATTCGTAGCTTTATCTCCCTCCGAGCATTTTCGTTGTGCAGTCGCGCCGGATGATCTCGATCACGATCTCGGTAGCGCGATCGAGATGGCTGCGCCCGTCGACGAGCCGCGCCGTGGGGCTGATGTAGCTCTGCGGGCCGACGTGGGTTGCCGGGTCGAGCGAACACACCGTGATCTTCCCGGCGTCCAGGGCCCGGTTCCAGGCGCTGCGCCGCCATAGGCGCCAACGCTGGGGGAAGAGTCCGATGCCCACCCGCTCGATCCAGTCGTTCGCGCTGGTGAGCCGGTACAGGTGGAGCGCATGCGTGAGGTCGTTGGCGCCGTTGTGGAAACCGCCGAGCGTGATCAGCAACAGCGGAGCGCGGAACTGGGCGAACAGCTCTTCGACCGCGCCGGTGGCCACCTGGGCACCACCGCTGTAGCAGAGCAGGACGACCGGTATGCCGCTAGCGGGCTCGTACCCTGCGAGCCGGAGCTGGTCGGCGATCTGGGCACCCACTGCCCGGTTGTACAGCGGGCGGTATCGGCGATCGGCGGCCACAAAGGTCTGCATGACGTTGTGCAGGAACAGTGTAATACCGACGTGCCGCCGTAGCCAATCCCACACCGGGCGCCCTACGAGCGGGTCCGCCAGGGGCGAGTAGGGCTGGACCTGGCCCAGCACGCGCAACTCCGGTGCTCCGGCGATGATGGCCTTGACGAGCTGGCCGCCATCGCGCGTATCGGTGAGACGGCGCTTGCCGATCCCGTCCAGGTAGACCACGTAGGCGTCCGGCGGCCGCCCTGGATCGGCCCCCCTGGCGTAGGGCACCTCCGGTGGGAGCGTGGCGGCCGGTGCGCGCCGGCCGATGGTATAGACCATGAGTTCGTATCGGGCGAGCAGGCCCTCGGCGAGCAGGAAAGGGCCGAGCGCCAAGAGGGCGACGAGCAGGAGGTGCTCGCTCACACGATCGACTCCCGCTCCCGCGCGCCGGCGATGATCCTGGCGATCAGCCGCCGGACAACCTCGACCGTGACCGCGAGCCCGACCCCCGCGACGGCGATGCACCCGACCGCGGTCCACCAGCCCAGTCCCGACGCCGCGGCGAGTGGGCCGGCCAGCCCTGCTCCGACACCGGCCATAAGCAGCATGTGCAGGAACGGCCCGAGGAGCGGGAACGCGAGGACGGCGGCCAGGAGCAGCGGGGCGACCAGGGCGGGTGTCCAGGCCAGCCCGGTCGTGCTGGGCAGCGGGGCCGCGTCAGGCGCCACGACCGGCTGCACCAAGTCGGCGACGGTCCATGTGGCAAGGGGCCACAGCGCGATCACCGTGCCCTCGACGACGGTGCCGGTCACCATCAGACCGGCCACGAGGCGCGGGGACAGCTTGGGCCTGCGCGCCACCAGGGGCAGCACCCGCCCGGCACTCTCGGAAAGCCCGGCGAGGACCAGTAGTACGGCGACCGTCGTCGACATGGTTCAGCGCCCCTGTGCTCGATCGGTCGCGATGCCTCCGAGCACGTCGTCGAGATACCGCTCGAGCTCGTCGGCGGCACGCCGGGCGCCGCCGGCCTGCTTTTGTGCGGCGCCCTGTGCGGCTGCCGCCTCGCGGAAGCGCGGCTCGTCCAGCAGAGTCAGGGCGAGCGCCTGCACCGTCTCTGCAGTGGCGTCGTCCGTGCGGAGCTCGAGGCCGGCACCGAGCTCTACAACCCGCCGCGCCACCATTGGCTGGTCCGCCCCCTGTGGCACGACGAGTGTCGGCACCCCGGTCCGCATCGCCTCGTTGACACTGTTCATGCCGCCGTGGGTCACGAAGAGCGCCGCCCGGGCCAGCACCTGGAGCTGCGGCACGGATTGGCGGGCCAGCACGTTGGCTGGCAGCGGACCCAGGTCTGCCGGTTCCGTGGACCCGGTCGAGACGACAACGGTGCCGCCCAGCGGTGCCAGCGCGGTCGCGAAGGTCCGCAGCAGGGCGGGCCCCCCATCGAACACCGTGCCCAGCGAAGCGTACAGCACGGGGTCCTCCAGCCGGGCGGCGTCGAATCCCGGATCGGTCAGGCGGGAACCGACGCTCGCCCCGACGAACCGGTACGAGGGGTCGAACGCGTCGGCTCCAGGCTGGAACGCGCTGGATGTGAAGACCAGGTTCAGCGGCTCGCGGGCGTTCATCAGGTCGATCAGGGGCAGCCCGCCGGTGTCGTAGCCGCGGTGCAGGGCCCAGCGCGCGCAAACGTAGCTCCAGCCGATGCGAGGACGGGCGGCTGCGGCGGCCACCAAGTCACGGGAGAGGCGGGTGGGGCTGGGCACCTGCCCGTTGAAGGCGAACGTGGTGAACGTGGCGGCCGCCGGCACACCGAGCTCACGCGCGGCCACCGCGCCCCATGGACAGGCCGCCCCATGCACGATCAGGTCGGGCCGGATGCCGCGGAGGTCTGAGAGCACGCCGGGTAGCAAGCCGAGGGCGGTCCGCGCGAGCTCTTCCAGCATCGCGAGGGGGATCGGCGGATCCGGCAGGGGCAGGTCGCCCCCGGAGTAGAGGTGGACCTTCGCACCAGCGGCCTCAATCTGGGCCGCAAACGCCGGGGAGGTGTGGTAGGTCACCGTGTGACCACGCCGGGCGAGTTCTGCCACGACCGGGAGCGTCGGGTTGATGTACCCGTGCATGCCGATGTTGAGGAAAGAGACGGTGCTCATCGACGCCTCCGGGGTGGTCGGAAGATTCAAGGGGTGGCTGGACGCACCCCCTGCCAATCCGGCAAGGGCCGCCGTCCGATGCAGCCAATGTTCGTGGAACCCGCGGCGCCAGCCTATCAAACGGTAGGATCGGTTGGACGATGCCGAAGTATGGGAGACTATGACCTCCCTCTAGGACGCTCTGCCCGGTCGGGTGCGACGGCTAAGCCCGGCGCCGCTGGGATGGGATGGCGCAAGTCAAAAGCTATATCGGGGACCGCCACCAGCCTGCCTCATAATGCTAGCAGCTTGCCGGCCTGCTCGGGCACTATTTACGAGCATACCGGTCCGGCAAGTTCTCGTCGCACTGGCCGCCGATCCGCATTTTCGTGTTCGCTGCGACTTTTCGAGGCACGCCGGAGCGCGGCTACGACTCGACCACCGACACATAGGCAGTCCCGTCAGCACTCCACGCGCGTGGCGGTGCAGCAGCCAGCTTTCCCGTCAGGCTTAGTCGGTTGCAAGCGCGTTCTTTAGCGGATGCGCGTCTGCAAGCGTTCACATACCTGTCCGGGGGCGCCACGATCTATACCCTGGGGATAGGGTGACCTCTGCTTGATGCTCATAGACCGCGATCAGCGGGCTGAGTTACCGTGGCGAAAATGTCCGGGTATCCGCATCGATGCCAAGCGCCGCAAGAAGACCTTGATGGCATCGGTGGGACGATGAGTTGGACAAGAGTATGGAATGCCTCGTTGGCCAGGAATTGACTGCGGGTGGCCTTCCCGCAGTCCTTAGTGAAGTATCAGGCCAACGGGAAGCCTTTATGGAGATTTACGCGCACCGGGCCAAGCGATCTTACAAGCACAGCTTCGGGCTGCGCATGCTGGGAATCGCCCTCGGTCTGCTGGTCTGGATTGCGCCGGTTTACGCACAAGAGGTGCTGCGCATACCCTACGTGGCCGATATCGGCACTTTCGATCCGGACAACGGGTTCGAGGTCGGCGGGATCAGCGCAATCAACAATGTCTATGAAGGGCTCGTCGAATACGAGCCGGGTTCGACCAGGATCGTTGGTCTGCTCGCCAAGAGCTGGGAGATCTCGAACGACGGGCTGACCTACACCTTTCACCTGGTCGATGGCGCCAAGTTTCATGATGGCACTCCATTGAATGCGGCGGCGGTCATACAGTCGTTCGAACGCCGCCGCGATCGTGGACTGAACCTGAGCTACTTCCTGGCGAACGTGAAACAGATGAGAGCGCCCGACGATTCGACGGTCGTGCTCACGCTAGGTCATCCTCAGCCGTCGTTCCTCGATACCCTTTCCAGTCCGTGGGGGCCCAAGATCATCAGTCAGACAGCGCTCTCCGAGCATGACAACGGCGACTTTGCGACGACCTGGCTCAATGAGCATGCGATCGGCACGGGTCCATTCAAACTGTCGGAATTCAAACGCAGTCAGCGCTATGTGCTCGAGCGCAACGACGACTACTGGGGCGACAAACCGTTCTTCCGGCAGATCCAGATTTCGGTCGTCCCCGATATCAGCCAGCAGATACTTCAATTGCAGGCCGGTGCGATCGATGCCGTGCCAATCAACTATCCATTCGCGCAACTCACCAGCCTGCCGGGGGGGCTGGAGATCACCGCCGCCCCGAGCATGATACCGTACTGTCTCTTCGTTAAGCCGAACTCGCCGCTCGACGACGCGGAGGTCCGCAATGCCGTTTTGACAGCGATCAACCCGGCGCTGTGGGTCAAGGACGCCTTTGGAGAGTTCGCAAGCCTGTCGAGGTCCGTTTATCCGAACGTGATGCTCGACCCAGTGAATCCGATCCGGTTCCCGACCGACTTAGAGGCAGCGAAAGCCGCGATCACCAAACGTGGCGCGGTCAATTTGGTCATTGGCCTTCACAGCGCCGCCCCAAGCTACAGCCGCATCGCCGACCTGATGATAGCGCAACTGGCGTTGATCGGAGTAAAGGCAACGGCTTACGTGCTGCCTTCCGGTGCTGCTTACACCTTGAAGGACGACCCAAACCCTCCCGATTTGCTGCTCACGATCGCGGGCCCGGACGCTGCTCATCCGGAGAGCCAGGCCAAGGCGTTCTTCACAAAAGACGCTCCCCTCAATTTTTTTGGCCGGGTGCTGCCGGAAGCCGATGCCATCGTGGACCAGGCCGGGCAGTTGTCCGACGCTAAAGAACGCGACGCTCTCTACGAGAGAGCGGGGCAGATGTATTTCGATGCCGGCATCGTCATCCCGCTTGTCGACGTCAACGATGTGGTTGTCCACGCTAAGGGTCTGAAGGATCTTGGACTCCGCCCCGTGAATCCACCTGGCAACATCGACTTTGCCACCGTTCGCTGGGGACCCTGAGTTCCGGAAGCAGGTCAGGCTCGTCCCTTAGATGGTCAAGCTTCCGCGCAGAATGTCCGAACCCGTGACCGAATCCGTCCTTGCCGTCAAAGACCTCTCAGTTATTCTCAGCCGCGAAGGCCGCCCATCCCGCGTCCTCGATGGCATCAGTTTCGACATGTTTCCGGGCGAGATCATCGCGCTGGTCGGGGAAAGCGGATCCGGCAAGACAAGCATCGGGCTTACGCTTCAAGGGCTCCTGCCGCGCGAGCACCTTCCGCAGATTGCAGGCTCGATCCGGCTGGCGGGGATCGAACTTGTCGGCGCGGGAAGGCGCACCTGGCAGTCGGTTCGCCGCCACATCGTCCGTGCCGTCTCGCAAGATCCGATGGGCGCGCTCAACCCTACGATGACCATCCGGCGCCAGATGCGCGAATCCAATGGGGGGTCCGAGCGATCGATCGAAGACTGGCTCAGCCGAACCGGCCTGCTTGACCCGGACCGCATCGCCGATGCGCTTCCGCATCGCCTGTCGGGGGGGCAGCGTCAGCGAGTGCTTATTGCCATGGCGATGATGGCTAGACCGAAGCTCCTCATCGCCGACGAACCGACCACCGCGCTCGACGTCACGATGCAGGCGCAGATCCTTGACCTGTTGCGCGATCTCGCTCGCGAGCAGCAGACGGCAATTCTCTTCGTCACGCACGATCTGACCGTGGCGGCCTCACTGGCCGACCGCGTCCTGGTTCTCTACGCCGGACGCATCGTTGAAATGGGCCGCATGCAGGATGTGGCCGGCAATGCCGCGCACCCCTATTCTGCCGGCCTGCTCGCCGCTCGATTCGATCTGGACTCTGATCGACGGCGTCCGCTTCCCACGCTCCCGTCCGAGCATACGCCCTCCACAAATGCTGATAGCGCCTGCGCCTACGCGACCCGTTGCCCGATCGCCCAGCCGGATTGTACGACGATCCGCCCACCGTTGGAGCCTGCGTACGTCCACGCCGGCGCAGTCGCCTGCCTTCACCACAAACAAACCCCGACGCTCTCAGCGCAGCACACTGATGCGAAGCCATGGCCGGCCCTGGCGATCCAGGAAACCGCTGCCTTAAGGCTGTCGAACATCGGAAAAACATACCCGACAGGCACCCGATCGTTTTGGGGACGGCGTCAACCGCAGCCAGTTCTTAGTTCGGTCAACCTCTCGATCAAGCTTGGCGAGTGCGTCGCCCTGGTGGGCGAGAGCGGCGCCGGCAAGTCTACCCTACTGAGGATAGCTGCCGGTCTCGTGACACCCGAGAGTGGCACTGTTGCACGCTTCGACAAGCTTCCTCCGCAAGTTGTGTTTCAAGACCCTGTAGCGGCGCTGACGCCGTGGCTCACGATCGGCGAGCAGATCGGCGAGCGCCTGCGGGCCATTTCGCCGGACAGTGATTACGGCCGCCGTCGCGTCGGAGAGGCCATGAAGCTGGTCGGCCTCGATCCGATCCTGATGGACGCGCTGCCGGCCGAGATGTCGGTCGGGCAGTGCCAGCGCGCCGTTTTGGCTCGCGCGGTAATCGTCCCCCCAAGGCTTCTGCTTTGCGATGAGCCGATCAGCGCCATGGACGTGTCGCTGGCGGCCACAACCTTGAATCTTCTTGGCGACCTTCGGCGGCGGCTCGACATGGCGATGCTGTTCGTCACCCACGATCTGGCGGCCGCCAGAATCATCGCCGACCGTATCGCCGTGCTGAAGGACGGCCAGTTGGTTGAGATTGCGGATCCCGATGCCATCGTTGCCGCACCACAGTCTCCCTACACGCGGTCTCTCGTCACGGCGATGCCGAGTCTACAGGCGGGAGGCGGACGGTGAACGGCACGCCAAGCTCGGACACGCTGCCTGCGCGGCCTCGGTTCAACTGGCGCGAATTCTTCCGGCGTGCCGGCTGGCTTGAAAGCGTCGGCATCGTCGGCGTGCCTGTCGTCACCGTTGTGGCCCTGCTGGCGCCATGGATCACGCCGTTCGATCCACAACTGCGCGTCGCCGCGGCCTACCTGCCGCCTTCGGCCGCCCATTGGTTCGGCACCGACGAGATCGGCCGCGACCTGTTCTCGCGCGTCATTCTCGGCATTCAATATACGTGGCTGCCAGCGATTGCCGTTATTGGTTTCAGTCTCGCCGTGGGCTCCCTGGTCGGACTGATTTCGGGCCTTGCGGGCGGCAAGGTCGATCTGGTCATCCAGCGGATCATCGACCTGTTCTTTGTCGTTCCGGGAACGCTCGTCGCGCTTGCCGTTGTGGCTTCGCTTGGCCCGGGGCTCGTCAACACGATGATCGCGGTTGCCATTTTCTGGTGGCCCTGGTACGCGCGCATATCGCGTGACGAAATCCGTCGCCTCAAGGCCCGTCCTCATGTCGAGGCGGCGCTTATCGCCGGGGTCGGCCGTCCGCGCCTGCTGTCGCGTTACTTGTTGCCGGGAGTGGTCCCGGCCTTGCTCATCGGGGCGTCACTGGATGTGGCCAGCATCATCATGACGCTGTCGCTGATGTCTTTCCTCGGCCTTGGACTGCCGGCGCCGGCGCCTGAACTCGGAGCGATGACGGCGCGCAGCGTCGACAGTCTTACTGTCCATTGGTGGCTGCCGATCCTGCCGGCTGCGGTCATCTTTCTCCTCTGCCTCCTCGCCAACCTTGCGGGCGACGGCGTTCGCGCCGCGCTAAGGGGGGCGTAGTGCTGGCATATCTCGCCAAAAGCATAGTCGGCGCCGTCGTCGTTCTCCTGGTGATGAGCTTTATCTTTTTCAGTCTCCAAAGCATTATCCCCGCCGATCCAGCGCGAGCCATTGCCGGGCCGAACGCTCCGCTGGAAACGGTCGAAGCGATGCGGGAGCAGCTCGGACTGGACGACCCGGCTGCCGTTCAGTACGGACGCTTTCTGTTCCGCCTCGCGCATGCGGATCTGGGAACGTCGGTAAGGACCCGACGGCCGGTGTCTGACGACATACGGCAATATCTTCCCGCTACACTTGAACTCGGACTGGTGTCGATCGCCTTGGGAGTGGTGCTCGCCGGCGCAATGGCGGCGCTTCAGTTCCTGATTCCGGGATCAGCCGGCATAAGGCTCGCCATGGTGGGGGTGGGCTCCACGCCGATTTTTCTGTCGGCCTTGCTTCTTGCCTACTTTTTCTGGTTCCAACTCGATTGGCTTCCCGGAGCGGGTCGGCTTAACTACCGCGACTTCGCAGGCCCTACCGGACTTAACGTCATCGACGGAATACTGGTCGGCCGGCCCGAAGTCAGCGTCGACGCGCTGCTGCACATGATCTTGCCGGCGCTTGCTCTGGCGTTGCCTATCGGCATCGCGGTCGGCCGAAGCCTGAACGGTGCGCTTCACGAAGTGATGAGGCAGACATACATCCGGACCGCGCGTGGTAAGGGCCTCGGGGAGACGAATGTGCTGTTGCGCCACGGTTTGCGCAATGCTGCCACGGCCCCACTGTCCATGCTCAGCCTGCAGGTCCGCCTTCTCTTCGGCAATTTGCTTGTTGTCGAGCGCGTTTTTGGGTGGCCTGGTCTGGGCCTTTACGCGGTCCAGGCTTTTGCCAGCGCCGATCTCCCGGCAGTGCTGGGCGTCGCCATCGTTTTCGGAATCTTGTACATCCTGGTCAACACGCTCATTGAGATCGTGCAGTCGATGGCCGATTCTCGGATCAATCTCTGAAAGCGCGCTCTCTCAGACCCCTGCTGTCGCAACGGTCGATGCTTTAGTCGAGTCGGCAGCGCAGATGGGGAGGCTGAAGGTTATGGACGCTCCCCCTGTCCCGACATTTTCCGCCCAAAGCCGTCCGCGGTGTGCCTCGACAATCGAATGGCAGATTGCCAGGCCCATTCCCATTCCATCCGGCTTGGTTGTGTAGAACGCCTCGAAAATCCGTTCCGGATCGCCAAGCCCGCGGCCGCTGTCTCGCACTTCGACCTCGACTGTTTCGTCATTCTGACGCCGCGACACGATCCGCAGGCTTCGCACGTTGATGTTGACGTCCTGCATCGCTTCGATGCCGTTGCGGACGATGTTGAGGACGACTTGCTCCATCTGTACGTGATCGGCAGTGGTCGTCGGAAGGCCGGGATCGAGTTGAAGGTCCAACTTGACCCTGCTCGATGCCAGCCTGTCACCCAGGAGATCACACACTTCGCGGATCACCGCGTTCAGATCTATCGCGTACGGTTCGCCTTCGGTCTTGCTGAACAGCGCACGGATGCGGGTGATCACCTGTGCCGCCGCGTCGGCGTTTCTGATGATTTTTTGGGCGACCCGGCTGGCGTGATTGAAGTTTGGCGGATCGGCGGCCAGCCATCTCTGGAAGGCGCCGGTGTTGGCCACGACAGCCTGGAGCGGCTGGTTGAGTTCATGCGCAATGGACACCGACAGTTCGGATAGGCTGGCGGCGCGCAAGGCGCGCGCGAGCCGTTCGTCCGCCAGACGCAGGGATTCTTGGGCGCGGACCTCGTCGTCGATGTCGAAGTTGACGCCGTACCAGCGAAGGATAGTGCCGTCTTCGTCGCGTAGCGGTTCGAACCGCGAATCAATCCAGCGATATTCGCCATCCTTCCGGCACAGCCGACCTTTGTGCTGGAGTGGTTCCCCACGGGCAAAGGACTTCTCGAACACAGCCTTGACGGCCGCCCGGTCATCGGGATGGAACAACTCTACATGCGGGGCGAATTGCCGCGTGCCTCGCGGTTCCTCCTTAATCGAGTTGATGCCCGCCCAATCTACGAACCGTCTGTTGAAATAGTACGGTACTCCTGCCGGCGTCATCAGCCAGATCATGGTGGGAACTGTATCGACCAGCAGGCGCAGTTCGCGCTCGCGCTCACGCAACGCAGCTTCGGCCTTCTTCTGATCGTCGATATCCACCGTGTGGCCATACCAGCCGGTTATCCTTCCGTGCTCATCGCGCGAAGCAATCCCGGTGTCGCGAAACCATCGATACGTTCCGTCGAACCGGCGCACACGCTGCTCGTCGATCACAGGCTCGCCCGTCTGCAAGCTGTGACGCCACCGCACCATGCTCGCCTCGACATCGTCCGGATGGACAAACTGTGTCCAATGATAATCATCGCCATCCATGATCCGACGCATCTCATCGGCTGTAACACCCACATATTCGAGCGCCGCGGGATTGACTGCGCGAAGGCGGCCATCCGAAGAGGCCGACCATCCGAGGCCCGGAATATCGGCCATTCGGGGTCCGGTGTCATGGTAGACCCGGTCATAGAAGCTCATAGTCCTGAAAATCTTTATCACGAACCATAGGGCTAACGCCGTGACGACAAATACCGTCAACCGGACCGCGCCGCCTGTGGCCCCTGATTCCAGCGAAAACAGGATCACGGATGAAAACAGACCGGCCGCGGCAATGGCCACCAAGCCAGCCTCCCAGCCGATGCAGATGCATATAACTGCAACCGCGACCAGCAGAACGTAGGGCTCATTGACGAATAATGCCAGGAGAACGCTCGCAGCGGCGATCGCCAATGCGACGGCGCGGCGCTGTTTCGTTGACGTCAGCTCCATTTCGACCTCTCGAGATCGCCTCTGCGTCCCACTCCCTGTCGCGGCCGATTTCCGAGTCAGTTACGGAGCGCCAATGCCTGATTGTAAGCCGCTCAGCGGCTGTCGACTGGAAGCGATTGCCACACATTGAAGAGATGGGAGAGGGACCTTGCGTTCATCTTCTTCATCATGTTGCTCCGATGGAGCTTCACGGTGATCTCGCTGATGCCGAGATCCGATGCAATCTGCTTGTTCATCGCACCGGAGACCACGAGCCTCAGCACTTCCCGCTCGCGGGGCGTAAGGGTCTCATAAAGTGCCACGTTCTTGCGCGATACGGTCGATGCCGCTCTTCGCGCGACGTCGTCGGCGATAGCGGTGGACACCGCGTCAAGGAACGTCTGGTCGCGCACCGGCTTGGTTAGGAAATCCACTGCCCCCGCCTTCATCGCCTGGACGCCCATTGCGATGTCGCCATGACCGGTCAAGAATACGATCGGCGTTAGTATGCCTTTGGTTGCCAGGACATGCTGAAGATCGAGGCCGCTCAGACCCGGCATTCGCACATCGAGAACGAGGCAGCCTGGGCGGTCCGGCAGTTTTGCGTCCAATAGTTCCTGACCCGAAGAAAACGACATCGTGTCGATGCCGACCGAATTCAGCAACTCCTCCAACGCGTCGCGGACCGTAGCGTCGTCGTCAACCAAAATTGTTATGGGACTGTCTGCGATTTCTGAAGTTGCCACGCCCATGATTCTCGCCTCGGGGAGATATGCTCGACACGAACTGACCGCGTTCACGCAGTCAGTATCAACCGCGCTTCCGTCACACGTCAACCAGGACCTGCGCCTCACGCTAGGCCGCCGGAACTCGTCGATAACCAGCTATACCGGCCAGTTCGTAGTCTCTACGTCAGGTCTTGCGTACCTGTATCGCGGCGTCCAACGCAACACTACAAAGGGTGGTCGGACCTAGCGATTTAAATGGCTAACCTAGACCTCGGTATAGGTGTGTGGACCGTCGGTTCCGGCCCTCTATGTCATTCATCGTCGGAGCAGGAAATCGCCATCGCGGTGATTGGCTGCTGCGCGAGCAGCCGCTGTACAGTGCCTATCCTGGTTGGTTTCACGAGCGGCGGGCGCAGTTATCCTGTACCTTTGCAGCGCATCACAAAGACTCCTGTAGAATAGGTTGGTCTGACGGTCGGGCGCATCCTCCTCTGTACTGGCTACAAGCCTTCATGGAGGAAACAATGCACAATTCGCCCGGAATGCCGTCGCACCGCACCTCCCTTGCCGCCGCCATATTCTCCGCACCGATGCTCCTCGCGTGTCCGGTCTGTGCGCATGAAGCGCTCCCCACAGCGGCCAAGCCCTTGGGCTGGAGCTATCCGTACTCGTGCTGCTCCGGCGTAGACTGCCGCCAGGTCGGCAACAAGGCCATCAGCGAGCGATCGGAGGGCTATGTCATCAACGGGACGGGAGAGGTCGTCGCCTACAGCGACACCCGGGTGAAGAACTCGCCCGACGGTGACTATCACTGGTGCTCGGTGGCCGGCGCCAACGACAGCAAGACGATCTGCCTCTTCGTTCCGCCGAAAGGATACTAGGCCTTCGCACGACGTCGCTCGCGCATCGTCACCCCTGCGATCCGGGTCAAGACCTGTTTTCCTAGATCGCACTCACCTCTAGGACCAATCATGAAAGCCGCATCGGCACTCCATTTCCTCGCGCTCGGCGCCTGCTTCGTGGTGCAGTCCAGCAGGCTGGAGTTATGGGGCCCTCCAGGTATCCGACGCGCCGTTCAGATGATGGAAGCGCGCGGAGCAGCGGATAAAACTGCGGTTCCCCTGACGTCACCGCGGCAGGCGACCTATACCGTGGTAGGGCCCACCATCATCCTTGGACCAATCGACTACAACCGCGGCCTCCCCATAGGCTGCTCGATGGGGCTCATCACCGACGTCGTGTCGGGCGAGATGAGCAGCATCCCATGATGCGTCCGGTTGACGGGGTAATGCAGCGCTGACAGCGTGATGGCTTGCCTGCTGGGGATTGAGTCTCGTCGCCGGAAGCGATTCGTTCGACCGAGGTGTCGGAGACCCGCGGCCGACACCAGGCACGTTGGAGATCCGGTTTTGCGCCCTTTGAAAGCATCGGTGCTCGTTGGGATGTCAGCACTGGTTGCGAGCTTCGTTTGGTTCCAGGGTTGCGATCCCCGGGTCGGCGAGACAGACAGATCTTATGACGCCACGGAAGCAGCAACGGCTTCGATCGCCGGCTATGGCGAGATCAGGATATATCGCGACGGCCGGATCGCTGCAGGAGACGTTCGCGACTGGACGCCGGCAACCGAGCCGGATGGCCTCGATGTCCTCATGATCTCCGGCGGCGGTGCGGGAGGCGCCTTCAGTGTCGGCGTGCTTTCGGCGTGGAGCGCGGCCGGGACCCGCCCGCAATTCGATATAGTCACCGGCGTAAGCACTGGCGCCCTGATCGCGCCATTCGCGTTCCTCGGATCGGCTTATGACCACACCCTAGTGCATCTCTTTACTAGCGGCGTCGCCAACGATCTTATTGCAACCAAATTTCCCGTCGGCTTGATCGGATCGAGCTTGCTGAGATCCACGCCAATGAGGCGGATGGTCGAAAACTCCATCACACAAGCGGTCCTGCAGCAGGTCGCAGCCCAACATCGGGAAGGCCGTCGCCTCCTGGTTCTCACGACCAACCTGGACACGCAACGCGCCGTCGTCTGGAACATGGGCGCCATCGCCAACAGCAGCCGACCGGACGCGCTGAAGCTGTTCCAGGACGTCATGATAGCGTCGGCGAGTATCCCGGGTATTTATCCGGCGGTGATGATCGAGGCCGAGGCGGGAGGGCGCCGCTTCCAGGAATTGCATTCCGATGGAGGGTCGACGTCGCAAGTCTTGATACTTCCACAGGCAATTCTGGCAAGCACGAGCCCTCTCGTGCCGGCGAAACGCCAGAGTGTCGATTTCCATGTGATCGTAAACAACGCGCTCATACCGGAGTTCGCCACCACGCGGAATAGAACGCTGTCAGTGATCGCAAGAGCATACTCCATCCTCCTCAAATCCCAGACACAGGGCGAACTGGCTATCCTCTACAATTACGCCAAACTGACCGGGGCACGTTTTAACCTCGCGACCATTGACGCTCAGGTCCCCTATTCGATGCTCGATCCCTTCAACGCCAGCTATATGCAGGCCGTCTATGACCTCGGCTACGCCGGGTTGGCGGCCGGCACCCTCTGGAAAGATCGCCCTGTATTCGCCGAGCGACTTTGAACGGCAGCCTGAATCTCGGGTGTTGCCCGGCAGGAGCGTGCTCGACAGCAAGAATGGCGGAATCCCTACGCCCAAGAACTCTGTGGCCCAAGCGCTTCGATATTCCCGCCCAACGCCGCGCTCAGCCGCACTAGACGTTAGCATCGTCCGACAGATGCCCGCGTAGAATAGGCTCCCCCGCGGGACCGCCTCATTCTCCTCGTACCCGGCCGCCCCGACACTGATGGCGTGGGTACGGAGCCGGATTGGAGAAGGAGATGAAAATGTTAAGTGAAGTATCGAGCAAGGGATTGGAATGGACCAACCTCGTTCTGGGCGCAGGTCTGGCCTGCGCTGCCTTCGCGTTCACCGAGCTGCCTGACGCGGCTTGGAATGCGGGGATCGTCGGCGTGCTGATTGCCTGCTGCTCGGCAGTGGCGCTCTACGGTTACGGAGCCTGGGCCGAGTGGTCCAATCTCGTCTTGGGGTGCTGGGCAATAGCGGCCCCGTTCCTGCTCGGCTTCGGATCGGCGCAGGCGGCGATGTGGACGCACGTCCTGGTTGGGCTTTGCGTCACGACGATCGCGATCTTCCAGCTTTCAAGCGGCCGCAAGGCGCAGATACCTTCCAAGTTCAACGCCAGATGATGTCATTGAAGGCGAGGCACCAGTGGACGGGGCGCGCGAGCTGTTTTTGCGGCCGTCCCCTGGGATGCTTCGGCGGGTTGCGAGTGAAAACCCGCCCCCGCAAGCCCGAGCCGGCAAGGGAACAGATCATGGACCCCGTGACTCCAGAACCAACACTCGAAGAGATGCTGGACGATCCTATCGTCCAGCATCTGATGAGGCGCGACAACGTCTGCGCCGATGATGCGAGGCGGATCGTTCACGAGGCCCGCGAGGCACGTCGGCGTCGAGGCTTGTTGGTCAAACGCAGCACACCGCCCGACCTCTCGGCAAACAGCCCGGTGCTGACGATGACGATTGCCCTTTTACTTCTGACCGCGCCGAACGCCGTTCAGAAAGACTTCCACGGCGGAAGCGACCGCCTCCTGCGCTTCTTTGTCCGACGGCGGTGGCCGGAGGCCGAGAACCACCTGCAGATGAATGTTGTCGCGGATCATGCCTACAAAGTGCCCGGCCAGGCGCAAGCAATCATCCGCCTGGATTTCTCCTCGTTCCCTGGCAGCTTCGAGCACTTCGGCCAGCCGGACCGTAGTCCGACCGGGCCCTTGTTCGTAGAACGATTTCACGAGATCGGGGAAGCGGTTGGCCTCGGTGACGGCAATTCGGTAAATACCGATCAAGGTGGGCGACATGTAGGCGTCCATGGAATGACGGCCGAACGCCGTCAGCGTCGCCTGCAGATCGTGGCCCTCAATTTCCTCGATCACCAGGGGCGCCAGCACTTTGTTTGCACTTTCCCGGACGATTGCGGAGAACAGGCCCTCCTTGTTGCCGAACTCATTGTAGATGTTGCGTTTCGATCCGCCGGCACGTTCGATGATCGCGTCGATGCTTGTCGCGGCGTAGCCTTGTTCGAAAAAGACCTCGGTGGCCGCCTGAAGAAGGGTCTCCCGGCGGCCCTTGCGCCGCGTGGTCTTTACAGCCGCAGCCATTCATCCACTCCAATGCATCCCTTGACTGGTAACAATCATTACCATAAACGTCAATGGTAACACATATTACCGGAGGCCGTCATGCCGCAACATAGCAGGAAAAAAACGATCGGCTTGCTACTGTGCCTCACGGCCGTGCTCGCCTTGGGTGCGGGATGGGCTTGGGCCCGTTCGAGCGAGACGTCGACCGACAACGCCTACGTCCGCGGGGACGTGACCGGTCTTGCGCCGAAGATTGCGGGATATGTCACCGCGGTAGAGGTTCGGGACAACCAAGCCGTCCAAGCCGGTGACATCCTGTTCCGGATCGACGACCGCGACTACCGCGCGCGGCTGGCGCAAGCCGTGGCCAATGTCGAAGCCGCCCAGGCGCGCCTCGGCAATGTCGATGCCGAAGTCCAGCTTCAGCACGCCCTCATCAGGCAGGCCGAAGCCCAGGTGCGTTCGGCCGAGGCCGAGCTGAATCTCGCGACAAAGGCGTCCGACCGCCGCCGCGAACTTATTCGCGCCAATGCCGTAAGCCAAGCCCAGGTCGATGAAAGCGACGCTGCGCGGTCGAGAGCCGAAGCGGCGGTGGCGGCGGCATCGGCAGCGCTGGAGGCACAGCGGCAGCGCATCGCTGTTCTCGACGCCCAGCGAGAAGCCGCTGTAGCCGCAGTAGCGCAAGCACGGGCCGCAGAGGAACTCGCTCAAATCGACCTCGACAACACCGTGGTACGTGCGCCGATCGGCGGCGTCGTCGGCAACCGCCAGGTTCGCATCGGCCGGCTTGTGGCGCCGGGTGCCTCCCTGCTCGATATAGTTCCGGTCAACGATCTGTGGATCGTGGCGAACTTCAAGGAAACCCAGATCGAACATATACGGGCCGGTCAGCGTGTGCGAGTTACCGTCGACGGCTACCCGGACGAGATGTTTGAAGGCGTGGTGGACAGCTTTTCGCCAGGCAGCGGATCAGCGTTCAGCCTGCTTCCCGCCGACAATGCGACAGGGAACTTCGTTCGCATCGTCCAGCGTGTTCCGGTGAAGATCCGGCTTGTCGGCAACCCACTGCCTGGCCGCCTCGTCCCGGGCCTGTCCGCCCGCGTCGAGATCGATGTCGGGAGCGGCTCGTGACCGCGGCGCTTGTCGCCACGCCATGCCGCGATCGACCCGCGACAGGAACGCTTCTCGTCGCGGGCATAGTGCTCGCGACCCTGACGGAGGCGATCGCCAGCACGGTCCTGTCGCTCGGGCGAGGCGACATCATCGGCGACACCTATGCAACACCCGATGAGTTCGCCTGGCTGGATGTCGGATATACCGCTCCGAAGCTGATCGGGTTCATGGCCGCGGCCTGGCTGATGAACCGTATCAACCCACGCAGCCTGATCGTCGGCTCGGCCCTGGTCATGGGCACGGCCTGCGCCATTGCCGCCACCACGGCTCGATTGGACATGCTCCTCCTGCTCCGCGTGATGCAAGGCTTCTCCGGAGGCATCCTGCTCGTCGCGGGGCAGGCGATCATTTTTCTTGCCTATCGGCGACGCCACCAACCGTTTCTCCAGGCCCTGTTCGCAATCGGTTCGGTCGTTGCCCCCGCGACGATCGCCCCTGCCCTTCAGGGCTGGTTGCTCGACAGCCAGTCATGGATGTGGATCTTCTTCAGTGTCGTTCCAGTGTCGCTGGCAGCGGCCGGTTTCCTGCTGCTCGCGGACTGCCCAGCGCCCGTCAAAGTCGCACGCCGACCGTTCGACTGGATCGGCTTCTCGCTCGTCTTCACCACACTCTTCTGCTTCACCTATGTGTTTAGCCAGGGCAGCCGATGGGACTGGTTCGAGGAATCCCGCATCCTGTGGCTGACAATGATCGGCACGGCCGCACTGCTGGCGTTTATCGGCCAACAGGCGATGGCCAAAGGCCAGGGCCTGCTGGATTTCACCTTGTTCCGGTCGGAGGATTTCTCCTTCGCGTTCATCGTCAGTTTCGTCGCCGGCGCCGCCTTGTTCGGGAGCGCGTTCCTTATTCCGTCATTCGCCGTGTCAGTCCTCGCGTTCACGCCAACCGAGGCGGGTCTGCTTTTGTTGCCAAGCGGCGCGCTTTTTATCGGTGCCCTCCTCCTCGCTGCATTCGTGATGCAGGCCCGCCACGTTCCTCCGATCGCCACGGTGCCCTTTGGAATCCTAATGATCATGGTCGCGATGTGGATGCTGTCCGGTTCGACCATCGAGAGCGGCGCGGATGACATGATGCCGGCCATCCTGTTGCGTGGCCTCGGCCTCGGCTTCCTGTTCCTGTCGATCACCCTCATCGCCTTCACCAAGCTCAACGACCAAAACATCGCATCCGGCATAGGCCTCTTCAACACGGGTCGCCAGCTTGGCGGACTCATGGGTGTCGCCTGGCTGCAGACGTTGATCGAGAATAACGTCGCCGCGAATGTCGCAGTGCTTGGCGCCAACGTCACGGCTGGCATTCCCGCGGTCAGCGAGCGTCTGGCGACGACGACAACCATGCTCGCGGCAAAAGGAATGGATCCCGCGGCAGCCGGCCGGGCAGCGACGAGCCTGCTGGGCAGAGCCGTCGCCGGTCAGTCCACAGTGATCGCCTTCGACACTGCGTTCAACGCAGTCGCGCTGCTGTTCGTGGTTGCCGCGCCCGTGCTGGTCACGATCAAGGTCGGCCTGGCCCGATACATGAGGAAGCGCACGGAACAGTCGTCCCTGGAGCTGACCGCGGTCTCGATGCTGATCGCGCCGGCGCCCGATATGGCCCCGAGCTGGCCGTCTCCAAACTTGGCCTCGAGCGTCCCCGTCGACGGGAATCCGAGGCAAGTGGAAGAGGCGCGGTTGCCAGCCTGACAAACGTCGTGGAGAGATTGTCCGCTGGTGCTTCGCCGTGGCTGCCACGATCATGGATGCCCGGCCCGGCGCACGGTGTCGCTGGATTGGCAGCCATGATCTGGGCAGGGCCCGAGCGCGACGAGCCGGCATCGGAAACCCGAAACCTGATGGGGGGGATGGAACAGAGCTGCGACTACCGAGCAGGCAAGGCGAAGTGTCCGGCCAAGCCTGGGTGAGTTCTCGTATTGCCGTGAGATGGAACGAGCAGCAAAGGCGGTGGGAGCCGACCGCGGCGATTCAGCGATACGCATTGCTTTCGAAAGGCGCTCTCCCTGGTGGGTCATGGCCACCGCCACGGATCAGCGGCGACACGGCGAGGGCCGCGCCGCCGGTCGGGAATCGGTTAATTGAGCCCCGCCCTGTCCAGGCCATACATTGCATCGGCGGAACCCGGCACGGTCTTGAAGCCGACGTTGAGGCGGTTCCACGAGTTGATTGCCATGACAGCGAAGCTGAGGTCGGAAATCTCCTTCTCCGACAGCTGCGTGCGGACGCGGTCATAGATCTCGTCCGGCACGCCCTGGTCCGGCAGCTTGGTCAGGACTTCCGTCCATGCGAGTGCGGCGCGCTCGCGCGGGGCGAACAGGGTCGAATCCCTCCACGCCGCCAAGTGGTAGAGGCGCAGTTCGCGCTCGCCGTGCATCTTGGCCTGCTTGACGTGCATGTCGAGGCAGAAGGAGCAGCCGTTGAGCTGGGAAGCACGAATATTGACGAGATTGAGGATGGACTCCTCGATCGAGCTTGCACGGAGAGCCATGACAACCTCGGTGAACTTCATCACGAGTTCGGGAGATTGCTCAGCCCAGTTGATGCGAGGCCCATTCTGGGTTCCGGCCTGCGCTTGCGGCTTGGTGGCGACGTTCATGAGTGTCTCCTTGAAGGTGGTTTATCGCCCGCAAATCATGTCTGGATGAACCCAACCGAGCCATCATGCGAGAAGGCATGTCTCCGCTCGACTGGTCTAGGCGGCATCATCCCGAAGACTAGGAACGGCTGGGCTCATGGATTTCCATGAGGTGCAGCCAAGGAATGGCCGGAATAGAGTGGGCCATGAGTTCGCAAACCCAGATATCGCGGAGACGTGCTACACCCATCGCTGACAATCCCCAGCCCTTCTTTGCCCGGCAGGAGAAGCCGATGATGTCCGTCTGGTCGCAGCGCCCCCAATTCCTGCACCTGGGGCTTTTTTTCGCGGCATATGTACTAGGCTGCGGGTTCGCCCAGGCGCTCGCAATCGTCCCCGGCATAACCGTTTCCATTTGGCCTCCGGGCGGCGTTTTCATCGCGACGCTTATTCTCGCCTCTCCTTACAGTTGGCCGTGGTGGATATTGGCGGGCTGCCTGGCCGAGATGTTCGCGCAGCTCGTGTGGTTCCACAGTCCGCTGCCTGCTGGCTTCCTGATCTATGTCGGCAACGCCCTTGGCGCGGCTGTCGGCGCAACGCTGGTGAACCGGACATGCGGGCGCCCGGTTCGGCTGGAAGCCTTGCAGGAAGTTCTCGCATTCGTCGTGCTGGGCGCCGGAGTTGCGCCCCTGGTAAGCGCGACGATCGGAAGCGCGACGCTTGCGTGGTTTGCCGTAGAATCGCAAACCTTCACGGCGGTATGGCCGTTGTTTTGGATTGGAGACGCCACCGGAATCCTGCTCGTAGCGCCACCGGCCCTGGTCGTGATCCGGTATTGGCGCAGCAAGACCCAACTCTCTTCCGCGCAGCGGGTGGAAGCCGGCGTCCTGGGTCTGATCTTTCTGGGAGTCGGCGCGCTCTCCTTGAGCGACGTCTATCTGCCCACCCCCTACATCATCATGCCGCCCCTTCTTTGGGCGGCGGCGCGCTTCGAGTTCAGGGGCGCCGCCGTCGCCTTGACGCTCCTCGCCCTGATCACGATGGCGCTCACGATATCCGGCGACAGCCAGTTTATCGGCGATCCCGAGTCCCAGAGGGAAAGGCAGGTCATGCTGCAGCTTTTCCTGGCCATCTCGGCATTTTCGGCGCTCATCGTGGCGGCCATATCCCGGCAGCGTCAGCTGGCGCTGGTCACATCGCGCGACAGGGAGCGGGAGCTCTCGCAGCTCGTCGATATGGTTCCGAGCCACGTCTGGCGTCTGATGCCTGACGGCGAGCCGATTTTCTTCAACAAGCGCATGGTCGATTTCCTCGGCCTGGACGTGGCGGATACGGAAAAACTGGGCATGAGCCGCTTGACGGCGGTCATAGGGACCGTCCATCCGGACGATGCGGTAGCTTTCGGCGACACGCTCCGCCGTTGCCTTGCTACCGGCGAAGTCTTTGCAATGCGATATCGCTTGCGCCGTTTCGACGGAATCTATCGCTGGATGTCGAGCCGCGCCGAGCCATTGCGGGATGAGGACGGACTCATCGTCCAGTGGTACGGCATCTGTCACGACATCGACGATCAGATGCACGCCGAAGAGGCGCTGCGGCGCAGCGAGCGGCAGCTTCAGGAGATGATCGACGCCGTTCCAGTCCGCATCTGGAGTGCAAAACCTACCGGTGGGCCGGTCTACTTCAACAAGCGATACCAGGACCATTTCCGCTCGGTTATCAAAAACTTCGAAGCTCTCGAGGAGCCGCGCATCGAAGGATTGCTGCAAGAACTGGTTCATCCCGAAGATGCTCCCGAAGTGCAGCTCACGCTATCGAGGTGTTTCGAAACTGGCGATGAGTCTGCGATGCGATTTCGATGGCGCGAAAAGGATGGCGTCTATCGTTGGGCCGAGTGCCGGGTAGAGCCTCGGCGCGACGAAAACGGCGAGATCACGGAATGGTACGGCGTTTCTCTCGATATCGACGACGAGGTGCGCGCGCAGCAAGCATTGCGCGAGCGGGAGCGGGAACTCTCCCAACTCGTCGACATGGTTCCGGTCCAGATCAGGCGACTGACTCCCCAAGGGGAGCCGATCTTCTTCAACAAGCGCTTGCTTGACTTCTTCGGGTTGAACGACTTAGCACAACTAGATATGCCGGACACGAGCCGGTTGGCGGCCGCCATACGGACTCTCGTCCATCCGGAAGATTCAGCACGCCTGCTCGACACGGTTCGCCAGTCGCTCGCCACAGGCGAGCCGTACTCGATGAAGTATCGTATGCGTCGCGCGGACGGCGTCTATCGCTGGGTTGATGGCCGCGGGGAACCGGTGCGGGACCAGAGCGGAGCGGTTGTGCAATGGTACGCCATTTCCATCGACATCGACGGTGAAGTCCGGGCGCAAGAAGAGCTGCGTTTGGCGCAAGAGAGCCTCGCACGTGCGAGCCAGTCGGCGAGCCTGGCGGAACTGTCTGCTTCCATCGCGCATGAGGTGAACCAGCCGCTGGCGGCCGTGGTGGCGAACTCGCATGCCTGCCAGCGTTGGTTGACGGCAGATCCGCCCAATCTCGAACGCGCGCAAAAGACGGTGGAGCGCATCACACGCGACGCCAACGCCGCCGCCGACGTCGTGAGACGCATCCGCGGCTTGTTCAAGCGAGCAGTGGAGCCCAGGGACAACTCGGAACTCTTCAGTATCGTCCTCAACGCGCGCAATCTCATGGCCGAGGAGGCGGCGCGGCGGCGTGTCCGCATGGATGTCGATGTCGAAAGCGGCCTGCCGCTTGTCGCGCTGGATCGCGTACACATCCAGCAGGTTCTGGTGAACCTCATTCGCAACGGCATGGATGCGATGGACTCCCTCGAAGGTGACCGAGTTCTTGGCGTGCGAGTGCGCCGCGTGGGAGACGTGATCCAAACGGAGATCAGTGATCGCGGCGCGGGGATCAAGTTTCCCGACAAGATATTTGAACCGTTCTTCACGACGAAGGGGAACGGGATGGGCATGGGGCTCGCGATCTGCCGTTCGATCGTCGAATCGCACGGCGGACGCTTGTGGGCGGAGACGAACGAACCGCAGGGAGCGACGTTGGCCTTCACCTTGCCGATTGACGTGAAAGCAGTGCCATGACCACGGATGACCATATCGTCTTCATCGTAGACGACGATGCGCGCCTGCGGGAGGCGCTGACCGAACTGCTGGATTCGCACGGCATCCGCGCCGCTGCGTTCGGATCGGCAGGCGAATACATCGGTGCGGATAAACCGAACGTCCCGGCATGCCTCATCCTCGACGTCGAGCTGCCTGACATCAACGGCCTCGATCTGCAGAGGCAGATCGCAAAGGGAGATCATCCGCCGATCGTTTTCATAACAGGGCACGGCGACATCCCGTCCTCCGTCCGGGCGATCAAGCATGGCGCCGTGGACTTTCTCACCAAGCCTTTCAGCGATGCGGATCTCATGGCTGCAATCGAGGCGGCGATCGCCGAGGATCGGGAAAGCAGGTCCGCGCGGGCTGAACTGGACTTGCTAAAGCGACGCTATCGCGAGCTGACGCCACGCGAACGCGAGGTGCTGCCGCTTGTCGTGAGCGGTCTGCTCAATAAGCAGGCGGCCGCCGAGCTAGGGATCAGCGAAGTTACGCTGGAAATCCATAGAAGGAACGTGATGCAGAAAATGGCGGCGTCGTCGCTCGCCGATCTCGTGCGGATCGCGGAGCGATTGGAGATACCGATCACCCACTCACGCCGAGCGGGAGTGAACCGGGCATGACCAAGGGAAAACCTGTCGTGGCGGTTGTCGATGACGATCCAAGGCTACTCGAGTCGTTGGAGGATCTGCTGGAGTCCGCCGGCTATGCGGCCCGCAGCTTCTCGTCAGCGCGAGCATTGCTCATCAGCGGGCTGTCCGGCCTTGACGTGCTCATCACCGACATCGGGATGCCCGGCATGGACGGCTTCGAACTTTGTGATCTGGTGAAGAAGGTGCGTCCGGACCTGCCGGTGTTCCTGATCACCGGGCGCCACGAGGTTGCCGATGCGGACAGAGCCCAGTGCGTCAGCGAGTGCTTCCGTAAGCCCTTCGATGCGCAGGTCATGCTGGCAGCCATCGGCAATGCATTACGCAAATCGAAAAATGGAGGTGAGCATGAGAGTTGAGCAGCCGCCGCAGTTACGGAGATCGGCGCCGTTGTCATCACAGCGCAGGAGCGAAGCGGAGCAGCCACTCGTCATCATTGTGGATGACGATGCGTCTGTTCGGGAAGCGCTGTTCGAATTGATACTTTCCGCCGGGTTCCGGCCTGTCTGTTTCAGCTCGACGCGCGAGTTGCTCGATACCGATCTACTAGATAGCGCCGGTTGTCTGATCCTCGATGTGCGCATGCCGGGAGCGAGCGGCCTCGACCTGCAACGTCATCTGGCCCAAACGGGCAACCCCAAGCCGGTCATCTTCCTGACCGGGCATGGCGACATTGCAATGACCGTGCAGGCGATGAAGGCCGGTGCGGTGGACTTCCTCACGAAGCCGGTGCGGGACCAGACGCTGCTCGACGCCGTAATTGAGGGTGTCGCCATGGATGCCGCGCAGCGAGTTGCATCAGCAGTCGTCAAGCGCAACATCGAACGCGTCGAGACGCTGACGCCACGCGAGCGGGAGGTTCTTTGTCAGGTTGCGCGGGGGCGCCTCAACAAGCAGATCGCCTTCGATCTCGGCATCAGCGAAGTGACGGTGAAGCTGCACCGCGGCAACGTCATGCGCAAGATGGAGGCCGCTTCCATCGGCGAACTGATCCGGGCATGGGACACGCTGCCGGCCTCGATACGCGAGGTCGGCGGGGCCAGGACTGCGGCATGAAACAGTTCCGGCAACGGCTCACCGGAAGGGCACGAGTCGCCGGCCATGGGCGAAGGTAGACAGCCGAATTCGCCGGGTACGACGAATCCGGACAATCCGGCTCCAGCCGTGTTCAACCTTCAAATGGCGCGTTCGACACGAGATCGACGGAAGAAGGAGATCGGTATCCAGATACATAGCGTTCACCGAAATCCCGGACGAAATTGTCGTAGGTCGTTTCCGGCCTGGCCTCGGCGATGTGACAGAAGCACCGGGTCATGCGACGCTTCATCTTGAGCCGCGGGAATTCCTCGATGATCCTTGCGATCTCCGCTGCAGGGACAAGCTCGTATTGCAGGCCGATCACATCCAGGCAGATGCCGGCAGTACAGAGCGCCACCTCTGCCTCCTTGTAGAGGCCTATCGACGGTGTCGAGTTTAGGGCGACGCTGTCCCAGATCAGCTGGGCTCGGCGCTCGTCGACACCGCCTTGCTGTGCGAAGATCCGGGCTAAATCGGCGCCTTCGACTTCGAAGCGGCGCGGGCCGTTAAAGCGCTCGTTGAGCGTGATGTCATGCAACAGCGTCCCCAGGGCGACGACTTCCGCATCGTGATCGATGTTCCGAAGCTGTCCAATCCGCGCCGCGAATAGCCAAGAACGGACGACATGATTGAACAGATAGGATTCGCATTCGTGCCGAGCATAGTCGAGGGCCTGTTGCACAAGCGGCGTATCGGGAACCAAAACTCCTCCAAGGATTCGACCGCTGGCTCGGTTCATATCTATAGTCTCCTCGGCGATTTTCGACCGGCTGTTCGTCGGCACGTGCGTCATGTGAGGCCAAGGCCCCCATCCACGGCGATTACCTGCCCGGTCACCCACTCGGACGCCGAATCGGTGAGATGCACGATCCACCTGGCTACGTCGTCCGGACTGCCACGTCGTTTGAGCGGTATCTGCTCTCGCTCCGCTTCCTCGATAACCGCTGCATGTTCCAGAGAGAGCCCCATCATACCCGTCAGTGCTCCCGATTCGGTTGGACCGGCAGCGATGGCGTTGACCCGCACTCCCTGTGGCGCGAGTTCGAGCGCCCAGCAGCGCGTCAGGTGTTCGAGCGCTGCCTTGCTGGCGGCGTAATGGGACAGATCCGCCGCGGGCTTGTGACCGAACGTGCTCGATATGTTTATGATCGCTCCCTTCGCCGCCGTCAGATGCGGAAGGGCTGCCGACGCTAGCAGGCTTGGGCCAACGACGTTCACCGCGAAGATGTCCGTGATCCGCTCAGCGGCAGCATCGCCCAGAGGCAAGAGAGCGCCAGCGCCGGCATTGTTTACGAGGATGTCCAGACGTCCCCATGTGTCGATTGCCTTCGCAATGGTGCGAGGGGCATCCTCGGGCTTCGCAGCGTCGGCGACGAGGCTCGTTATATTCGGGTGCTCAGCGGCCGCTTCCTCCACCATTGCTGGGCGGCGTCCCGTGATGAGGACCTTTGCACCTTGCCTGGCAAAACTCAGGGCAGCGGCGCGGCCGATGCCGGAGCTTCCTCCGGTGATAATGACAACCTTGTTATCCAGTGACATGATCGCACTCTTCACGCGTGTGAGCATTCGCTTCACTGTCTATCAATGAGATCAGGCCCTCTTGCCGCATGGCGGCTTGCACCGCCGGACGGCTCGCCATGCGGCGACGCAATACAACGAATGGCGGGGGAATGCCGACATCAAAGCGCTCGGCCCACAAGAGCATCACGAACAGATAGAAATCCGCGACGCTGGGCGTTGCGCCAAACAGGTAGTTGCCCGCAAGCCTCTCCGAAAGTATGTCCAGCAGCTTGGAGATCGTCGCTCTTGCCTGCGCCTTTTGGGTTTCGCTGCTGGCATGCCACATCGGCTTGAAGCTGCGGTGCACCTCGGTCGAGATGAAAACCAGCGCTTCTAACACGCGCGTGCGGCCAAGGTTTCCTGGAATACCGAGCGTTGGATACTCCGTAGCGAGCCAATCGAGGACGGCGATGTTCTCGGTGAGGATTTCTCCGCTGTCCAGCACCAGCGCCGGAACGTAGCCCTTTCGCGTTACAGCGTTGAAATCGGCCCCCGATGCCGTCCGCTTGGTCTTCAGGTTAACGCTCTCCCGCTCGAATGGCGCGCCAGCTTCGAGTAGGGCGATGTGATCGGCCAAACTGCACGCAAGCGGGCTGTAGTATAGTTTCATGTTCAACGATCCTTTTCGGGATATGCCTGGAGGAGGCGCGGCAAAAACCGTTAGCGGTAGCCGACCCCGGTGACATAATTGAAGAGCATCCGCTCCTGCATTTCTTCCTGCTCGAACAACACTTTCATCGCGTCGCGTATGTCCAGTATGCCGAGAGGCCTGGCGCCGACGTCGATTACCGGAATGTTCTGCAAGCTTCGCGCCGCCATGGTCTGCCATACGTCGTGGACATCGTCCTGCGGACTGCAGGAGACAATGGATCTGTTCATCAGGTCGGACACTGGCGGTGTCTTGGACCACGGGCCGGCGAGATGGCGCACGAGATCGGATTTGCTGAGCACACCCTCCGCGCCTCCGCCTGCATTGCATACCACAACGAGGCCGATGCCAGGCCTGGACAGTGAAAGGGCGGCCGCTTGCACCGTTGCATCCAAGTCGATCACGGCCAGGCGCGACGACGTGAAGGCATGCAGTTTGCCGATGAGCATTGCGCCGTCCTTGGTTGCGTGCCGTGCCGCCAGGCGCTTCAAACGCTCCGGCGGCGCGGCGCTTTCCTGTTCAAACAGGGCGATAGATTCCGATCTTA
This sequence comes from Mesorhizobium sp. WSM4829, assembly GCF_055811475.1. Lineage (NCBI taxonomy): Bacteria > Pseudomonadati > Pseudomonadota > Alphaproteobacteria > Hyphomicrobiales > Phyllobacteriaceae > Mesorhizobium > Mesorhizobium sp. WSM4829. Next base: position 74,081 of record NZ_JBVVQJ010000003.1, on the reverse strand, counting down.
TTCTTCGTAGGGGAGCACAAGTTCGGTCTCGCCGGTGTCGACGATGAAGACAGCCAGCAGCCGGGCGGGGTCAGTCGCGCTGGCATTCTGGCTGACGCGGTGACGATCGCCGGGATATTCGGACCAGCTCTCGCCGGCGCGATAGGTGACCACCGGGCCATCATTGACCTGACTCTTGATCGCCCCTTCGAGAACCGTGGCGTAGATGAAGGCAGATTTGGGATGGAGATGCGCGGGCGAGTTGCCGCCTGGCTCATAGTCGACAAGCACACCTCTCATGCTCTTGCCGGGCACGTTCGGAAGCGGCTGATCATAAACGAGCTTCACGTTTTTGAAAGCGCCAGCCGTATTGTCGGCCAGCGCGGCGGTGGCGATGAACGCCGCGAGAGCGGCGGTGCTGTAGAGTATGCTCCGGATCATTTGTCTGACTCCAGTTTGCGGTTGAGATTGGGGTGATCGCCGGCCGGAGGGGAGGACGGCCGGCGATCGGGCTCTCGCCTCAGGACACGGCGCGAGCCTACGACCTGATGAAGGTGAGCAAGTCGGCGTTCACCACATCGGCATGCGTGGTACACATCCCGTGCGGAAAGCCCTCATAGATCTTGAGCGTGCCGTTCTTCAGAAGCTTTGCGGATAACGGCGCGGAATCGGCAATGGGCACGATCTGATCGTCCGTGCCGTGCATGACGAGTGTCGGCACGTCGATGATCTTGAGGTCGTCGGTGAAATCGGTTTCCGAAAAGGCCTTGATGCCGTCGTAGTGCGCCTTGGCGCTGCCCATCATGCCCTGCCGCCACCAGTTCTGGATGATGCCCGGGATCGCTTTCGCGCCCGGCCGATTGAAGCTGTAGAAGGGGCCCGATGGGAAATCGATGTAGAACTGCGCGCGGTTGTCGGCGAGCGACCCGCGCAGCCCGTCGAACACTTCGATCGGAAGGCCGCCAGGATTGGCCGGCGTCTTCACCATGATTGGCGGCACCGCGCCGATGAGGACGAGCTTCGCGGTGCGCCGGTTGCCGTGGCGGGCGACGTAATGAGCGGCTTCGCCGCCGCCGGTCGAGTGGCCGACGTGGATTGCGTCCCTCAGGCCGAGATGCTCGATCACCGCCGCCGCGTCGGCAGCATAGTGATCCATATCGTGACCGTCGCTCACCTGCGCGGAACGGCCGTGCCCGCGCCGGTCATGGGCTATGGTGCGATATCCATGCCCGACGAAGAAAAGCATCTGCGTGTCCCAGTCGTCGGCGCTGAGCGGCCAGCCGTGGTGGAAGACGATCGGTTGAGCATCCTTCGGACCCCAGTCCTTGTAGTAGATCTCGGTGCCATCCTTGGTGGTGATAGTGCTCATATCTTTCGATCCTTCTTGAGAGATGGATGAGTTCGATTCCTGGCCGGCTGTCCCCTGCCCGAGCGCATATTTGGGCAGGCCGGTTGCAATGCCGGCGGCCGCTGCGCCGAGGAGGAGGGCTCGGCGACTTGCCTGAGGCGCAATGGGCAGCTTGTGGTCCATCGTCGTTTCCCTTGCGGGTTGTCTTCAGATGCCGCCGTTACGCCGCAACACCGCTTCGCCGAGACGGGGCGTGGTCGAACCAGTCTTCGAACGGCGTCGAACCGATGCGGGCGCCCGCGCCCGGGACAAGCGATCGGTCGTCTAGCTCGGTCCCGAAATAGAGCGCATGAGGATCACCGATCACCTTCCTGGGATCGTTGGCGAGCTGCAGAAAACGCAAGACCAGTTCGTTCATGCGGAAGGGCTCGGGGCCGCCGATCTCCATCACGCCGTTAATCGGCTGGGAGAGCGCCACGTCAGCCATCACCTCTGCAACATCGTCGGCGGCGATGGGTTGGAAGTAGGCCGACGATACCGAGACCGTGTCGCCGACGGTTGCCGACTGCACAATGCCGCCAAGGAACTCGAAGAACTGGGTCGAGTGAACGATCGTGTAGGGAATTCCCGACTCCCTGATCAGCTTCTCCTGAGCCATCTTAGCACGCAGGTAGCCGCTCCGGGGCAGGCGCTCCGCCCCGACTACCGAGAGCGCAATGTGATGCTTCACGCCGGCGGCCTTCTCTGCCGCGAGCAGGTTCTTTCCGGCTGTTTCGAAGAACTCGAGAACGGCCTTGTCCTCGAACGACGGCGAATTGGCGAGGTCGATGACAACATCCGCCCCGGCAAGAGCCTTATCCAATCCTTCACCGGTGAAGGTGTTGACGCCGCCACTTGGCGACGCCGCCAACACGTCGTGGCCCTTCACGCTCAGCCTTGCGACGGTCTTGGAGCCGATAAGTCCGGTGCCACCGATGATTACGATTTTCATTTCATTCTCCTGTTCTGACTTCGAAAAAACTACTTGGAACAACGCCGGCGGCTCTAACCGTGCCGGCCCTGAATTCCTCGATGAGAGCGACGCGCGTCCGCGACTCGCTCGACCGCCAGCGCAAGGGCTTGGCTCAAGCGACACTGTCTTCGCAGCCTTCCCTCGCTTGGCCCCAACCCAGGACCTCCGAGGCGCTGCCGTAGTAGCCGAAGCCAAAGCTGTCGGCCGTGCCATAGGTGGCGCAGGACGGAGGCGGTGTTCTCGAGGAATTCCCGAAGAGGTCTGCCAGCGTGGCCGGGATCATGAGGTGCCGCTGTTGTGAGGGCACGACGTTGCGGCGACGCCGCCACGACGTCGTGCCCCTGCTGACGCAACCTCTCGACGGTCGCTAACCGGATGTACCGAGTGCCGCCAATGACCACGATTTTCATGTCGATGTCTCCTGGGGGCTTGCACTTGTTGAATGCAGCCGGCGCGAGGCGACCGGTTTCGTCACTGCGCCGATGCAGCTTCCTCTATGAGCAAGGCGATCGCTTCTGGACGCGAGACCATCAGCGCGTGCGACCCGCCCTCGACGACGATGGTCTTCACCGAATGCGCGCGCTCGGCCATGAACTTCATGACCGCCGGCGGGATATTCCGATCCGCCGAGCCGTAGATCGCGTAGGATGGAATTGTCTTCCAAGAAGGCGCGCCGGAGGGTTCTGCCAGGGCGGCGTCAGCCACCGGGCGTTGTGTCGCCGCCATCAGGCTGGCCTGCGCTGCCGTCACATCGGCCGCGAACTGCAGGTGAAACTTTTCCGGCTGGATGTAGAGGTCCTGTCCTCCATCCGGCCGCGCCACCGGCAGGAGCGCCTCGCCAAGCGTGCTGCCTGGGAACTTCCCCGAAAGCGTGAGACTGGACTCGCCTTTGTCCGGGGCGAATCCGGCCACATAGACCAGCGCTTTCACATTGTTCTTCCCGTTAGCTGCCTCGGTGATGACTGGCCCGCCGTAAGAATGGCCGACCAGGACGACCGGTCCGCCGATGGATCCGATGACGGCCGATACGGCGGCCGCATCGCTTGCAACGCCGCGAAGTGGGTTGGCCGCAGCGATGGTCCGGAAACCCTCCCGGTTGAGCTCGGCGATGACGCCGTTCCAGCTCGACGATTCAGCAAAGGCCCCGTGCACCAGCACGATCGTCGGTTTTGCCTGATGGTCCGCGGCCTGCGTCGTCGCGCTGTCTGACACGCAACATGCGTAAACAAGGGCCAGAGCTCTGATGATCTTGTGCACGTGTCTTCTCCTGTGCGGCGGGTCGTCCGATACCGAGAAGAATGCGCCCACTTGGCGCGCGAAAATATTCGACGGACGGCTCGGTCAGGCGATCCGAAAGTCTAGGATGATGCACCCGGGGGAGTGGCAGCTGTAGCCGGTGGTCGGCGCACGGGTAGGTTCCCGGCATCGATCGAATGCATCGCCGGGGCAAGGCAGCGCCGCCATGGCGATCAATCCGGCGAAAACTGCAGCGAGACATATACCGCCGTATGGCTCGCCCTCGTCCTCCATCCAATCGACCCGGAAATGCTCCTCAATATAGTGTCCTCACACGACCGGATTGCCAGGGTCGACCGAACAAAAGAGGGCATGAAAATGTCAGGCGCGGAAAACAAGATCAAGCACGGCCGACAATCATGTCTTTGACCGAACTACTGATGTTCCCCTGTCCGACCCGCCGGCAGAGCAGTCGACGGCCGGCATTGTTCATGATCTGGGCAATCTTATTCAGGTCGCTTCATCTGCACTGAATCGGGTCGCCCGCGACCCGAGCGTCTCGACGGCTCCAGCTCTCGACCCCGTAATCGCCAGCGCCAGGACCGCCCTGCAGCAAGCTGCCGCACTTGTCAGGGAGACGGTCGGGCCGCGGCAAGTCATCGAGCGCCGGAACATGCGAGCGTGGGCGCCTGCTTGGCCGAGCTCGAAAACCTTGTCCGAAGCGCATGGGAGACGAACGTTCGTCTCGAAGTTCGCGTTGGGCGCGATCTACCCGCTGCGAAATGCAATCCGCTGGGTTTGCAGAACGCGGTCTTGAATCTCGTATTCAACGCGCGCGACGCGATGCCGTACGGCGGGTTGATCTCGATAAACGCCGCCGCGGTCGTTCAGGATCCTGGCACCGTCGTCGAGCTCCGTATCGAAGACAGTGGAATCGGAATGACGCGGGAGACCGTGCTCCACGCCTTCGATCTCTTTTTCACCACCAAGGGCACTGGCCTGGGCGGCGTCGGCCTGCCGATGGTGAAGCATTTTGCCGAGCGCCACGGCGGGCGGGTCGATATCGAAAGCGCCGTCGGCTCGGGCACGACAGTGATATTGCGCCTGCCCGCCATGGAGGCCCGGCAGGATTAACAGCAAGCCAGGAGGAGAGTTCGATGACCAGCATCCTCATATTATGGGTATGCCTCTCGGATCCAGCTGACTTCACCGGGGCGAGAGCCTGCACCTTACCGAGACTGTCCCGGTGGACGATCTCCCATCGACCAGGTAGGTCATGGCCGCCAAGCCTGTATGGGAATGCGGTCTCGCGTCCAAACCCTGGTGGTATTGAACACGGCTGGCCCCATCTGCTCGAAGAGGACAAAGGGGCCGACCATTCGCCCAATACCTGGAGGGCAATACGCGCCGTACCTTGAAACCGCTCACCGGTTCACTGGACACCGGCAAAACGATATCTGTGACGCCGGTTTGTCGGATGCTCATGCCTACCTCCCTTCTTGTGCGCCCGGTCTGCCGGCGCTTAAACCGCGCCGGAACGGTATTGGGTAAAAGATCGTCTGCATGGCTTTGAGCAGCGCGAATTTCGAATCCGTGTGCTCTTGTCCGGTGCGGCTACCGCCGAGGGACATTCTGGCTGAGAGGACCGCCGCAAGATCTTCAGCCATTTCGGGCCGGTCGAGCAGCAGGGGCGCGAAGCTTTGCTGGTCAATCTCGTAGACCACGACGTGGCTCATCGCGCGCAAGGTCGAGGTCTCGCCAATGCCCGCGAGCAGACCGGTCTCTCCGAAAAAGTCGCCGGGAGCGAGGTGGCCGATCTCCTGCGGCTGGGCGTCATCTTCGCCGCGCTCTCGGACAATGATGCCCGTCCGAACAATCATGAGGGAGGGCAGCATCTCTCCCTGTCGTGCTATGATGTCGCCCTTGCGATAGGTGCGCACCGTAACCGTTGCCGCGAGGGCTTCTTTTTCGTTGTCCGTCAACCGCGAGAATACTGGTATGGCATTTATAAGCTTGATCGGCGTGACTTCTGCGAGATTTGCCGTCTCTTCGTTCGGCAAGTCATTCATGAGAATCGAAGAGGAGGGTGGCATTGCCAGCCGCAAACCCGCGGACTTGGAATGACGGTAGACAAGATCGAAGATTTCGTTCGTCGCTGGAATACGCTGGCCAACATTTGCGACCCGAAAAAACAAATCGACCTCGATCGCCGTCGCATCCAGGGCTTTGATGGCGACCACTGGCGGCGGCTCCCTCAGTATTGTGTTGCTGCTTTGTAAGGCCGCGTTCATGACGTCCGCGACGATCGCCGGCATCTTGGTCGGCGCCAATCTTATCGTGACGGACAGCCCATGGCTCTCCTCAGGGCTGCTGACATTGGTCAGCCCTAGCTTCGCGAGGAAGCTGTTCGGCAGCGCCACCACGTTGTGCGCCAAAGTGAGCAGGTGGGTCGATCGCCAGTTGGTCTCCACGACGCGGCCTTCGGTGCCGTCGCTCAGAACGATCCAGTCCCCAAGCACATAAGGTCGGCCGAGGGTGAGTGCGATGCCCGAAAAGACATCGCTCAGCGTATTCTGGAGCGCCAGTCCGAGTACGATGGCAAAGACGCCCGAGGTGGCGATCAGCGTTCCGACCGGCGCACCGAAGACGAAAGCCAGGATGGACAGCAGCATCCCAACATAGACGGCGCCGACGACGAGGTCCTGCAGAAGGCGCGCCTCGCGCGGCTTTCGCTCGAACACGAGATAGATGCGGACAAACCCGATCAGCGCCCAGGCGAGGTGAACCCACCACAGCAACTTGGCCGAACCGACGAGGATTGCGCTAGCGGTTGTCTCGGTGCCCCGTATCGGTTCGTAGGGGAGCACGGCTCCGTCAAGCAGCAGGACCGACATGGTAAGGAAGAATGCGATCTGGACAATCAGCCTGGTGGTGGAGAGCCGCCGCGGAATGACGTGCCAAACGACTATGCCGGCGAGACCGACCAGCACCATGTAGAGATGGGGAGCATTCCACCAGCTCGTGACCGGATCCGAATCCATAAAACCCTCGCACAATCCTCGCCTCGGAGCATGACGAGCGATCCTTCGGTGTTAATCCTTGCCTTTCTCCAGGATCGCTTCGGTTATTGAGTTCGGCAGCCGGCGCGGCGTCTCGATCGCGCCCAGCAGCGGCATGACGACGAGAAAGAACGCGAAGTAGTAGAGGGTCGACACCTGCATGGCGGGGATATACCAGCCTTCCGCCGGCTTGGACCCCAGCCAGCCAAGGAAGAGGGCGTTGGCGACAAACAGCCAGAAGAACCGCCTGTACCAGGGCCGGTAGACGGCCGAGCGCACCTTCGACGTGTCGAGCCAGGGCACGAAGAACAACACGGCGATGGCGCCGAACATGGCGAGCACCCCGCCGAGCTTCGAGTCGACCGGCCCGATGTTGAAGGTGACGGCGCGCAGGATCGCGTAGAAGGGCAGGAAGTACCACTCGGGCACGATATGCGCCGGCGTCTTCAGCGGGTCGGCGGCGGTGTAGTTGTCTGGATGCCCGAGATAGTTCGGCACGTAGAACACGAAGTAAGCAAAGGCGAGCAGGAACACCACGGCCCCGAGCACATCTTTCATTGTGGCATGGGGCGTGAAGTCCACGACGTCGGTTTTTGACTTCACGTCGATGCCTGCCGGATTGGTCTGGCCGGCGACGTGAAGCGCCCAGATGTGCAGGATGACGACGCCCGTCAGCATGAACGGCAGCAGGTAATGCAGCGCAAAGAAGCGGTTTAGAGTCGGATTGTCCACCGCAAAGCCGCCGAGCAGAAGCTGCTGGATCCATTCGCCGACCAGCGGAATGGCGCTGAAGAAGCCGGTGATGACGGTCGCGCCCCAGAACGACATTTGTCCCCAAGGCAGCACGTAACCCATGAACGCCGTAGCCATCATCAACAGAAGGTTGGTGCAGCCGAGGACCCACAGCAGTTCGCGCGGCGCCTTGTAGGAGCCGTAATAGAGGCCACGGGAGACATGGACGTAGACCGCGATGAAGAAGAACGACGCGCCGTTGGAGTGCAGGTAGCGCAACAGCCAGCCGGAATTCACGTCGCGCATGATCTTGTCTACGGAATTGAAGGCCAGTGTCGTGTCGGCCGCGTAGTGCATGGCCAGCACGACGCCGGTAACGATCTGCGCGGCCAGCATCATCGACAGGATGCCGCCGAACGAATAGGCGTAGTTCAGGTTGCGCGGAACCGGGTAGACGATGAACTGATCATGCACCAGGCGCGGCACCGGCAGGCGGGCGTCGAACCAGCGTCCGATCCTGGTCTTGAGAATATAGGTGGAATGCCCACCGCTCATCGGAGTGCCTCTGGTTTTGAAATTGCCGGTATCGATATCGGCCGGCGCTCCTTGGCCAGCCGCCCTTTAACACGGATGAGCCGGTTCACTCGCGGTCACGAACCTTCCTCGACGGGACGCGTAAGTAGATCGGCGGGACCATCGCGCGAGCAAACCCGTTACCGCCGCGCCTAACCGGCTTCGCCGTCGTGTCGACGGCCCAGACCCTCAGGAAGATCTGCAGCATCCTCGAAAGAACGAATCCGAGCGTCATTTCCGATGCTCCTTGGTTGGGTTGTGGAGGACCCAAGCATGCCAGCCTTTCCAGTGTTCGAACTATCACGCCGAGGACGCATGCGTCCGATACGTTGGTCTATGGGTTCCTGACTGAAAGGCTGCGCCGGACGGCCGAGGTGGCCGAGTCAGGAGCGCCGCCGTTGCAGGATGCCGCACGGGCGCTGCCGAGCGCCTCGTCAATGATGCGTCGGATAGTACGCGCGCAACGGCCGCACTGGGCGCTGCAGCCGAGACAGCCATAGACCTGGCGGATCGAGCACGTCCGCTCCGCCTTGACGGCGGAGCGGACATCCTGATCGCTCAACACATTGCACGAGCACACGATCATGGCGTGATAAGTCTCGATCCGACCTGGTGCGGCTCTGACCCGACAAGCGGGTCAGTAGTCCCAGACAGCCGGTACACAACGAAAGACATCGCCGTCCACCGCCACATGGCAGATGGAAGGGAATGGCAGGTGAGTGGCCACCAGCGGCTCACGGGTCGCGGCCAGCTCCCGCAAAAGATTGATGCGGACGCGGGCCGCCTCCTCAGGGTCGTGTTCGAAGCCGTTGTGCCAGTCGGGTTGGTCGAACCCGACCTGGAACACGGCGTCGCCGGCGAAGGTCAGCCTATCGCCGCCGGACGCCAGGCGGACCACGCTGTGCCCGGGGGTGTGGCCGCCAGTGAGCGTGACAACCACCCCCGGCGCCACCTCGTGCTCCGTCTCAAACGGCCGCAACTGGCTGCGGTACTCGTTCACGAACCGCTTGGCCGCCCGCCGAAGCGCATCCGGGAACCCCGTTGGCATGGAGGCGCGGGAGAAATCGGGCGACTCCCAGAACTTGAGCTCGGCGGCCGCCACGTGAATCCGCAGATCCGGACGCAGCTGGTCCTTCACCCCGTCGATGAGCAGCCCGCCGATATGGTCCATATGCATATGGGTCAGCACCACGTCGGTGACGGATGCGAGATCGATGCCGGCTGCCTCCAGTCGTGAGACCAACCGCCCGGCCCTCGGCAAGTGCAAGTCCGGGTCCGCCCCCAGCCCGGCGTCCACGAGTATGGTCTGGCCGCCGCTGCGCACGACCACCACGTTCAGCGGCCACTCGAGCACGTCCGGCGGCAGGAACATGTCGTCCAGCCAGGCCGCCCGGACGGCCGGGTCGACGTTGTATGCCATAACCGGGGCTGGTATCGGCAGCACTCCATCGCTGACGATCAGCACATCGATGTCGCCGACCTGCAGTGCGTAGCGCGACGGAACCAATTCGGGCTCCGGTCTACCGTTGCCGTGCTTCGCGTTCAGGCTGTCGGCGCAATGCTGGATCGAGGGGTGTGAAATGTTGTCCAGGGTCATGTTTGTCTCCTGCTGACCACGGCCGTATCGGCCACCTCCGCCGCTGGCGCCCGTGGATTTGGCATGAGCCTCCATGGACCGCCACCTGGCGTCTACGGGAGGAAGTATCGCCGCCTCGGCGGGCGCCACCATCGGACGGAAGCATCGGTCAGGCGATGCGAAAGTCTATGGCAGACCCGTTGCGAGCATGGGTGATATCCCGCGAACGTCGGAAGGCGCCGCTTTGAGCAGCGAGCAACGGCTGTGCCTCTCGCCTGCTGGCAGTACGCCCAGCTGTGTTGCCACCAGCTTACTTTGCCGCCGCGGCATTCTCGATCGGTCGCGCCAACCATCCCATTCGCACGTCGTTACCGCCTTTTGCCGCACGCGTCGCCCAAGCGTCTTTCCAGCCTTGAAATAGCTGGACTATACATGGCTGCACAAACCAGACTGACGAACAGGACGACAATAGAATTTAAGAGCAGGCAAAAGTCGCCCTTCCCGCTCATGGATTGAGTCGATGCACGTGACTCCTGGGCCATAGAATCTAGATTGGCCCACTTCTAAGCGAAGTTGACCATAACTGGTTGATATTGAATAATTTTGGTGGGCCCGGAGGACGTATTCAGATCTTTGATTTCGTTGAGTTTTTCGTGGCACCTATCCATGAACCTTCCCGTATCGTTCCGTATGGTTCCGCCACTGCTGCCGCTCGAATTATCCGTCCAATGCCTCCTTTCGCGGCATCAGAAGACCATCTCCTCAAGCTGATCGCGAAGGTCGCCTCTTGGGCCAACTGCAGACCGTCCGCTATCGGAGCGACTGCAGCGGATAACTGCCATTCGCTCACAGGCGACTGGTCGTTCGGCAACGCCAGTCACCCAGGCTCGATGAAGGGTGTCAGCGTGTTGCTTCAAGCGAGCCGTAATGAACGGGGTCGTGGTTCCGCACGGCATCCAGGATTAATATAACAATTGCTTGCGCCTCACTCATGTCTGGTAAACGCATTCCGGCACTTCTCGAAAGCGTGTGAGAATAGAAATGCATAAATTTGCGGGCGCGCTCGGCATCGACCGGATCGGTGATGAGACGATCAATACTGCTATCTATGTTAACGTGCTCGAGGAACTTAAACGAAGCGTACCCTTCGATGAATCTCCTCGCCATGTTGCCGAGATTGAAGATGATCTGATGATCGTTCTGGGGGTTCTCGGCGTAGCCGGCAATCTGGTGAAAGATGTAGAGGTACTCGGAGCGATATTTCTGAATGCTGTCAGGGCATGGAATAATCTTCGAAGCGACAAGGCCATTCGCGTCCGTCCGCTCAACGAGATATGTCCGATACATCTGATCAGTCATCTTCCTCATCCAGTCCAGCATGAGATTGAAAAACTCATGGCTGTGGGTCGAGATGAACAGTTGCCTGGCCAGACATTCATGCTGACGGGTTTGGGCGCCCCTTCGTTGAACCGGTAAAATGTGGTTCTGATGAATGCGCAAACGTGCAGAAGATGGTGCGCATCAAGGCTCGATATCGGATCGTCGATATAGACGATGGTCTGCGAGAGATTGTTTCCGTTTTCGAGCAGCTTGGTGATGAAGTAACAGAAAGCGATCGCCGTTCGCTCGCCTTCGCTCAAGTTTCGGGCAGGTGCTTCGCCGCGCATCAGCTGAAAACGGTCGCTGTCAGTGACTTTAACCTGAATATCGGCTTTCCCGAAAAATCGCCGAAGGGTCTCGTTGATGGCTTCCGCACCTTTGGTCGCGTTTGAGAGTTCCGCCTGAAGGTTGGCGATCTCCAGATCAAGGGCAACAAGGGCCGCTTCAGAGTCCGTTACAGCTTTCTTCTGAGCACCAATTCGGGCCTCAAGTGCAAACCGATCGATCCGACGCATCGCGTCGGCTGCGTAATGATCCTTTAGCATGGCAACAGCTTCGTTGCGCGCGGAGTTGAACCGACGGGTGCGATCATTGTTCTCGTCTATCAGGGCCTGAAAACGCCTCGCTGCCGCAGCGAGTGGATCGGATTCTGGTTCGCCGTCCGGTGCCTGCACAATATCGAACGGATTTCTCTGTTTTTTCTTCAGGGCATCGATGAGCGCCTGTATGGCACCGTTGAAGCCGTCTCTAGCGAGTGCCAGCTCGCGACCAGCCTGTGTATGTTCGTCGTGCAGATCGGCATAAAAGCCTGATCGGGGATAGGCGGCACCGGAAAACTCCATCCGTTGCCCAGTAAGTTCATCAATGGCTGTGGTGATCCGCTTCTTGAGATCATCAAACGCATCGGAAAAGTGGGCGTTGAGTGCCGCCTTGCGCGCGGTAGTCAGTTCTCCTTCGCAGAATTCACAGTGCGACTTGCCGTCATGCAGGTGTCGCCCATGTTCAACCCATGTTGCAATATCCGGGTGTTCCACAAGACGCGCGATCGTGGCAGATGAGTCGATCTGATCGCTCAGGAGAGCAATGCCATCGCGCCAGAGTTGGTTGATGGACTGCGTGACAATCGAAAGATCGGGCAGAACATCCTTCTGCTCGGCACTCACTTTGCCGCGTGCTGCCTGAACCTGCTCGGGAGGTAGGGCATCGGGCATCGTGCCATTCCAAGCGCTGATTATGGGACGCAGGTTAGTCCTGTTGAAACGGCCGACCGGAAGCTCGTTCACGATCTGGCTGGCACAATCGGTTTCAGCCTTACTGATTCTGTCATCAAGTCGCTTGGCCTCAGCGACGGCTGCCTTACGCTGATTGTCAAGTTGCGCACACTGCGTTTGCTTCTGTACGAGGTTATCGCGTCGTTCGATATTTTCGGCACCGAGCAGGAGGATGGGATTGAAACCGTCGGCATCATCCCAACGAAGATGTGCTTTGCGGAAATCCTCATTGAACACACGTACGTTGCAGGGCGTTGCAAAGGCATGATCATACTGTGTGCCGTCAGCGTGCACTACGTCAAAGCGCGCGTTGGGATAATCCGGATGAAGTGCGCCATCTTCCAGGCAGCGAAACACACGCGACAGCGTTGTCTTTCCTGAGTAATTCCAGCCGTAAATCAGATTGAAGGGCGCGAACTCCGGTAAGGTACCTCCGGTGAAGTTGTTGAAGACACCGAAATCCTTGATGCTTGAAATAAGTCTGAACATAATGCCCACCCTAAAATGCGATTCGTTGCTCTAGCCAACCAGCACTCGCAACGCCTCGCCTCACAGCCTGGCGGGTTCCCCCGAAAAGTTTCGAACAGCCATCTTGCGCCAGCGGCAAGTTTCCGGCGGGCGCTGGTGGATACCCGGCATCACGACCGTTGCTCGTGCACCTGTGTAGACTTGGCGAACATGAATGTGCCCGAGTGCCCAGTAGTCGAAACCATGGTTGTGCAAGTCGCCTACACTGCAAGGCGCGTACACGTCGTGACCGGGCGAACCTGCCAGGCTTGTGTGCATGATACCAACGTTCACTGCGCCTTCACGAGCAGCTGGGTACTTTGGCAGCAGACTTTCTGGCGCCTTAGGGTGCGCAAAACTCAGGCCATGGAAAACGACATCCAGACTACCGGCAGTTTGCAAGACCGATTGGGGGCGACCGCTAAAAATAGTCACAGTGTCCGGAAACACGAGCTGTTTCGAGATACGTGAGAGGGAATCGTGATTACCGCGGATCTTGAAAACCCTGATACCAGCCTGAAGCAACCGTCCGATCTGGGTCGCGACGAACCGGGCAGTCTTCATCGAAGTTTGATCGCCATCATATAGGTCGCCAGCAATGACCAGCGCATCCACGCGTTCCTCGAGGCACAAATCCACTGTCGAAATGAAAGCCTGACGGCTGGCGTCACCCACGAGCTCTGCGAGGTCGAGATTTCGCAAGGCTAGCGAACGCAGCGGTGAATCGAGATGGATGTCGGCCGTGTGAACAAATCGAAATGCCATTCAGCCTCCAGCCAAGGACAGGGTTCGTCCCAGGTTCGCTCTGATTTAGCGAGGGCGATTAAGCCCGCCCTCACATTTCGCTGATTTCTTACTGACCGTTTGCGCCGTCTATCAGCAGCCCGTCTTGGTACCGCAACGATCCCTTGGCGACAGCAGCGGCGACCGCCGTTGAAATCAATTGCCTCAATTGAGCGCTTGTGGCTTTGAAACCCAGCATCCTCGCAATGCTCGGTCCAATTTCGTCCTCCGTCGCGCCGAGATTGGATCTCACCACCTCAATGGCTCCTTGGGCAACTTCTTCCGATGAGATCATTTCGGGCTTACGCAATCCAGGGGACATGACACCGCTGCGGTCCCGTAGCTGAATAGGGGCGCCGGGCTTAAAGCAGAAGTCGCCCCGCCGTGCCACCGCTCCCCGTGCTTCGGCGACAATAAGGCCGCGCTCAATCGCGTCCTGAATTCTACCGCCGGCCCGCTGCAGGCCCCACGCAAGCCGAATACGCGATACCACCTCGTCGAGATGGATTGGCGTCTCCGCAGCCACGACCTGCTCGACCAGCCCAGCCAGAAGACCGGTGGGCGTCTCGTGAAGTTCAAACTGGCCGGGCGGTCTCTGTATATGTGCTTCCGAGTAGGTCCGATCTGGTGCCGCGGTTCTGTCGGCGGTTTCCAAGCCGATTTCGGTGACATTACCTCGGTCGACGGTTACGACTTGTACGGCTGCGGCACGGCTTCTCTGGTTCCCCAACTCTGCTCGTTCAGCGAGTTCTCTTGTTGCAGCATCAATCGCTGCCACTGCTCGCTCGAGCTGTTCGCGCGGCCGTTGGAACCAATCAGCGCTCCAAATGCGATGTATGATCCAGCCGTGGTCTTCCAGGACAGCCTGACGCAGCCGATCCCGATCTCTGGCAGAGCGCGACGAATGATACTCAGCGCCGTCGCATTCGATGCCTAGTAGGTAGCGCCCTGGCCGCTCCGGATCAGCAACTGCAAGATCGATGAAGAAGCCTGCGATACCCACCTGCGCATGGACCTGGTAGCCTCTTTCAATCAATGCGTTGGCTACCTGTTCCTCAAAGATCGAATCCATCTCTCGAGTCGTCGTCTGCGCGAGCGAGATACGTCCGGTCCTCGCGTAATGCAAAAAGAGCTTGAAGGCGAAGACACCCTTGCCCTTTCCGCGTTCTAGATCGATGTCCTCATCTGTTATCGACGCGTATACCTCACAGGCACGCTTGGCCCGGCTTATGAGGACGTTAAGGCGACGCTCGCCGCCTTCCGAACCGAGTGGGCCGAAGCGCATAGCCATGTAGCCTTGGGCATTCTTCGCGTACCCTACCGAGATCATGATCACGTCCCGCTCGTCGCCTTGAACGTTCTCCAGGTTCTTGACGAAAAACGGCTCACTCGGATGGGCGTGGAAGAAGTCTTCCGTATCGGGGTTCAGCCGCCGTAAGGCTTCAAGTTCATCTTGGATCGCACGTCGCTGGCTAACGGAAAAAGTCGCTACCCCAAGAGACTCTTGCGGATTCGACTTCGCGTGACGGATGATCGCTTCTGCTACAGCTCGCGCCTCGATCGGGTTCGTTCCTGTCCCACCCGAATCGAACACTCCGTCCGGCACATGATGAAACCGTAGCCCCATGCCGGCCTCTTGGGTATAGGGGCTCGGCACAATGAACAGCCGGTTCTCGTAGAACTGGCTATTCGATACGGCGATCAGTGATTGATGGCGACTGCGGTAATGCCAGCGAAGCATGCGCTGCGGCAAGCCACGGGCCGTGAACAAGCCGAGGATGCTTTCGATGTCAGCGACCTGCGCACCCTCGCCGTCGTCATCTTCAGATTGCGAGCCCGTCATCTTCGCGAAGAAGGTCGTCGGCGGCAGTTGGCGTTCATCGCCAACGACGACCACCTGGTTCGCTCTGGCAATAGCGCCGAGTGCGTCCACCGGCTGGATCTGAGACGCTTCGTCCATAACCAGGAGGTCAAACGACATCCGACCGGGCGACAAGAATTGCGCCACCGAAAGTGGGCTCATCATCAACACCGGCTTCAGCGCTTGGACAGCTGGCCCCGCTTTGAGCATCAACTGTCGGATAGGCATATGGCCTCTTTTGCGCGCCATCTCAGATCGAAGCAATCCGACAGGCCCAGCTCCGCCATCTCTTGAGGGGATCTTGCGATGATGCGCGGTGACGACCTCGATGGCACTAGCCTTGATCCTTTGCCGATCCAAATCCGCAAAGTCGCGGACAGCTCTGGAATGGAGTTCGCCGTCAAACCTCCCGAGCTCCGGCTCCTTAGTCGCCATCGCCATCAGCATTCGCTCGTAATATGCCATATCGAAGACCGATCGCGCCGATGCGGTCGGAACTTGGCCGTTGGCTAGGCCGTCTATCAGAGGTCCCAATCCGGCCTTTCGAGCACTTTCAGATCGTCCTTCGTAGGCAACCCATTTCGAGAGCTGTTCCTGATGCTCGACCCAGCCCCGGAGTCGAGTAACCAACTCGTCGATCACGACATCCGAAAAATCGTCTACTCCAAACAAAGACGGAGCGTCAGCTTTCAAATCCTCTGCCAACGCTTTCAATTCCAGCGCTGCGGCTTGGGTCGCTTCTCGAGTTGAACGAGCCAAGTTCGCGATCTCAACCCTGTCAAGCAAACGCGCAGCCAGATGTCGAATTGAGCTATTTTCTTTCAACCAGAGCTCGGCCTGTGTGAGAGCGGCCCAGTCGGATCCTCGCCCCAGCCATGACAAGCCGAATGCAGACGTGCCAAGGCCGTGAGCGGCATCGATCTCGTGAGCAAACTTTTGTAGAGCGCCCAGTCGTCGCACGACCTCCACCCGATCGGATAACTGATCGGGCACGCCAGCCAGAACCTTCCGCGACGCTTCGTCGGCTTGAGCCACGGCGCGCGCCTTCACTTCCATAGCCTGCAGCGAAGCCCGTTCGGCGGAAGCCACGTCACCAAGTATGGACGGCGCGAGGTGGCCGAGATCGTTCCAAAAACCCTCGATCATCGGCCGGCCGATATCAATCACCTTGCGAACCCGAAGCGCTCGCGCGCCCGCTTCGGAGCGCTCGGCCATCCGCCCAGCAATAAGTCGCGGTTCCGAGCCAAGCCCCCTCAGCGTGCGCATCCATTCCACTAATGCCAAAAGCGGTGCCGACGACGATTTCTCCCGGCGCCAATCTGCTCCGAAGGCAGAACGACCAAAAGCGTCGCCATCACGAACCCTTGCGGCCGCCGCTTGCCCCTTCATCAACAGGTCTAGGAGGCGCACTATCTCCGTCGGCGCGCTAGGGTCGACCAGAAGGGATCGCCCAAGTGCCTTGGCGCGACGGTAGTCGCCGCTCAATGCCTTGAACAGTCCACTATAAGTGGCGAGGGCCTGCCTTGTCGCCGCTACGTCCGTGTTCCAGGCAGCATCGACAACCTTGCCCTTCAGCTCGGCTTGGACCGCCTCAAGTGTCGCGACGCACTCGGCAAGGTCTGCCGCTTGTTCAAGTCCAGAGTCCCAGACGGTCGCCGCGAACGCTTCGGGGCTTGCGTCAGGGGCTGCCGCAACTCTCTCCCCCGTCACGATTAATCTAACGAGCCCTGCCAGCGTATCCGGTACAACCGTTGACCCCAGCTCTTGGTTCAACCGCTCCGCTTCATCCCGCAAGCGCGGGAGCAAAACGGTCAGCTGTTGCGCGCGAACAAAGCCGTCTTTCGGAAATTCCGATGGCAGCGTCGCAAGCTCTGTCTCGAGATCTTCAATTGGCGTGTCGATTGCCGTCGCCGCCAACTGCTCCGAAAGGTCTTCGAATTGGCGGGCGAAATCCGATCCTGTCCAAAGAAGCGAGGAGATCTCCTTAGGATGGTCATCCCACACCGGCGAGATCAACGCGTCCGCGGAAAGCTCTGGTGCGGAAGCGAGCAGTTCCGCGCGATCTTCCACCTCGCCGCTATCGCTGAGAATTTGCGGAGGCTCAGCCTCGATCCGCACGGCAATGTCGATCAGTTTGGCCTGCACAGCCTTCGCTTGATCCAGCAACGACCCAATGCGTGGGATAAGCCGCTCTACGGTGGTCGGCAGTACAACATCCAGGCCAATCCCTCTCCAGGGATGGTGGATAGGCAAACCGATTTCGTTGATCCGCTGAGAGACCTCGTCGAGCAGCTTCCGGCGTGACGACACGCCTTCACTCGTCCAATCGGTGGCACCGTCGAGCTTGATATCTACGGGTTTTTGCCCGTTCTGCCTCAGCCGGGTTAGCTGGCCGAAAACTTGGTAGGGCGTCAGGGCGGATGCGCCAAACGGAATATGCATCCGGTCGGCATGCGCATTGAGCTTGTCGCGCGCTTCCAACAGCTGTTCGGTGAGTGAAGACGGGAATTGTCCTCGAGGCGATCCGAGCTGCCAAGTACGCCGCAGCTCATCCAGCATCATGCGCTTGTTCGCCTTGTTGCTATGGAGTTCCAGGCAGGCGTCCCCTACCCCCGCATTGTCGAGGCGGCGCTTCACGACCTCCAGCGCGGCCATTTTTTCGGCTACGAAAAGCACCGTCTTTCCGTCGGCCACGGCTGACGCGATAACGTTCGCAATCGTCTGCGATTTGCCTGTGCCCGGAGGACCTTGGACCACAAGGTCGCGGCCCTTCCTGACATCGTGAATCGCTAGCGTTTGGGAACTGTCGCTGTCGACGATATGTAACATCTCCGCAGGCGCGATGTGCGGATCGATCGCGACATCGTCAGACATCAGTGGCTCGCGTGCTTCAAAGCCATCTGAAAGGAGCGAGCGGATCTTCGGCTGCTCGATGATCTTGGAGCCCTCGGGCCAGATCTCGGGATCAAGGTCCCGGTACATCAAGAACTTCGCGAACGAGAAGAAGCCCAGCACCATGTCGTCCCGGAGCACCTCCCAACCTTCTTTGGTTGACACAGCTTCGGCCACGGCATTGAGATACTTTGAGGCGTCGAAGTCGTCTCCCGCGTCGAAGCTCGGCATGGCGAGCTTGTGCATCCGATCGAGATAGAGCTCGAGGGAGAGGTTCGCGCTCTGATCCTCTGGCCTGGCGCGTAGCCGGAACTTCTCTCCAGCCGTTCCTCGCTCGAGCCGGACGGGCACCAAAATGAGCGGTGCTTGACGGATGTTTTCTTTGTTATTGGGATCGATCCACTTCAGCATCCCGAGAGCTAAAAAGAGGACGTTGACGCCCTGCTCCTCTTCTAGGGTCCTGGCATCATGGTAGAGATCAAGAAGCCGACGTTGGAGGCCAGTTGGGGTCATCCGCGTCTGCAGTTTGGTGTCTGAATGCCGCGCAGACACCCCTCTATCGTCGGCGTCATCGTCCTCTGGCTGAGCAAGGGAAATGGGGGAGAAATCAATATCGTCTTCCGCGGCGGTGCCTTCTTGGCCTGCCCTCGGTCTATCAGGCTTGCCGGCGAGGAAGGTAAAAACCTTCCCTTCGTTCGCCAACAAACGATAGACCTCGGATGACCGCTCATCGACGATGTCGATCGTTTTTGCGCTCTTGGAAAACCGCGGCACGTTCAAAAGCCGATTGCGGGCGGAGAGATCGAGCAACTCCATCCTGGCGCGCTCGAGTTTCTCCCTTAGAGGCAAATCGCTTTGGAAGACCGATTTTTCGACGTCAGACAACTACACCCCCCGTGCAGAACGAAACACATAGAACCTACGCAATGGCAGTCGCAACAAAAAAACCAGTCGATTTTGAAATTTGTGAATAAAAGGTTTCATGCCGGCTAGGCCTCAATATTTGTGAAAGCCGACGGGACGGGCTGCCTTGCCTCGAACCTCAAGCAATCGCGCCATTTTGGACGTATGGGACAATTGCCAAACCTAGAGACGCGATAGAACCGTCTTCAGACCCAGCTTGTTCTCCCTTGGTTCCGATCAGCAGCGCCAATCAGCACACTGGTTGGATGCGCCGGAAGGTGGCATATAGCGTCACCGATCGCTTGCGATTTAACGGTAGAGACCGACGCGAGAGGATGTCGCAGACCGGCTCGGTGCCGCCTGCGAACTCTGATGGACCTGCGGTCACCTCCGTCTATTTCTTCAGAGCTAAAAAATCCCTGATGTTAGCGAATGTATCTGGATCGTGGATTGCAGCCCTTAGATGCTCCCGTAGCGACTGATCATCTTGGAACAACTTCAACATGTCGTGAATGAGGAATTCGGCCAGCTTTCCAGTCCTACCGCTGAATTGGCTATCTAGGTAGGTGGCGCAAGCTACTTCCAGATCGTTTAGGAGGTCGCGAAAGGCACCGGTCCATTCAGGGTTTTCGCTATCGCCGAGAGTCGGCTCTGAGCGGGACAACATGTCGATCCGTGCGCGAATATTCTCATGTATTGTAGCCACAGCTCCTGCCGAGGCTGACAATTTGTCCGTTCTCATCTGGTACAAAACTAGTCCGACGCCAACCAATCCAAGAGGAAAGCCGATGACTGTGAAGAGATCGGCCAAATTGCTGAGGCTCAAGACTTCTTCCCGCCGCTAGTTGGTTTCACGCCCAGCCGCGCTTTGTAGCGATCGGTACTCAGAGATTTTGTTTCGTTGGTTGCGCCAGTGCGAGTCTTCCCGTCACCGGCAGGCCTTTTAACAACTTCAATCTTCTTAATCATTTCGTCCCTCAGCTGATCATGAAACCGGCGGGCCGAAGCCCGCCGTCACTTTATTTTCCGTGCTTGGTCGGATCCACAAGCTTGTAAGTGGATCCCTTTGACGGAGTCGGCGGCAGTGGCTCATTGCGAGTCACTGTTCTTTCCGGTCCTTTGCCGCCACGTGGGCCAGTAATTTCGTACTGACCTGATCGTGGAGCGGGTTGACCAGGCCGAAGGGGAGGATTCTTCGCCATTAGTCTTTACTCCTGTGGCTTGCCAATGAAGCCTCAGGACGCTAGCTACCGACCTGCTAGGGAGCGGACCCGCGGTCTTTGTTCGTCCACTCGGCGCCACATTTACCGCGAGTACGCGTAGAGACAGAGGCAGGCTACCGAATCGGCGCCTGCCTCTTTTTTATGCAGAACTTGACCGGCAAGTAAACAGAGATTCCCGTTCTGTTAATAAGAAAGCACGAGCAAATAAGTCCGTATTGCTGTCCTTCTAATACGTCCTTCGACCTGGAAGAGCTAGAGGTACGGCACAACATCGTAGAAACTCGGGCGTGGGATGGCTCGCCAGTTCGTATTCCGAAAGCACTTCCGAACGGACTCATGCGTAGCGGGCGACCATTCGGGCCTGCCTCAAATTGCCCGTGTGCACTCGGTTTGTGGGCGCTGCCAGCGGCGAGAGTTCGACTTGGTAATTTTGCTGCCTAGTGCCACCCAGCGGCGGGAGATACGCCTAAGGGGCTTGTTGGCGTCCGTATGGTGCGGAGGATGAGCTGGCGAGATGGCGATAGAAGATCCCAGACCTCGCTATCATGATGCCTCCAAAGCTCGCCTGCTGGTCAAAGGAGACGATGTGATCGTAGTTGAGAGCTATACCTGGATTGGAGCAGATGCACGATCTTTGATCCGAAGGAGCCTTCGGTATGCACATAGTCAAACGGCAGAAGCCAACTCAATGCCAAAGCTGCCAAGGCATAGAGACCGCGCCATCGGATCGCCCCCTTCCGGTTCTACCACACATTGAGGCGCGACAGGTCGTGCGAACTGTTCGCCGATCGCAATTGCGAGAAATCGTCCCGTTATCGGACACGACCATTTATGAAATGGAACAACGAGGCGAGTTCCCCCGACGGTTCAATCTGACCCCCCGCTGCGTCGTTTGGGACCTGGGAGAAGTCGAAGCGTGGCTTCAGGAACGGCGGAACGCGTCCTCTGCTGGTTCGATCGAACTAGCCCCGGGACCAGACGTGCGGTCACGGAAGACGAGACCCGTTAAATCGGATCGAGGATGACGGCTGCCCCGGAAATCGGCTGCAGTGTGGGTGCGTGTTTATTGCCAGCCGCCCACGCTTCAATCATGTCGGCCCATTCCTGCAGCATATGGCGCCGCTGCGGTTCGTATTCAGCCTTGTTGTAGACGCCGCGGGAGGAACGACTGTCCTCGTGGGCAAGGCATTTTTCGATCCAGTCGCGATTGAATCCGATCTCGTTTAGGAGCGTGGAGCCGGTCCGCCTTAAATCGTGCACCGTAAAGGGAGCAAGCGGCAGAGCTTGTTGTTTTGCGCGGTCTACAATCGCCATGGTGACCCGATTGAAAGTCGCCCGCGACATGGGTTCGTCGGCGTCGTAGCGAGATGGAAGCACGTATCGAGAGTTCGCAGCGCAAGTCTTGAGCGCAATCAAGATGTCGAGGGATTGGCGGGACAGGTAGACGTTATGTGGCTTCTTCCGCTTCATTCGCTCTTTGGGAATGGTCCATACCGCGTTCTCGAAGTCGACCTCATCCCACGTCGCGTCCAGAAGCTCACTTTTCCGAACCATCGTGAGCAGGATCAGCTTCAGGCCCAGCCGAATGGTCGGCAATGTCGGCACATTTTCCAACTCTTTCAGCATGATCCGAATTTCTGCGGGTGACAACGCCCGGTCTTTCGCCTCGAAGGTGGCTATCGACGCCGGTCCTACCTCGTCCGCCGGATTGGCGATCTTCTCGCCGTGCAGAATGGCATAACCATAGACCTGCTTAACGATTTCCCGGACATGAATGGCCGTTGCTGGTGCGCCACGGGCACTGACTTTTGCGCAGAGCGCCCGCAAGTCGTCCGATGTTATTTCTGTGAGGAGCCTTTTGTCCCAAATCGGCAAGATGTCTCGATCGAAGACGGCTTTGCGCATCGAGCGCGTGCTGTCCGCCATCTTCGCCTCTTTAAACCATCCTCTGCCGGCATCGCCGAACGTGGCGGTCCCAGACAGGCGCCGCTTGTCACGCTGCTTTTCCTGGGCTGGCGATTTTCCGGCTGCCACCATTTTTCGTGCGGCAAGACAGCGGTCACGCGCCTCAGCTAGCGAGATGCCTCCCTCACCATAGCGGCCCAGCGTCACTGTCTCTCGCCGTCCATTCACGCGGTAGTCGTACCGGAACGATATCTGCCCTGTGGGAGTCACGGTCGCGTACATACCGTCACGATCAGTGACTTTGTATATTTTATCTTTTGATTTCAGCCTCTTAAGTGCGATGTCGGTGAGCATAGGAAGTGACGGGCGAGGCGCATCTAGAATTGTTCAATGCCTAATTTTACCGTCATTCGTTTTACCGTCAAGCCTCTGTGAGAGCCCTTTGGATTCAATCCCTTACCTTGAAAGATGCCCAAATGCTTGAGTCCGGCGCAGTGACGGCATCAGTCTGCAGCGAGGATGACGCGAAAGGGAATCCCGTCAGATCTACCGCCAAATGATTCCGCTTAGGGGCGATAGCCAGCGATAGGCATAGAGACGAAAGCGCTTGGAATTCAGCCACTTAAGGAAGTGTCGCCGATAGTCGCCGAATGCTGGCGAACGACCGAGCTTTCCACTCGATGATCAACTGGAAATTCAACACACTGATTTTCCTATCTCATTTCTGTCAATCAATTCCACAATACCGTCCCAAATACCGTCGAATTCCTACGCTGTTGAAAAGGCTACAACAATGTAGTCGCTGTCGCGGCATGCATCCTTTTGACTGCATCATTTCCGTTGCGCCTTTGCGGCGCCCAAGCGACAGGTGCGCGCACGTCATTTTGGCGGATCCAGCGGACGCGCTATGCAAAACCGACACAGGACAGCGATTGCTTCAGTTTGGGGTGTCCATTGCATCCCGTTTGTCCCACCGAGCACAGACGAACTTGGACAATTTGGACTGTATACGAATTTACGCCATTCGCGGCCAGTTCGCGAATGACCGCAGGGGGGTCGGAAGCAGCTTGGCAGCTTCTGGGCACGCTGAGCAAATTCCGGACGTTCAACTCGATGACACGGGGCCTGGATTGGCCCAAAGCGGACACAGGTCGGTTACGTCACATGCGGCCGCCAGACGGCGACCTTCACAGAATCAACTAGCTCAAGCAGAGCCTCACGCTGGTACGGAAGCTAGGCGATCGCGCCAGGTTACAAGGTGTGCCCTATGCATCTGCAGATGCGGCTGATCGGCTGTGCTTGCCAAGGCAAGCATGGACTCGGCTAACTCAACTGCTGCTGGGATCGTCAGCCAAGGCTCCATCCCGTCCAAACCGAGGACACGCCGCCGATGCTTCTCCGCGTGATGGGCACGCTGGTCGCTGGTGAGCACGCCGGGACTTTCCAGATAGACCAGTTCTTCGCCCAAAACGCGCAGGCGCCCATCCCGGATGGCCGAAAGAATGGCCTGCCGCTGGCCCCACGGCGCCGCGTGAAACTGTTCGAGCACTGCGAGGTCGTTGTCGCCAGTGAATGTATCAAAAATCTGCTGCTCGACATGGGCCGAAGGCGGGTAGACCGGCAGCGACGCTTCGCGCGCGGCGACCAGCCGGCCGGTGAGCACCGGATCATCACGCAACCGTCGTACGCGGCGTTCAAGTTCCGCGTCGTCCAGAAAACGCGCTTCGGTTCCAGCTGGAGCATCCTCGACCCCGAAGATCACGGGGCAACCGTTGACCTTTAGCTTCTTAATGGGGCGGGGCATGTTGGCTAGTCGATCAATCAGCTCCTCGTCGTCGAGGGCGGCCAGTTCGTCGGGATCGAACTGAAGATCGTAGGCGTAGTGGACATTTTTGTCGGTAGTGGAAACGCCGATACGCGTTACAAGCCAACTATATGCCCTGCCCTTGTAGAACTCAGCCATGCCGAAGATGGGCTCATCGAGGACATATTGCAAGACGTTTGACTTCTGAGCGAAGCGCATGAAGTTGTTCCAGACGTCGGGCGCCTCCTTCATCAGGATGCGTGCGAGGTGAAGGGTCGCATCGATGTCGGCCCTGGCATCATGGGCATTTGGGTGATTGAAGCCATTGGCGCGTGCAAGCTCACCTAGGTTGAACAATGGCGTGTCGCAATCGCTGTAGGTGACGAGCAGGGCCCCAGGCGAAAGCAGGTGCGCGGCGCGTGCAAGCTTGAGGATGTCGGAGCGGGAATTTCCGTCCATGACCGTGAGATAGGGTCGATGCAGCGTTTTGTAGAATGCCGCGCGCAGGAAGTTCTCGTCGAAGCCTATGTTGTTGAAGCCCATGAACATCGATGGGCCCCATGTGCGCATCGCCGCCTGGATGCCGCGGACCATCTCATAGTGCGAAGGCAACGCCGGGTTGACCAACCGCGCCGGCGTCAGCCCGTTGACCTTCATGGCCTCCGGGCTGGGTACGACGTGGGGCAGCATGCGACTCTGGAATTGGACTTCCTGAAGGGGCTGAAGATCGGCATCGGTCCTGACGGCAGCAAACTGTAGAATCTGATCGTAGGGCCAGTTCGTGCCGGTCGTCTCGGTGTCGTAGAACACGAATCCCATGCCGCCCTCACTTCGTCGCGGATACACTCTTCAGTCGGAACTCCATCATCGATTTACTGACGCGGAATTTTCGTGCCAGTTCATCCAGTGGGCTTTCGTCGTCGATATCGGCAGACGCCAGCCGACCATGAAGAGTCTTCTTGAGAAGTGGCAGAGGAACAAGCAGCGCCGCCGCGAAGCGGTTCGCTTGAACCTCAATGGGCTCTGTGCCGAGCGATGATTGGTTGTCGCGGTTGAGCAGCACCGGCACTGAAAAATCCTTGTCCACGTGCACCTCGCTGGACAGCAGTTCGCGATGTAGCTCCAAGTGGCCGCATTCGTGAGCGATGGTGAAGCGCTGACGGTTGACATGATGAAGCGCATTGACGCCAATGATCGGCGTGCCGTCCTTTATGAAGATCATGCCCGACAGCTCATTGTCGAGCGCAGAGTAGCGCACGACGGCGCCGAGGCCCTTGGCAATTCTGTCGACGGGTATGGGGGCAGTTTCTCCTAACTTGAAACGCTCCAATACGGACGCGGCCGCCTTCTCTGGTTGGTCAGCGCTTAACCTGCTTGGCAACGGTCTCTCCCCCTTTTGCAGTTGTTGGTTCGTCCATCAGCAATTGCGCGAGTTGAGCGCGCTGATGCGCCGGAAGCTGCGTCGAGAATTTGACCTCGTAGCCGGCGACGACATGACGGGCATGTCTCGGCAGCAGGTCAGCCGGTTCGATGCCCAGCGCGGATGCGAAAGCGAAAAGCTGGTGTACCAGTACCTTCTGCTTGCCGCCCTCGATGTTGGCGAGCGACGTTCTGGAGAGCTCGACCTGTGGCGCAAGCTGTTCCTGCGTGAGCTTCAGTTGTTTGCGCCGCTGGCGAATCAATCCGCCGATTTCTGGATAGACCCAGTCATGGTTCATGTCTTGTTCTACCTCTCGGGCGGCGAGATTGTCAATGTCGCAAACAATGTTGGTAAAACGGACATGATAAATGTTTGCTATTGACGAATTCTAGAATCGGCCGTAGGTCTGGCGATGTGACGTGATCCACGGCTGACTTCAGGAGACCAAAATGGCATTCGAGATTTTCGTGCATGCGAACGGGCGCAATCCCGTCGTGGCCTCGGTCGAGGACACAGACAAGCTGACCGATGTGCTGGACCGCCTCGGGCTTGGCGGTAAGGACTTTACCGACGCCCTCGTGTTCGTCGGCGAGAGCGAGGACGTCTTGGAGGACTTCGAGTCCGAGGACGGCGAGGATAAGGCCGAGCCAGTCGACCGCAAGAACACCATGGCGGATCTCGAACTCGGGAAGCGCCATCACGTCCATGTCACTCGTTGCAAGCGCGTGAAGGTCGAGGTGCACTATGGCGCCAAGACCAAACACCGCAAAGTGGCGCCGTCGACGACAGTGGCGACGTTGACGAAATGGGCGCGCAAAGCGTTCAAGCTCGATCCCGCCTCAGCTGCCGAGTACGTCCTCCAGACTACCGGCACGACGACCCAGCCGCGTGGCGACACCCATATCGGCGAATTGACCAACGCTCCGGGTTGCGCTGTGGCGTTCGACCTTATCAAGGAAGTAACGCCTCAGGGGTGAGATCGAGATGGCGCCGGATCAGAAGCTATTTGTCATGGACCTTGAGGACGGCGGGTTTCGCGCCGGCGTCCTCGTCGGTCGTTGGGGCGTTGCGGAAGCTGACGTGCTGCCCGAGGGCATGTCGTGGCCGCATGTGTGCTTCTGGCTTCAGGCGGCCGAACGGCCGAGTGCGCCGGATCGCTATTACATTATGATCGATGTCGAAGGATACCGCTCGGTTTCTCCCACCGGGTCCTTCTGGGACCCGGTTGGAAAGACCATGTTGGGTGCTGCAAAATACCCGAAGGGAAAACCGGGATCGCGCTTTGCGAAGGTCTTTCGGACGGATTGGCAGCCCGGTTTGTCCAAGGCCTTTTATCATCCATATGATCGCTTCACCTTGAGTTCGCACACCGACTGGACCAGCACGATGCCGCATCTCGCCTGGACAGAGCGAAATACGATCACTGACTACCTCGATGAGTTTCAACTGCTGCTGACGGGGGACGACTATGTCGGCCAGTGAAAAGACCGGAAAACACATCCAGGTCAGCGTGTGGATGTGGGCGTGGCTCGTCCTCGGGCTGCGCTTCCGCGGCAAAGGGCGCCGTGAGAGCGGCGCGTTTCTGCTGGGCCGGTGGACTGGCCAGTTGGGAACCGTGGCGCGCGTCGTTTTCTACGACCAGCTGGACCCGCACGCTTATCAGAATGGGATCATCATGTTTCACGGCGACGGTCTTGCGGCGCTCTGGAAGATTTGCCGGGAGAGCGGCCTTGAAGTGCTCGCCGACTCCCACACCCACGGCAATGCGAATACAGGCCAGAGTGTGATGGATCAGCGCAACCCGATGATTCCGGAAGTCGGCCATACGGCCCTGATCTTCCCATACTTCGCTCGCATGGCACCGTGGTCAAAGCGTGGCGTCGGAGTACACGAATATTTGGGCAGCTACAGGTGGCGGCGGCATGACCGAGGCGGTCAATCAGATCGCTTGCGCTTGATCTTTTGGTAGGGGCGCACATGGCAAGCATTTCGCGAATTTCTAAGCTGCTCGTCGATCGTAACGGCGATGATCCCCGGAAGGTACTCGCCCGGCGACGTGGGTTTGCGGTGACAATGAAGCTGGGCGAAGATGTCGCCGCCTCAAGGTCGCTTCAACTGGCTGCCTTGACCGCGGTTCGTCTGGCAGCCCGGTGCTTTCCGGGCGCTGTCCGCGTGGACGCGCCGGACTCCGTCCGGAGCGCGCCGGCCCTGGTTGGAGCACCAGGGGGAGCCACGCTTGGGTTCGCCCTTGCCAGGGAAATTGGAAACCGCAACATGACGCCGACCGATGGTGGTCGGCTTGTTCTTTTCGGCAATGCTGCCCACGACGGGGCTGCCACCCGCGTGACGTTCGACGGTTGGCTGGCTGTAGCCGGTCCGCAGCACTTTCTGAGTCGCTATGCGGAACGCGAGCATTGCTCGCTTGCGCCCATTCTCGCTGCCGCCCTCGCAATTTCGGAGACCTTCCTAGGTTTCGCGGGCATCGACCTTTTGGCTGGAAAACGCGTCGTGGGTCTTTCGCTGTGGCGCCCCGACCTCGGCCACACAAATCCCCAAGCCGTCGGACCGGTCGTGACCGCGCTGCCAAAGCAGGCGTGGCTGCTAGGTTTGGGGCACCTCGGCAACGCTTATCTCTGGGCGCTGGCGACGCTCCCCTTCGCCGATCCTGCCGATGTACTTCTGTACCTGCTGGACTTCGACAAGGTCGAAAAGGCAAATACCGAAACCGGCGTGCTGTTCAGGAGCCGCGACATCGGCAGGCTAAAGACGCGGGTGTGCTCGAACTGGCTGGAGCGGTTCGGCATCAAGAGCCGCCTTGTCGAACGGCGCTTCGATGAGCACACGCGCAGGCTCGATGGCGAACCAGCACTTGCGCTCAGTGGCTTCGACAACAACGAGGCGCGCCAGCTTCTCGTCGGAGCCAGATTTGGGCGTGTCGTTGATAGCGGGCTCGGCGGCACCGCGACTAACTTCGATTCGATTAGCTTCCGGACATGGCCGAATGCCCGCGCGGCGGGCGAAATCTGGCCGGTGCTTTCGGCCGCCGAGAAGGCAGATGCTGAAGAAGCGATCTTGAAAGCGGCTGAAGAAAACCCTGCCTATCGCCGCCTGAAGCGCGACCGTTGTGGCATTATCGAATATGCTGGGAAGTCAGTCGCTGTGCCTTTCGTGGGCATGGTGGCCGCAACACTGGTTATGGCCGACACCCTGCGAGTACTCAATGACGGCGAACGCTTGCAAAACCTGAAGGTCCGGCTGGGCGAGCTTTCGGGCGAACTTGCAGTGACCTGGTCGAAATATACGAAGGATGATTTGGCTGCGGTGGCCTATGCGCCCGCGCAGAAATATTGATGCACGTCCCGCCTTAACCGTGGGTTCGCTTGATGCCAGTGTCGAGGGTCCGCAGAGCGGCCATTTCGGAAGTAAATCGGCATCACGGGCCACGTTTCGGACCGATCAGGTTTATCCTAGTGAGAGCCGTGGCTAATTTGATCGAACCGCAGCTCCCAACCTCAACAAATCTGACCGGCTGGTCCGGCAGTATCCGCTTCCCAGACCGATTGACCAAGGTCATCCCAACGCGCCTACCCTTACCAATATTGCTCACTCGGCGGGCTGAATTGGGCTGATCCTGCCATCGGCCGTGTGGGCGGCGGCATACCGATGGCTGGTCAGCAGCTTCTCCGTCTCGGCTATCTCGCGCACGATCGCATCCCGCGTCACCATGGACTCAATGATAACTGGAGTACGGGACAAGACCATTGCGAAGGGTTCGTACGCGCGCTTGGCGGCGAACGACATCGCAAAATGTGTACCTTTGCTATTGATTTCACTGACATGGAATTGAGCAAGCCGGTCGCCGAACCGTCGCAGAATACGCACCGCTTCGGTCATGGAGGAGTCGACCTGCCGGGCGTGAGCAATGTCCAGGCACAATTTAGCATCTGGGAGCATGTCGAAGAATGGCTGTAATTCTTCTGCTGTGCGGCCGGCTGGTTTGCGAGAATCCATGTTTTCCAGACAAAGACGCGACCCTAGCGCCCGCCATATAGGGATGTCGCCGATTGTATCGGGATGGACAACTACATTCAGCCCCATATCCGCGACAGTCTTCAGTTGCTGAACCATCGGACGTTCGTCGTCGAAATTGGTGGGCGCGTGGAAACTCACATAGCGATATCGTTTTTTCAACCCCGGTAAC
Source organism: Mesorhizobium sp. WSM4829 (assembly GCF_055811475.1). NCBI lineage: Bacteria > Pseudomonadati > Pseudomonadota > Alphaproteobacteria > Hyphomicrobiales > Phyllobacteriaceae > Mesorhizobium > Mesorhizobium sp. WSM4829. The sequence continues at coordinate 44,416 of NZ_JBVVQJ010000003.1, read as the reverse complement.
AATCCCGGCAACGCGGCCAACAACGCCGGCAGTTCTGCGGTTCGTAACGCGGAGAGTTCTACGGCAGAGGCGCGTGTGGGTTCCAGCAGATCAAGTGCAGTCGCGAAATCGTCACGGGCGATTGCTCCCGTGGAGAAGCCGATCGTCGGCATCAGAACACCCCATATTTTTGTACCAGCTTGGCAACGCCGGCGTCCGCTTCGAACAACAGCTTGGTCAGTGCTTCATCGAACTTCGTCGCCACACCCCTCGCTTCCAAGAAGACCTCATCTTCGTATGCTTCGTCCGGAGACAAATTCTCAAGCCTGGTCCGACGGATCTCATCATCAAGAACAGCAAGAAAGGAATCGTAATTATCGAAGATGTCGGACGCCAATTCCGGCGCATATCGCTCTACCACGCCTGCCAGAGAGACCAATGGAGAGCGTTGGGTCCAAGCCAGTAGATGATCAACGAGATCTTGGACCTCGAAATCGTCGCTTTTTTGGGCATGGTCCTGCAGTGCCCAAGATAGGCACATGAAGAAGCCGGAGACGAAGAGCAACTTCCTCGACATCCGTAGCTTTATATTTCGTAGCGCCCACTTTTGACCGCCTCGGGCCCGGTACTTGTTCGCGTAATCGACTGCCATAGTGCGCCAGAAACGCACCACATCGTTTAAGAGGAAACGCGGAATCCTGTCAGCACGTTTGTTGCTGCCAATGAAACTGGCGTCCTCTTGGACGTAGCGATTCAGGATAGCCTGCACTATGCGGGCATGGGTCTCGACGCTGCCCGCAGCATGGATCGGGGCCGACTCTAACAGCAGTAGTAAACGCCGGGTCATATTCTTGTTAGTATCTTCCTCGCCGCCGATGGCATGGACCAGGTCATGGCTGAAGATCAGACCGCCGAACACCTCAGTTGGTCCCGGGATCTTGAAGTCAGCTTTCTCGAGCTCGGTCTTAAGCTTGTGTATGATCTGCAAATGCAAGGAGTCGGCGCGCCCGTCGATCAGGACGGTCCAGTCGAGATCACTACCTGCGGTATATTCACCGCGCGCTAGAGAGCCGAACACAACGAAGCTACCTTCGTCGGTCGGTAGCAGGTCGTTTGCGATACGGGCCAAGACCTCCAAGCGCTCTCTGCTACGGCGTTCGGCGGCGGCGATATGACTCCACCGGGAGGCGTCGTTTCCCCTGAGTCGATCTAGCGCGGTGATAGGCATATGCGGGTTGGCTCGTTTTGAATCGGCATTCGCTCACCTGTAACTCTTCCGGGCGACTTTGTCTCTCGTATGTCCCGCGGCGATTTAGATCTACAAAGCGCAGTCAGGCGGCCGAGATGCTTATCCCGTGTACCCATGGCGCAATCGCGAGGCTGCAAAGTTTCGCCGCAATGTCCGCTTTTGGCAACCGGCAGCGGTGACCCAAACGACCGATATGCGGCGCAAACCTGTCGTTGCGTCGTGAAGTGCGTGTGCGTGACATTCAACTGCTACGGGAGCCACTGTGACCTGGCCATGACGTCCCCGGCGGCGCAAGGATGAACGCGCAGATTTCCTCGCCCAATCCGACGAGGGCCGCATCGTCTCGCGCGCTGTCTAGTCTCGTTCAGATGATTGACCCGATTTCTCCGAGATGCCGGCGGTGGGCAAACCTTCCTTTCTGGCCTTAGCAAACGCCCGGTCGGCCTCCAAGAACTTCGCCAGCATGAATGGGATAAGTTCAGCCACCGTTTCCGACTCACCATAGGTCTGACGGTAAAGCGCAGCATAGTCCTGGAGCGCTTGGCTCAGGCCCGCGCTAACGGTGATGGTGATCTTGGAAGGCGTCCGGTCCGGAAGCTTCCCGAGTTTCAGGTTCGCCATGAGCTACTCCTGTTCAACTCGGTACGGCCGAAGCACGAGATCCTTGTGCACGATGACACGCAGGGGCCATCCGGGGCGGACCGTAATGGTGGGCTGAATGTTGAGGTTCTTTTCGGTGATGCGTTGGCCAGCCCGACTGACGTTTTGCTGCGCAGATTCCCGGATGGCCTTCACCAGGTCGCTTTCGTTTTCCCCAAGGCTCGATTCCGTGCCGACGCCTAGCAATGTGGCTAGAGCAACGCCCTTGATCAGCTGCCAGGTGTGGAAATCGACCTTGTCCTCAAGGCCTGCGTAGCCGTCAGTATCTGCCGCGGGCAGATTGTCGATTTCGATCGATGAGCCGTCGGGCAGTATTATTCGCTGCCAGACGAGCAGCGCGCGCTTCTGCCCAAAAGCGACGACGCTGTCATACGTGCCGATCAGCCGAGAGCCCTGCGGAATGAGCAAGACGTTGCCTGTGACTGTGTCGTGCACATTCTCTGTGACTTGCGCGACGACGAGGCCGGGCAAATCGGAATTGATGCCGGTGATGAGGCTCGCGGCGATCACGCTGCCAGCCATCAGCTGATACGGCGAAGCCGGGGTCTGCAGCGCATGCGGATTGTAGACCCCGCTGGTGTTCCGCTGACTAATAAAATCAAGCTTACGCTGCTGATTGTTCTGGTCGCCCTCGGCCGGAGCAACGGAAGCCGACGCGCGTGCGGCATCGGATTGCGGAAGCGGCTCAAATGGCCTCTGCACATCCTGCCCACTGCCGGCGACGTTTATCTGCCATGGTCGATTCTCGATCGAAAAAAAAGACTTTCGATTCACGCGCCTCGATCGACTGCTGAGCGAGCCTCTGCTCCTCTGCGGAAACCTCCTGCCCCGGCGCGATACCGAGCTGGCGCTGGCGTTCGAGGATCGGCCGGCCCAGATCGCCTGGTAATGGCGGGCCGAGCACAGGCGCGTTCGGCTTGATTCCGGAATAGTCTCTTGGAAGCGTTTCAAGTCCCTCGGCGGTTGGCTTTCGCTGGGTGTTGTAGAGATCTTCCGCCTTGTCTTTGATGCGCAGTGCCGGTCCCTGAAGCGCCATCATAGTGACGCCGAATATGGCACCGGATCCGACCGCCGCGATTGCGATGATCACGCCGCGCCTGAACCGCACAGCGCGGCGCGGCGAGGCGCGCAACTGCAACTGCTCGGGATCGAGTTTCGGCGGTATGTCAGAGCGGGAAGTTTCGGTCATGAGCCCTCCCCCTCACCTGCTGGAACGCGCAAAGAGAGGTATGCGACGGGGCGGGTGCCTGCCGTCGGACCTTGTGATGCGCACCACTTGCTGTTGCTTGGCGCCGAGGCGCAGTTCGGCCGCCGCGAATAGCCGGTCGACAATGTAATAGTTGCCACGCATGCGGTAGTTGACGAGCTGATTGTTGCCGTCAGCGCCGACGATGAAGAGTGGCGGTGCATCGCCCTGATCGATGCGGCGGGGAAACTCGATATAGACCTTGCTGCCGTCGTCGAAGGCACGCCTCGGCCTCCAGGGCGGTGTGTCACCGGTGATAGAGTAGCGGAAGCGGATGTTCTCGAGCGCCACATTTGACGCCACCGGCGTGACAGCCTCAGCTTGAGCGTTGCGCTGGCGCAGCGCTACGATCTGGTCTTCGCTATACGTCCAGGAGATCGCCGCCATGGCGGTCTTCTCAGTGCTCTGAAGCTGCAGGTGGTACGTCCGTCGTTCGGTGGTGATCACCAGATTGGTGCTAAGCCCCGGTGCGAAGGGTTTTACCAGCACATGGGTGCGCTGGTTGTCACCGGTGCCGCTGATGGTGTCGCCAATGACCCAGCGCACCGTGTCGCCGGCCGACACCGAGGTCAGCTTCTCGCCTGGCTGCAGGGCGATATCGCTGACGCGTTCAGGCGCGGCATAGAGCTGGTAGAGCGCGCCATCAGCAAAGGGATAGACCTGCACCGCGTTGATATACCCGTATCTGGTGGGTTGCTGCGTCGCCGCCTTGTTGGCATCGGCGACACGTTCCTCAGGGGAACTCTTGTCCTCGGCGACCTTGCCGGGCTCGGGCTGCAATTGGCCGGGGAGCGGCAAGGGCTTTGGCACCTCGACTATTTTGACTGGCTTCTCCAGCGCCTTCTCGACCGCGGCCGGCTTGAAGTCGGCAGCGTCATAGGAAATCTCAGGCCAGCGTCAAGAAACTCCACCATTGAGAGATACATCGCGGACCAACTTGTGGATGTTCGGATGGCGTTGATCTAACAACTAGAAATCGCATCGGTCTCGCACTAGGCATAGGCGTGCGAGGTCTTAGATGCGTCGAATTCGAATCCTTCAGGTCGGTGATGTCCACTATCCGGACTGGCAGTTAGTGCCTAGCGAAGTCGATGCCAAAGATAAGAAGTTTTCTCCTAGAATCTCCGAAAATCTTCGAAGTTCTGCTTTCAGAGCGGTTTTGCGGAAGCTGCGCCACCTCGCGTCATCGGACACGATGCGGGGCGTCATCTTCGTGGGTGACTTTACCTCGCGTGGCAGGTCGGAATTTCTCGAAGGTGCTTTTAGGCACTTTTCGCTGCTGTGCCGCGGTAGTGGTTCTGCCTCCCAGACAATTCCTCTGCTCTTCGTTCCCGGTAATCACGATGTTGATCGCAAGGATGCACTCGAACTGGGGACGATTGAGAAATTTCGAAGGATCAGCCAGTTGGCCGAACGTTTCGGCTGGCAGACCGTACCTCTAGATCGACCAATTCCCGTCGCTGTGGGGCAAAGGGGATATGGCACAGAAATCTTGCTCGTGAATACCTCGATTGGAAGCTGGGAACTGCAGAACCTGCCAGAGTTCCTAAGGGACAAGCTTAAGACGGAAGACTGGTCCACTCCGATCGACCTGGGGAGTCCCGCATCAATGGACGACGGCCCGGCGACCCCCGCTGCAGTCGTTCCTCCCGAGAAACCGCAGGATCTTCTCGACCAGTATTATAGCCAGCTCGACACCCCGTATGTATCTGCCCTCATGCTCACCGGTTTGATGGAGCACCTGCTGCAGCCCGGTAGGGCGTTTGGCGTGATCGTCGGGCACCATAATCTGCTTCCGCAGAAAACACCGCGTATCTCGCCCTACGCCGAGATGCTCAATGCTGGATTCGTGCGTGCACAGCTTCTTTCAGTAGGCAAGCCGGTCCTGTACTTGCACGGTCACATCCATCAGGATGCTATTGAGGTTATCAGCGACCCGCGGAATCCTGGCAGCCAGGTCATCTCAATTTCCGCGCCCGAAATCGGCGGTGGATTCAACGAGCTTGTTTTCTTCATAACCGATCAGGACGATCTTATCGGGGTGAGAGTAGTCCCCTACCGGACGAGGCCGGAAGACGGGACGCTCGTCGAGGAGGAACATTGCTTCATCCCTACATCCTCTAATTCCCGAACCTCGCTGGATGAAAACACGTTCGGTCTTCTCGTTCGCCTGAGGCAATATCGAGTTGAGCGGGGCCGAGACCTCTTATTCTGGAACGAGGTCGCTGATCTCGTGCGGTCGAATCCGGTTGCGGATACGCTAGAAGACGCACTGATCATGCTTCATGCTTCTCAAGAGATCGGTATTCACGGCCTGAATAGACCCAACAAGGACTGGCGCATTCAAGTGAAGGGCAAATAAATGCAAAATCCATTCGGGCCGAACCGAATCGAGTATGAAAGCCGCCCCGTCCTTTGGTTCAGTAAAAAAGCTGCCACCATCTCCAAGGCGGCGAAGCCTGTGTTTGTGGCTGGTACACGCGGTAGTGGAAAGACGAGCATCCTGCGCTCGATGTCCACGCTCCATATTCTCGACGACAGGAAGCTCGAGGAACAGATCGGCTCTCTTGACTGGTATGGAGTGTTCTTCCAGCTCAACGAGACGTTTTCCCCTCTCATCGACAACGCAGTCCTCTCGCTCGTTCCCGAACCCATTCGCCTTGATCCGGTGGCGGTCAAGAATAGGCAATTCGTGATCTTCTCCCACTATCTCGAATTGAAGATCGTGGAGCGCCTCCTGGAGACCCTCAGTTCGCTTCGGCGGGAGAGCCACTTGGTCTATTCTGCGACTGACGACAGAAACGTCGCGCTTCGTATTAACCGGGACGTTCTGCATTTTTTGAAATTCGAGGGGAAGCGCGACTTCTTCGGGCTCGATGAACTTACTTCACTCGTATCGCGATACATTGAGCGATGCTTCAACGCGTTCTTCATGGGTCGCAGAGAAACGGATTCCCCTTTCTTCGCGACGGATCCCGGTTCAGTCCTGAGCAGGGTTGTTAGTGCGGTGTCACCCTTAATCAGTGGACCTGCCTTCGCGGCGGATCACCCGATTAAGTTTAAGATCATGATTGACGACTGTGAGGTGCTAACACCACTGCAGCAGCAATTCCTCAACACTATCGTCAGGAAGACCCGCGGCGAGGTCAAATGGGTGCTGGCGTACATAGGGGGCCTCTACGACACTATCCGGACGGTCATCCCTGGTCAGTCTCTGTCCAATGCGGACCGGGACGTCGAGAACCTGGATTCTGCGACCGACAAAGAGTTTGCGTATCTCTGCCAAAACGTCGCATCCTTGCGTCTGTTCTATGCATTGCCCGACAAAATGCGAGAAGGTCTTAAGATCAATGATCCATTGACCGCATTTTCGTTGAAACGGCGCTTAGGGGTCCTATCGCTCAATCAGATTATCGAACGGGTGATTGAAAGCGCCAGTCCCGAGAGTTCAGAAGGTCGGCAGAAGCTGATCCGCATTGCGGAAGACGCCCGCGAATTTTTCGACCTTAACATGACACGATCGCAACTGGAACAACTTGCCCCCAATCTCAAGGCGCGCCCGTACGTGGAAGGGCTGGCCCTGAGCCAGATTCCAAAGGAGGAGCGCGAACGACGTGGGAGCCCGATCGACGTGAAAGCCTTCCAGAGAATTATCGCTAGAAAGCAGAGCTGGGCGTTCCTGGAAGCCTGCCGCATCCTTCGTCTACACGAGTATCCGTATGTGGGTCACCAGATCATTGTCCAGCTAAGCGACCTCTGCATACGCGACTTCCTAGATATCATGGGCGAAATCTACGCCCGCGTGGTGGGCGGCAACGCGAGCCACAGTCGCGTCTTAGACTTCATCAACTCTGACACAGAGATTCCGATTGAGCAGCAGCGGCGCGCTGTTACTTCGGCGTCCGAAAAGAAGCTCCAGGGATTGGAGTCACTCGCCCAGCCTTTCGAAGAGGAAAGCGTAAGAATGGTGCGCGCGCTTGGAAGATTGACTGCAAAACTCCAGACGGAACTCGACGAAAATGAACTGATCGGAACAACCGAACGAGGCTTGTTCAGAATCAACCGAGGCGATGTGCGGTCGCTAGCGACGAAGATGGAGCTTCCAGACAGCAAGATCGATGAAGTGCTCAAGCGCGCCGAGAAAGACGGCTTCATCCGGGAAGTGTCGGATCGCCGCAAGCTTGAGAGCCCCTACCAGAATCCGGACGCCACCGAGGTGACTGTACGGCTGCATCGGCGCTTTGCACCCCACTTCAGGTTCTCTTATCGCGGACCCTACGAGACCAACGTGCTCCCAGCTGGACGCGTGATAGAGCTTCTCCTAACGCGCACGCAGACGCCGGAAGACTGGGCTGACGCGGTATTCAAAGAGCTTTTTCCGCCAGCCGAAGACTGGGGTCGTTTCCAGAAATCCTTATTCGATGACGGAGACACCGATGTTCAATGACCGGTATAGTGTCTATGGAAACATCGCGGTCGCTGAGTGCCTCACCGAGGAAAGTGTCTCCCTCTCGGCCGACGTTGCGATCATCGCATTGGGGTGGGAGACTAGGTGTACCGCACTCGAGGTGCACGTCTCCCTCTCGGTCAAGCAGGTGCTAGTCCTTGATTTTGCGCTCGCAGACTCCGGCGAAACAGCAATCGAGGAAAGCAGGCGCAAATTACGGGAGTTCTCCGCGCGTTCCGGTGCCGAACTAACGGAGCTGGTTCTTCATTCTTCCGTCGACTACCAACGAAATATGAACACGCTGCAGATTGCCTTGGCTGAACTGGGCCGTAAACTCGGCTCATACCATGGGACGCTCCGTCGCGTATTCGTCGATTGCTCGACAATGCCGCGTATCTACATACAGTGGCTCGTGGCACACGGCCTTGGTAGTGGAGCAATACACGCAATCGATTTCGGATACGCTGAGGGTTCCTATCAAAAAGGAGACGATCCTGCTGAGTTCTCCAGTCAAGTTGACAGGTACGAGACCGTCCCACTGCTAGAAGGCAGTGGAGGCATGGGGGAAGAGAAGCTGCTTCTAGTCGGGCTCGGAGGCGACGCCGACATGTTTTACGGCCTCGTCAACGAGTTCAGTCCCGAACGAGTCGCCGTTTTCGTGCCGCGCAGCGACCTCCACTCTGAAGTCGATCATCTGCTCAATCAGCAGGTAGACAAAGTGAAAGAGATGTATCGTCTCGAAGACGCCGAAGTGTCCGATGTACCTGCGTTCAGCCTTTCATCTCATCTCGACGTACTGAGAAGCCACGTCATCGGAGCGGGTAAACATGCAGTCATCAGCGTATTCGTTGGCGGTCCCAAAGTGCAAGCTATCGCATCCGCGGTCTTTGCATGCTCCGACAAGAGGGTGCAAGTTAAGGCCAGAATACCAAAGCATTATCCTCGACGGGAGGTGTCTGCAAACGGCCGATACCATATTTACCGCCTGATTGACCTCACTTCTCCCGCGTGTAGCTTACCGGATACGTGGTGAAGAAGCCGTAATTGGCGCTTTTCAGGGCCGACGGTGGAGGTCCCAAGACATCGCTTCTGGCGCGATCAAATGGTTTCGCTTGCGATGTCTGTTTTCAGACGATGCCGAGCTCAACGCTATTGCCGATATCGGACGCAGAGCGGTCGCTCAGTTCCCATCGGGTCATTGTTGGTCAGAGGCGGTCCTCGGCGGATGTTTCGCATTCGTAGCAACCCTCGCCTGACCCCTGACCGATGCCCCCAACGTACACACGTGGACGGTCTAAAAGCCGTCGGTTGCCCATCAGGTCGAGTGGTGCGGGTGAGCTCAGAAGAAGAGAGCTTGGAGCGATTGTAAATCGCCGTTGTAGCCGTGGCCGGGAGCAGACGGGTCTGTTTTGGACCTAGCAGACTTGAAAGTGGCAATCCCCTTCGCTCCGCTCTCCTAGCAGATGGATCGTTTGGCCGATCGCCCAACCTGTATGATAATGTCCTTTATCGTATGGACAGGAGGGAACTTTGGTTAAGGACGATGGGCTACGCTTGCCGCCCCCAAGATCTGGACGAGCAATTGGTCGCGCGGTTGCCGAAAGCGCGGTTGAAGAAATACCACTTGGCGGGCTCCTCACGAAAATATGGAACTTAACCCATCCACCTCGCGAGCAGCGCGAACAAGAAGAATGGCAAGAGCAGATTACTCAACGGACGAACGACAACACCGCCGCGCTGGCAGAGATGGCTGATCAAATCAAGCAAGCCTTCGCTGGCTATATTCGCGCCAATACCTACCAACCTTACATCGGCTCAGCTGGGCGGCTTTCCTTCTTTCGCAGGGGGATGCTTCGATCTCTAATGCGCATCGCCCGCGGAACGGGCCAGGGACATGATCTGGTGGTTCCTTAGAGAACAGCTGGCTGAAAACGAGGTTGAGGTCGCCGAGATTCTTCAGTCGCTGCGCATAGCATTCGATAAACTTGTCGACGAGCCAGGCAGCATTGCGTTTATTCATGCGCTGGACACGGTCTTGAACAGCGACTTCGACAAGATGACGATCCGGAGGGGCATCGAAGCTGTTACTAGCATGGACATTTCGGACCCTGCCATCCAGAAGGTGGCCGACACGATCTGCCGCCAGATCTGGGACTTCAATCGCGCTGTGGTGGAACTGGGCCGATTTGCAAATGGCAAGGCAGCTTGACGCGTCGTGCCGCTGAAGCGGCGACGGGTATAACGGCTGATTTGAAAATTAGCGGCACCAGACGAAAGGGCTGCCGCGGTGGCAAACCATAGCTCGACACGTACGATACAACTCTAAGACCGCAGGCCTGACAACGTCACGTTCAACGAGGTTGGACCGCATGTACCCTTCGACGACCCGGAAGGCGCGGCCGAGATCGCCGTGTGTAGAAAAAGCAGGCAAGGCCTGGCCTGGCTTCTCTGAGGGCGGCCGCAGAGAAGATTGTCAGCAGGAAGTAGGAGAGAACTGGCCCGAAGACCTCTGAGCTCGCCGGGAGAAATAACGCCACCGACCGTGTGCACGCCGAGCTGATGAACGACGCCGGTCTGAGGACTACGGACATCGATCCGTTTGAGTTGATCTTCGGCCGAGACCTTGCGCTCGACGAACTCGGAGATCTTTGTCTGGACGTCTCGCAGCTCGCTCGCCACCTCGCTGCGCAAATCCTGATCGATCTGGATGATCTGCAAACGGATTTCGGAAGTACGACCCTTCGATTGCGCTATGGCCGCAGTCAGTTGCCCGTGCTCACCTTTAAGCCGCACAGCGTCGCGTTCAAGCGCAGTTATGCGGTCGATTGAAACCAGCTTGCGTTGCCAAAGTCTGCGCATGCCTTCGAGCTCAAATCCGATCAACTTGATTTCCTGGCTCTTGGCATCTCTTTGCTCGGTCAAGCCGGAAACTTCTTCGGCAAGCTGCGCTATGCGCTCTTCCAACTGAGCCTTCTGACCGGCGCGTGCCTGTCGGCGAAATTCGAACAGAGATTGCTTGCCGGCCATCGCCCGACCAATATCGGGGGCATCCTGCCGTGACACAAGCGAAGCTGGAAAGATGATGCTTCCTTTGCCGTCGCGCTCGGCCTCAAGGCGAGCCAGCCGCGCCTCGAATTCGTCAGTCAGAACCTTGGCGGGACGGCTCAGGATCAACCGGGGGGATTGCGTTAAACCACATAGAAATGCGGGCGATAGATTCCTCTACGGCTCGATTTAAAACGGTGACAAGTAACGACCATCTACCACATAAATTTGCTTTCTGTTATTATCGCAAGATAAGGGAGTTTCACCACGGTTCTTCGCGGGGATAGCCGAAATCTGACGCATGAGGGGACTAGTTAATGGCACAGTCGTCTGCCAACGCGGTAAAAATTTTGTCTGACGAGGAGTTCTCAAAAATCCTTGCCGATGAAATAGGGCCACTTGCGTCTGAACTGCTCTTGATCCCACAGGATGGCTCGGATGTCGCCCGCCTGCCCTTCGACTGGTCCAAGGCCAAAGGCTACTACGTCGAACATTGCCCGCGCGGAGGTGGAAATGATTGTCCGGATGGCGAATTCGCATCGGACTGCACGCATTTCGTGGGTCACGGGCTTTCGAAGAGCAAGATCATCGTCAACCTTCCGAGCGCCATCTGTGCCAATGGTGTTTGCATCCGCGTTGTCGAGTTGGCCGCGGCCTTCAAAAACTCGACGGCAAAATACGCCAACGTGACGAAGGTATCTGATCTGGCTGAAACGCAGGAAGGGGACTTCTGCTTTGTAGTGACGTGGTTCGGTCTTTCAAAAGATCACGTGATGGTGCTGGCTGGTCGCATCAATGCGTCTGGCGGCAGAGTTTGGGGACACACGAACCCGCGCTGTGCCGAGCCAGTCGACCTTACTGGCGAAAGCCTGGTCATATACCGAATCCAGTAAGCGCCTCCCGGATGCCGGTCCGCGGACCTTCGCGGGCGAGCACATTGTCCGAGAGACTGAGGCACCCCATTCACCTAGTAGTTGAAATGTATATTCGATATTTCTAATTTAGGCTATACTTATGTCGATTGAGTGTCCAGGGCGAGGCCTGTTCCATGATCGATGGAGACGTATTTGATTTTGTCGAACGCTGTAGGAAGCATTCGGCGACGGAGCCGCTTCTAAGCGACCTTCTTGAAACGGTGAGGGACCTCGGCTTCGAGCACCTTATCCTGAGCGGCGTTCCTCTCGGTGGGCAGAAGCTTGCCCCAATGGTCGAACTGAATGGCTGGCCGGCCGGCTGGTTCGAGCGTTATGTCGAAGCCGAGCATGCCGCGGTTGATGGTGTTTGCATCTACTCGGCAAAGACTTTGAAGCCGTTCCTTTGGTCCGAAGTCCCGGCAAAGTGGTCAGGGACGGAAGGCTCACGACGCGTTGCCGGCGAGGCGACGGAGTTCGGCATCTGTAGCGGCTTCGCCGTGCCGATGCTCAGCGTTCACCATTGGCAGTCAGTCCTGTCATTCGCCTCCTCTGCAAAGAGCTGCAGTTTGTCGCCACGCCAACAGGGGCAGCTAGTCACGATGGCGGTATATGCCGGGATGTCGATCCAGGCTTTGTCAAATGATGACCCGGATGAAGGTTTGCTGACCGCCCGGGAAAGGGAGGTGCTTTTGTGGGCCGCGGCAGGCAAGACCTCGTCCGAAACCTCCCAAATCCTCGGTCTGACCGAGCGCACCGTCAAATGGCACTCAACGCGAGCTCGCGAGGCTTTTGGCGTCGCAACGACCACGCAAGCGGTCGTCGAAGCGGTGCGCCGTCGTCTGATCCATCCCTAAAACGCGTCAACTGTCCGATCGGACAGGTGACGTATATTAGCGCGACTGCGAGTATCCCTGCGAGAAGGACCGGGGGATCGCGCCATGATAACGGCCCACGTAGTCAATGCCCATAACAAGCATCTCTACGAAAACGAATTCGACGAGTTTCTGCGCCGGCGGCACGATTTCTTTGTGCATCAAAAACTTTGGCGCCCTCCAAGCCCGGATGGTCGCGAGCTAGATCAATTCGATACAGATGCGGCGACATACCTGCTGGGCATTGAAGACGATCGCGTAGTGACCTCGGCTCGATTGATCCCAACTAGCGAGCCGCACATGGTATCGGAGGTCTTTTCTCACATGTGTGAAAAATCGGGCGTCCCAAGACGTCCGGATTGGGCCGAATGGACGCGCACATTCGTCGTTCCCGACAAACGAACTGCTGGACTGAGGGGCACGCTGACGCAGCTGTGCTGCGCGGTGATGGAGTACGCTCTCGATGAAGGCCTGAGCGCCGTCGGCGGCATACAGGAAACCTACTTCATGCCCCACCATGGCGCCCTCAAATGGCGTGTCGAGCCAATGGGCATGGCCAGGGAAGAAAACGGGGAGTGGTACATCGTTGCATATATCGCCGTGAATGAGGCTGCACTTGCGAGCGTCCGCAATATACTTCGTATCAACAATTCTCTGCTCGTCCGGCGCGGGGCCCAGCCTTCATTTCTCCGTTGGCCCGAGAAGCGCTTGGAGGTCGCCTGCTGAGCTCGAGATGGACCACCCATAGAAGAAGGCGATCGCGTACAGATTGCGATTCTTGTCACGAGCAGTAACAACGACGGTCAGCATTAGCTCAAGTTGGATCAAATGTCGAAGTGGCAAGACGCTCGGCCAAGCAGAGGTGGCTGGACAAGTGATTCGTGCGAAAATCAGTAATGCTTGGGCAGGAGACCGGGGTGAGAGTGACGGCCGTGTAGACCGCCAGCGAGGTTGGCTGCGCGTCAAGCGGATGTGGGAGCGGGCAACTGATTGCTCCCGTCAGGCCCCTGACACGCTGGTAACAGCCGTTTTGAACAGGGAGGTGAAACATCATGAGACGCAAATTCCTTAAAGTGCTCGGGTTGGTAGCCGCGTTCCCTTCCGGAATAGCTATTGCCGTGGCACAAGAGCCGACGTTCCAATCGCAAACGGAGGCCGAAATCGTACCCGGCCAGTTCATTGTTAAAACCCAGCCAGGTTTTTCCCCGGAGGCGCTCTCAGCCGCGGCGTTGGGGCCCGAGGCCACTGTTATCGATGATCTGCCGCTAATTGGGGCCAAGGTTATTCGGGCCGACGAGGAGTTCGGGACGTTGGCGGCCCGCATACTCCAAATTCCCGGTGTTGCTTATATCGAGCCGGTCTACGTGGTCCGTGTCGACGCCACCCCTAGTGATAGTCAGTATGCGGCCCAGTGGGGGTTTCCGAAAATATCAGCACCAGCAGCCTGGGATACCCGGACTGAATCAGCTGACCGTGTTGTCGCTGTGATTGACACGGGGGTTGACTACAAGCATCCGGACATTGCCGCGAATATGTGGACAAATCCTGGCGAGACGGCGGGCAACGGTGTGGACGATGATGGCAACGGCATTATTGATGATGTCTTTGGCGCCAACTTCGTTCCGAATGCAGCCACTGGCGACCCGATGGACGACCACCGCCACGGCACTCATGTCGCGGGCACAATAGGTGCGGTTACGAATAATAGCCTTGGCGTTGCCGGAACGAATTGGAAGACACGAATAATGGCCGTGAAGTTTTTATCGGCCAACGGCAGCGGCAATACTGCTAATGCCATCCGGGGCATAGAGTATGCAATACGGATGAGAGCCAACATCATGAACAACAGCTGGGGTGGTGGCGGCTACTCGCGTGCCCTCGAAGACGCGATTCGACTGGCTGACAACAAAGATGTGCTATTCGTCGCCGCAGCGGGTAACAGTAATTCTGACAATGACGTAACTCCCCATTACCCCTCAAGTTATGACATTCCCAACGTCTTGGCGGTCATGGCGACTGATCAAGCAGATGCCAAGGCCGGCTTTTCGAGCTTCGGCGCTACCGGTGTAGATATTGGCGCGCCCGGCGTTGGCATCCTCTCTACCATTCCCGGGGGAAATTATGATTCGTTCAATGGCACGTCGATGGCCTCCCCACACGTCGCCGGAGCTGCGGCGCTGGTATGGGCCGAGACCCCATCACTAACGCATGTGCAGGTGAAGGAACGACTTATGACTACCGCAGACCTCATCCCTGCTCTCTCGGGTCAAAGCGTGACGGGTGGAAGACTGAACCTTGCTGCGGCCACTACTGGTGGCGCCACCACATGCAAGTCGAAGCAGCAGGTTCAGATCGCTTACGATGAGTTTTTCTGGTCGGATAACAAGACGATCACCAAGAACGACAATATTCTTTCGGTTAGCTTTGAGCTGCCTGAGCCGATGGTCGTTGATATCGCCGCGCACGGCTCGGCCCGACGGATAAGTGGAGCGGGTAACACTATTATTCGGACCGGCCTCTATACTGGAGCGTCGCCCAACATCATGTGGACTGGTTCGTACCGCCGAGCGAATATCCGCAATACAAATGATAGCCGGAACCTGTCCTCCAATTTTGGCGTTGTTTTGCCGGCTGGAAAGCACACCCTGTATTGGAAAGTCTGGGTCTCCAGTGCAACATTACAATTCGACTCCGGGACCCTTACGGTTCGCGCTATACCATGCAGCATGGGTGGAAAGCGGACTGTGGCGGTGTCCGCCGAAAATGCCGACATCACGCAGGCCGACCCGACACAACAACCCCGCGTCGAGGAATTGGGGACAGATAGTCAGGGAACCAGCCTTACCACGACTGATTGAGTGGTGCTGCGGGACCATTGCGGGGTTGGCCTCCAATCCACCCACGTGGTGCTCAACACGGGTCGGCAATGCAAAACTTTACCTAGGGTTCCAACAGGCGTAGTCTAAAACACGCAATGAATGCACTTTATCTAAATGTCGCGGACCACGCGCTTCTATTTCCTTGCCTCTTGGCAGTTTGGGCAGGCTCTGCGTTGCCAGCGGCAGCCAACAGTTCGGTCGGGTGTGCCCAAATCGAAAATCTCTCTACCCTCATGTCAGTGGAGGAGAAAACTGTCGAGAACCAGATACTCGTGAGATTCAAAGACACTCTGAGCAACGAAGAGATCGAGGCGATCAACCGTGGGCTCGGTGTGACAGTGCTCAGCCGTATGCTCGACGGCAAGCTCTTCCTAGTAGAAACCCCGGATCCCGGAGTGCGAGATAAAACTATCGCGGCATACTTGGCCAACAAGGGAGTGTTGTACGCCGAGCCCAACCAGCGGGTCTCTATCCCGCCGTTTGGCGAAACCGAAGGGGCGCCCGAAGCTGATGAATAACGATTCGGGTAAGGTGTTGGGTTAGCTTTTTAGACTCTTCGAAAGGCCTGCGCCTCAATATCAACGCGCCGATCGGTCGGCCTGTGATCTGTGTGTGGTTTGCGGCCTCATTCCATGGGGGCAAATTTGCAGTACTCAGTGCTTAGAGACTGGCTGATCGCAAGGACGCTCAAGAGTGAACCGGTAGGTTCCGTCAACTCGTCGTCGCCAAAATCGAACATCACCCGCCGAGGTTTCCTCGCAGCTTCCGCTGCCACTGGCGTTGGATCGTTGGTGGTAACGGCGGGATTGTACGTTCCGAAAGTCTCTGAACGGAACGGGGCCGTTACAGTCGAGTACGCCGGGGAGCAGTGGATTTTAGATGCTTCCCGATTTGGCCGGAGGGCGCGTGCATCTTTCAGCCACGAGGATCCATTTTTTTGATCTCGCTCCGGCGTGCTCGAATGCCGGGTACCACGCTTGCCTTCGATCTGCTGGCTCAATTGGCTCCCCGAATAGACGGTTGGCACATCCGCATCAAAGTCCCCGCTTGGAATCTGGACGCGGATATGCCGCTTGCGTCTTGGATGGCGGGTCATGATCCGATCGAGGGCGCCGGCTCGCTGGGGACTTTTGATGTTGCTGGTATAACCATCAATTGCCCGCCCAACGCTGCGATAAAAATTCGTCCACCGCTTCAAATTTCGACTCAGAACGTCGAACTTGTGGGTCACGATGCTATTCGTGCTGCAGGGGCTCTCACGCTCCAGCCGGAAGCGGACCACGAAATCGCATTGCGCGAAACGTTGCTCTTGGCGCCGCGAGCGCGAGCGACAACGCTTTTACTCGAAGATGTCAATTGTAGCGACGAAATCTCCATTGGCCGCAATGCGGCAAGTGAACCAGTCGCTTTTGCCCCTCACACAATGCGCAGTGTGCGGATTGAGGCATTCGACGAGGGAGGTGTTACGCACGGCGTCTTTTTGATGGAGGGAACGGGCGTCCTCCGCGTAGGTCAGCCACAAGACAAATTCGAACATGCTGCGGGAATTCGCTTCGAGCGCATCGCAATTGTCACGGCTGGTGGTCGTCGATCCACGCAGACGATAGTCGCGGGTCGAGTCGCGCGTGTTGCCCACGCGATCGATGTGTCGGGTACGCAAATCCTCGTGTCGGGCGACGATAACGAACCGTTCTATCTGCATGTTGCGAATGGTGTGGTGCCGCACACTGTTGTCCGCGCCACATTTCATCAAATGTGGCTGCCTGTGGAAGATGCGGACAGCGCTGCGGCCGCGTTTTCCGGAAGCTCGATCGACATTGTCGTTTCCGAGTCTACGAAACTTCATGGGCAACAGGACTTCGTCCTCAGTGACAGAACTTCGGCAGAGGAGCTTATCTCGCTCGCGAGCACGAAGCGGCCATTGCGATCTGAAATAAGCGCGCCCGAACGAACGGGCAATATGGTCGTGCTGGGCCAGCATCCTTATGTCGTTGCGCAGACATCACAGGCTACGTTCCGGCTTCAACGGGGACTTGACCTTTTCGACCTCTCATTCGCTTTCGAAGGATTCACTGTCCGTGTCGAGAGCGGAAAAGCATATTTGGTGAGGCCAGTTCCTTCTCGCCCAAGAGACCCATTCGCGCCAGCGAGCATAACGGTCCGCTTTCCGCCGCAGCACATCGCTGAAGAATGGTTTCCAGTCCAGGATCCCTCTGCGTGTATGCAGAACCCGCCTTGCTTTCCTGACGTTACCCGTGCCCGAATGTCAGGACCCTCTCAGGTCGTTTTCTCAGTTGATCGGGACCGCCGACGAGCTATTTGGGCGCGTCAACCCCTGACGATTTCAGCGCTGACTGAGTGGAGCAATCTGGCACTTGAAGTTCACGCCCGCGCGATGCCCGAGGACGCTTCGTTTGAAGCGCAAATGGACTACCTCGGAATTGATGAGAGGACTTCACTTAGACAGGCGATGGACAAGGTTCGCGCGACACTAACGCCGCCGACGCCCGCGCAAACTCAACTCGAACTCGCTGGTCGCCTGATCTTTTCGCCTTCACGAGAGGCGAAATGGATTACCCCGCGCGCGGTCGATCCACGATCTGCGCTGCTCTGGACAGCGCGGCTCGATGACGTCGGG
The DNA here is from genome assembly GCF_055811475.1 of Mesorhizobium sp. WSM4829. Taxonomy (NCBI): domain Bacteria; kingdom Pseudomonadati; phylum Pseudomonadota; class Alphaproteobacteria; order Hyphomicrobiales; family Phyllobacteriaceae; genus Mesorhizobium; species Mesorhizobium sp. WSM4829. The sequence goes on along the minus strand of NZ_JBVVQJ010000003.1, from coordinate 26,487 downwards.
CGCCGGTCGATGCGCGCAATTTGGTCCCGCTATCTCAAATCCGCGTCATTCGATCAGTGCGCCGAACCGATAGATAACCCTGAGCCTTTCCAGTGTGACCCGAGAGACCCTGAGCGAGAAGCAAAACAGTATCTGCTTGTTTTGCGACAAAGCACGCATTGGGATTTGGTCGGACAGACGTCCGTATATGGACTGCCTGCATTGCGTCGCATCATGGAGAACGCAACGCCGGGCGATGACATCGAGGAGGCATTAAAAAAGCTGCCGCGCAGCCGCGTTGTGCGACCGCTTGAGGGCGAGAAGGGCCATCAAGTTGTGGTCGAGATGGACGCGGCGAAAAATTTTATGCAGCAGGATTCTGGGATCGCGATACCTGCGACGTTTGCCGATGCCGATGTAATTTTGTCTTCCATGGGCGGAATCATCAACGCCGAGTGGCGTGGTGAGCCTCCCAATCTCCTCTCGCTGGATTCCTGGCCGGATTATGTGTGGCCAGCAAAATTTGATGTCGAGCGCTTCGACTATCGCACGTATCTGGGACGCGAGATTCGGGTGGAGGTCGTCAAGAAAGGCTACCTCCTGCCCTTGGGAATCAGGGCGTCCTACGTTGAGCTGACCGAGCGGCTGTTCTTCCGGCATCCAAAATTCGGCAGTCCGTACGCGTATCCTGTCCAACGCAATTTCATCACGATTCAGAAGCCCGTCAAACAACTACCCGGCGTAAACGATCTTTATGAAGCGCGAGATTTTCCGGCCGACAAGATCGTCATGCGGACCAAGGTCACGCCAGACCTGGTTGCGCCCGGCCGTCCTGGCACTCACAACCCATTAGATAAAGTACATGGCGTCGAGATTCGCGAAGGCGGTCAGCTCACGTTCCCGTCGCAGAACACCCCAATCCTGATGGAAATCGATATTTTCTGGCCGCGGGTTGCACCCGGGCTGCCGGGCACGCGTGGCGACGTCGAGTTCAAATGGACGCTCAACGAAGACGAAGCACCAATTACGAGCAATCTGCTTTTCGTCAGCAACAAAGCGGTCGGTTACGAGCCGCTTATGGCGGAAATCGTGCGCTTCTATCAAAAGATCAGCAATCCGGGCGTCGCCCCGATTGTCACGGCGAGCTCCTCGGCGGTTGGATCGGCAGCCGATCTTGGCGACCACGATGCGGACACGACATGGGCGGCTGACGCAACTCCGAACGGCCATCTGCAGTTCGAGTTGGCGCAACCAACCTCGCTGGCGAATCTTGCATTGACGGCGGGCGCGAGCCCGCGGCGCGCCCCTCGAAGTTTCACCCTGGTTGGATCCGATACTGGAGGGTTTGCCGGTGAGCAGGTCCTCATCCTAACCGTCAGCAATGAACCCGATTGGAAAGCTAACGAACGCCGCTGGTATGCCGTAAACGCAGCGGTGCCCTATCGGCACTATCGCCTAGTTATGACCGATACGTCGGACGGTCCGGGTGGTTATCAGGTGTCCGACGTCGATCTGCTCACACGTGACTACAGTTCCCTCTGCAAGGCGCGACATGGCGGAGCGCGCCGACGTTATGCGCCGACCGAGAAAGATGGCGAGACCACGTTCGATACCGACAGCTGGACAATGTCGGCTCGAGGTATGGTTGTTAATTTGGGTAATGAATACACCGAGCGTTTTGTCATGGATGGGCGAATGGAAGGCGGAGATCAGCCTCCATGCTATCCGGTCATGGCCACTGCCAAGGTCAATATCCAAAGCCTCGATCGGCTGCTTGGGCGACCCCAGGGGCTTATTACGGTCGGCTTCAACCCGAACTACGTCATTAAGGGCTTCAAGGACAACAATCCCAGCGAAATCTATCTCAACCTGTTGGGCCCGCACATCGAGCTCAATGTCACTGGACAGTCGACAACGAGTGGAGGGTTCGCGCAGCCGAACTCCCTGGCTGTCGCGCTATCGAGGAAAATCGGCATTGTCGGCGGCGCTCTGAAATCGCATGCAGAGCGCCGACGCGATCGGACGATTCGAAAGCTCGCCGGCGTGGCTCCGACAGGACGTTCGCACGACGTGCTGGCTGCCAGGGAAATTCGTCCGGCGGGTCCAGGTGCCCCGGACTCACCCTATTCGTTCAAGGAAGCTCAAGACGGCTATTTCAATCCATCGGAATTTCTCGGCGCACTGACAAAAGCCAAACTGCTCGGCATCGTCTCGCTCGAAACCGTCTTGAAGCGAGTGGAGATTGGACTCGCCCCAGAACTGACGGAAAAAATTGGTTACGGGCCCCTCGGCGCCGATACGGTCGAAAAGGCACTAACCCGTATCAAGGATTTCTTTTTCAAGGGAGTGGATGGGCAGAGCTTCGCAAAACGGATCGTTGCCGTTCTCGACGGAATTCAGAAGCGGATCGAAACGGAAATCGGGACGGGCACCGGCCTCTATTTCCGCGACGTATATCCCGAAATCTTTTCACGTTTCACGGCGCTACGAGCGGCGGTCATCAGCGGTTTGCCGGTCATCGAACAAGCTAGCGGACCTAACGAATTCGGGAAGGTAACCGGCAAAATTAATGCGATCGTCAACACGGGACGTCCGTTGATCGCCGAACTGGATCGTGTCTTGCACGATCCAGTGCCGCCGCTGATCAAGGGCCTGATCAAGGATTTCGCGACGACCTGGGTTCAACTGAAGAATCTGGTCAGCACCGACTTCCTCAGCATCGGACGCGATCTGGCGGCAAGCCTGGCTGCCAATTCCCTCAAGCAGGTTTGCGAAGAACTCGAAAAGTCCAGCCTCGGCGGCCTGTTGTTGGGAGCGCCCGGCATAACTGCCGCGCAGATTATCGCCAATCCCAATGATGCATTGGACACGATCAAGGACGCTCTGTTCGAGAGCGTGCTTGCTCAACCGCTTGCTCAAGCGGTTTCAGAGTTTCGTGGTTACGAGTCACAGGTAACAGCCAAGATTGCCTGGGCCGAGCGAAAGCTTTCACGGGAAGTCATGTCGAAAATCGGCTCCGCGGTGGAGGCGATCAAAAACGAATTAGAACCACCGCAGACGCCCACCGAAGCCAATATCTTGCTCCAACAAACACAGGAGGCGCTGCGAGACGCAATTTTGGCCGGAGTTACCGTCGTCATTGCACCGGTTCTCGCCGGCAAGAACAACGCAACGACGATCGAAGAGGTCCTGGGCACCTTGGACGCCGCGGCCGCTGCTTTGCCGGCGGCTCTGACCAAGGCAGAGCAGCGTATTCAGCAAGCGATTACAGACAAGCGAGATACCTTCAAGGCCAAGGTCGCGGGCGATCTCGACGCTCTGCTTCGCCGCTTTCGGGCTGCGGTCGTGCAACCTGTCATCGATGCCATAGACAAGGACATCGACCCGCGTATCAAAGCGCTCCGATCGACTTTGCAGGCGCAGATCAATGCAAAGCGCACCGAGGCGATTAAAAAAATTGGCGACGTCGCCTCCAACATCCTTCAAGGGATCGCCAAATCGGAATTGTATGCGCGCATCGCCCAGGCCGGGCGCGCGCTCGATCAGTGGTGCAACGCTGGCTCCACCGACATTGGCACCGCGCGGATTGTCGCCTTTGCTGACAATGTCGCCGCCAAGCTCCTTGCCGCAACCAGCCAAATTTCCGGTGACCTGACCAAGCTGCTGCAAGCTGCCGACCGGCTGAAGCCCCCCCCGGGCACGCCACAGGAGGTGGTGGAAAAATTCGAAGTCGCAAAAAATGCGATCAAAGTCGAAATCCAGCAACTCGGAATTCTGGCACAAAATGTTCATACCGCACGCGAAGAACTCAACGCGATCCGTACCAACGTGAACGGCAGTCTCGCTGCTGCCTGCAGCGATGTCGTTAAGTTCCTAAATCCCGCCGACCAATTGCTGAAACTCAGGCAGTCCTGCCTGGGAAGAATTCAGACGATCGTCAACCGCATTGATGAGATCGAAAAGCTCATTGGGTCGATGCTGCGGTTTTCGAAATTTTCTGCAGCGCAAGCCCGGTCCGTGCCTCACGCGTTTGTGACCACCGATCTCGATACCACGATCCAAGAGCTGATCGACACCCTGGCCGAGCTGATCAAGGGCCTTACCGGCGTCGGCCAAATCGGAAAGCCAGGTTCGTGGGCTGATATCAAAGCGCTGATCAAAGCGATCACCGATCCCACCGATCCGGATTATGCAAAATTTGCGCAGCTCCGCGCCGTACCCGGCTACGTCGATCGCATCGAAAAATTGATCGACGATTTGGAGGCAGAAGCTGGGGCCCTTCGCGCGAAATTGGAGGCGGGAAACCTTACTTCGGGCGTCCTCACAAGGCTGCAAGCAGAAGTTTCCGGTCTGGTCAAAAACTTTGAAAAGGAAATCGCCGCTCAAATCTTGCAATCACTGACGCTCGCGGCGACCGCTGCCGAACGGATGAGCGCCGCAGCGGCGAACGGGCTGGCGGATGCCGCCGATCGCCTGGCGACGTTCCACATCGCAGCTGAAAAGGGGCTGACAGCTCTTTTCAATGCGTTGAACCACCCAGACGTCGCGAAGCTGGTCGCTCTCGTCCTCGCGGACGACCAAGTCCTCATAAGATTCGAAAACGCCATCAGGGCGGTGGCAGCGGATCGCACCGTCTTGCAGCAGATCGTGGCGGCCAGAAACACCCCGGCGCTGGCGTTCGCGCATACGCAAACGCTGCTTGAGTCTTGGCTGGCCCCAACGTCCGGTCCGGCGCTCATCGTTACTCTGAGCGAGATGGCTCGCGTCGCTGACTCGTTCTTGCGAGGCGATCTCGGTGACATCATCTCGCGGCTGGGCCTCAAGGATACGCTGAAATCGGTGTTGGAAGAGCTCAGGTTGGCAACGACCGAGCTTCTGCCGACCCGAATCGACCTTGGCTATGCGTGGAGCACGGAACTCGGTCAGTTTCCGGCCGACAACTATGTCTTCAAGATGCGGGCTGGACCAAGCAGCTCGGATTTGACCATTCGCGCCAATGTTTCGGTCGACTTCATCTCCGGCGCTCGGACGGCGGTGATTGAAGGGACCATGAAGCCCTTCGAGATCTGGTTGGTTGGATCTTCAGTCGACGTCGCGAAAATCCTGTTCAAAAAAGCAACATTCACGTCGGTCAATGGAGCGTCGCCTGACGTCAAGGTTGAGGTTGATACGGTTGAGCTCGGCGGATTGGTCGAGTTCGTCAAGCCATTGCAGGCATGGCTGTCCGGCGGCAGTGATGGCGGTCTCTACTTCAAGCCGACGTTTTCGCCTGTCGGCCTGGAAGTTGGCTACACGTTCGACGCAGGCATTATTCAGCTTGGCACTCTGCAGTTCATCAACGTCGCATTGGGAGCCGCCGCCCGTCTTCCCTTCAACGGAGATGATGCGGAATTCGAATTTCATTTTGCCAGCCGGGAAAGGCCCTTCCTAATCGCCCAGCCGCCGTACGGTGGCGGCGGCCATGTTCAACTGATCGCCAACGCGAGATCGATCAAAGGATTTTCGCTTTCGTTTGCTTTTGGCGGGGTTGCGGCCGGCAAGATTGGTCCTCTCAGCGCCCAAGCCCGGCTGACTGCAGGCGTGTATCTCGCCGCTGTGGCCGGCGGAGGCCGCACCATCACGGCGTTCGTCGAGGCGGTGGGCGAGGGAAACATCGCCTGCTTCAGCATCTGCATTTGCATACAGATCGGCATGACGCAGAAGCCGCAAGGGGGGCGAAGTGTTCTCTTTGGATTCTCGAGTTACTCGCTCACCTTCAAAGTCGGATTTGTAAAGGTCAGCTATAGGTTCACGACAACCTACGTCATCCAGGGCAATGCAAGCGCAACAAGCGCGTCGATCGCGGCCCGGTCTCAGGACAGCACGGAGTGCCTACCGTTGATCTGCATCCCGCCAAAAGATGCGCAAACGGCAAGCCGCTATCGGACCCTCAACCCGAGGAAGGCGTCTGAATGGCGTGCCTACCGAAGCCACGTGGCGATGAGGCTCATTTGAATTGAGGGGCGAGTATGGCGTCGAATTCCGATAAGTTTCGCGTGGGCGTGAATTTTCTCGTTGTTCCAGACGGGATCAGGGTTGTTGGAGGTCAGACTTTTGTCCGATTGAGCTTGTCGATCACGCCGGCCGTGTCGCCCGCTGCCAATGTGTTGTCGGTCGACATCAGAGAGTGGCCGCAGCAGGTTCATCGCCTGACCAGGCAATTGCGGATCGCCACAGCAGGCCTCAACAGCACCGGCGGCAAAGATCCGAAATACGGCATTGTCGCGCCGGCCTATCTTCGGCAGATCTACCAACCGGACATCGCCGGCGCCGCGGCTGATGGATTTGCCGCGCAAGCAACCGTGCTGTGGAAGCGAATTTTCGCACCGAATGGCGATGTCGATGCGCAATTTATTCGATTGATCGACGCTCTCAGCAAGGCCGAAGCCGACATGCTGCGCTGGCCATCGCAGGCCACTGATTGGCGCTACGGGAACTATGGAACGGCTGAACTGGCGGGCGTGATCGACGCGATGTACTCGGCCACAACTGCTCTCAGCCTGTTTTCTCGATCGTTGGATATCGGTGAGGCGACAAAAAGCGGAAATGACGCAGGCGAGCTCAGCATCAATTTCTGGAAAATGTTGACTGCCGACTGGTTGGGCGGAGTGCCCGGCAACGACTCCGTTCACCAATTGAAACGGATTGCGAATCGAGCCAACCCTGCGGCCCGCTCCCAACGGGAAGCTGACTCGGTGGCCGTCGAAATGAAAACATTGGCCAATCGGTTGGCAGGGCGTCCAACGCCGGGCGTGATGAACGAAAGCGACCCGGTAAAAATTGCGGCCGACACTGCAAGAGATATGGATCAAGTCCGCCGCTTCTTCCTGCGGCAGGTGTGGGACCCGGAATTCTGGAGCACCGGAAAATCGGCAGCCAATAGACTTGATCTTTTGCAGAAGACCATGCGTACCGAAATCGCGCGCTTTCTGGAGGCATGGTGTGTTGGTTGGCGTACGGTGGACCGCACCGACGGCGATTTTCGAAGTGAAGAAGAGGAGCAAGCCCCGACGCGGAAGTACGGTGCGATTCAGTCGTATCCGACGCTCGCTAAGTTTTTGGGTTTTATCGTCGACCTGGAGGTTCCGCTCGCAACGCTTGCCTCGCAGAGCCAGGAGGGGGCCGGCGCGCGGCAGTACGGCGTCATTGCCGTTGACCCCGCGCCTCCTGGCGTCGATCCGAAGGATTGGGGCAGCCCTCAAGCGATCGGCCCGCTTTGGACCACGTTTGTCTATCGGCCGGCAGCGGCCAATGCCCCACCGGCCGCTTACTTTGGGCCCTGCCTCCTGAGCGAAGTGGCCGCGCTAAAGCCCGATGGCACCCATCACCTCAAAGAAGGCGTGCTGGATTTGAACGCGCCGCTGGAGGTGGGAGGCGTCACCAAGCGGTTTGTTCTGAACACCTTGGACGTCACCAACGGCGTGATCGGCATTTTGAAGGATTCCGAGGAGGTCGTTTTTCGCAGCGCTTCCGGTCTCTCGGAACGTCGGATTTCTACTACGTTGCCAACGTTGCGCTCTCGCGGGATCGAGCTCATTGACCGGTCGGTCGTCGGTCACACGATCTTGGAAGCTGACAGTGAGCGTCAATCGCGCGCGATTCGAGCCGCGGCCAACGAACCCTATCTCACTGATGTTCAGAAATTGACGACCGGTTACCGGATTGATGTTGCATTGGCCAAGCCGAACGACGAATGGCAGGACCCGACCCGTTGGGCGCCGTTGATGGCAAGGTCGGTCACCTACCGGGCCCATATCAATGGCTCTTATCGCTATCGCGATATTCCGCAAGCGTATCTTCAGCTACCGGGCATTCGGAACCAGGTCGATCGTGAAGACGGCCACACGCGCATGATGACCGGCGAGCGCACCGTTGAAGAAGAGGCGCCGGACGAGCCGACTGAGCCGGCTCCTGCCGTGAAGGCCACAAAGGTTCAGACCGTATCCCATCCGCAGCTCTTTACCTGGGGCGGACAGAGTCTTGCGATCCCCGCCACGAGCGAACTTGTCCCTGGCGCGCCGGCGAATGCGGACTGCCGGGTGGTTTGGCCCAGTCCCGCGACAGATCTGGCCATCGATCTTGAATTGAATCTGCCAACCGAGCCGGTCCCCGGCCAGTCCGATCGCCGACCGCTTCCGCTGCGAGATGGCCGCAAGTACATGGTGGGCGCCCGTCTGAACCTCATCAATGGATGCGGCCTAAAATTTGACGACGCCGTCAGCCGATATCTGGATCCGAATGCATCGGTCGTTCTCGGCGAAGATCATAAGACACCGTTCGAATTTCGCCGCCGAGACAAAATCGAGGCGCCGGACGTGTTGTTACTCTGGAACGGGCGGGTCGTCGGAAGCGACCCTTCCGAATGGCTTGGGGAGGCGATTGATGTTCTCGTCGTTCGAAGCGGCGACATCAACGGCACGGATGCTGCGGCGCGCTTTTTGGTGCCGCCGCGTGTCAGCTTTGATCTTGCGGAGCAGGCAGGGGTTTTCGACCGCAATTTCGATAACAAGCCGATCGGCGCTTTTTCGACCGGCTGGTATCGCGCGCAGCTTGATCCACAGACCGGAACGTTTCCGGTTGCCCGGAACGGGGGGTGGGAGTTTCCCAAACTTAACGATCCGTCCGAGTGTCCGACCGCGCCAGTTGCTCCCATTGCATCCGAACCGAGCCGAGGCTCGGTGCTCGCACTCGATGTGGTCGCCGACCAGCCAAAGTCCGAGTTTTTCGCCGATCCACTCGCCAGAAGGATGCGCGCCGCGTTCTGTCATGTGGTGGACAGCCAAGAACAACCTGCAGCCGATTTTGGTCCGCTCAGCCGGCGTATTGCGTTTTGGGGTGACAGCGCCCAACCGGAGGATGCCGGTCCGGTCTATCTGCATCTCAAGAAGGCCGGCAGCGCCGAAAAACCCACGCTTCGCGGTTGGTTCGACGACAGCGCAACGTCACAGCACGTGCCATACGTCCATGGCGGAACCGTTCGCGTCAGCAAGCTTGATGTAGCCCTTAAGCCTGCGGAAACGGTCGATCTGGCGATTTGGTCAGTATCCGACACTCGACGGGCCCTAGAGACCCACGAAATTTTCCGCAACTTGCCTTTGTCGCTCAAAGAGCTGCTCGCTCAAGTCGATCGCACGTCCTCGCGTGAGGTTCGCGACAAGGTGAAAGCGGAAGTCCAGAAATTCTTGGGCGGCGATTCCGAAAAGGCCTACGAAGAGCTACTGAGTCTCGCGCCCCTGAGGAATTTCAATTCGCGCCGCTACGTCAGACTCGTTCATGCCGTGCAGCGGCCCATTTCGGCCCCGCAATTTCTGGCGGGTGACGCTCCATCGCAATGGCGGTTGCATCCGGTTGTTGTCACCGTTGCGGGTGACAACGGGGGCGCGGCCCAGAAGAGCTGGGCGGAATTTGTCGATGCGCACAGCGGGCAAGATCCGCTTAGTTGGCCGAGCGTGCCGGGTGGAGCGACGACGTTCTTTGTCGGAGAGTTGGACGTCCATCGGCTGTCGACCGGAAAGTTGCGGTGCGAAGCGCGATGGCTTGAGTTCGGCCCGGAATCCGAAAAATTTTCGAACGAAAACAAGGAGTGGAAGAGCGATCCGCCGCGGCAATACGCAAAGCTTTTCGAGGTGCGCGATATTCCAGCCGACGACGTCAATCGTGCAAAAAAAATGGATTTGCTATGGGACGAGCGGCAAGGTTTGCGAGCTTTGTCGCACTCCTTTGTGAACGGCAAGGCCCGTCATCTCACGCTGATGGTGATCGGCACCTCCCGATACACAGATTTCTACCCGCCGGCGCAGCCGCCGAAGGATGCATTCCAATTGGGTCCGTACGAATCCCAATCGGCTAGCTTTGACCGCTCCGAGGTGCGCGTCTGGATTCCATCGACGATAAGACCTGCTCCGCCGGATGTTGACAGCATTGTTCCGTTATTCCGCTGGATCGACGAAGGAAATTTTGGCGATCGGGACCTTCGCTTCCGACGCGAGAGCAGCATGAAAGTGTTTCTCAAGCGGCCGTGGCACTCGGCGGGTGAAGGCGAAATGCTTGGGATCGTTTGTTGGCCGGCAGATTTGGTCAACGCGGACGCAACGTTGCAAAATCAGTCAACCGACGAGGCAATCCGCAAAAATATCTGCAATCTTGAAGTTGCGACAGGGAAGCTGCACCGGTTCGTAACTCGGTGGGGTTCCGACCCCATTCGCCTTTCTGGTCAATTGGACGACCTAATCTCCGCTGATCGGTTTAGCGGCTATGATGCAAAAGCCGCCAATTGTCTGCTGTCGCTTGCGACGGATCCTGTCGAAACACTGGCGCCGACGCAAAAGGCCGATAGCGACGCTGGGACGATCGCAGTCTCGGTGCTGGGTTATCGCCCAAAGCTAGAAGCGAAACTGGGAATGTGGACGTGTGACATAACCATTGACCACGGCCCGGCATACTTTCCGTTTGTTCAAATGGGGCTGGCTCGCTATCAGCCGAACTCTGTCGGTGGGCTTGAATTGTCGAGCCCGGTTGCCCGAACGGTTCAAATTCCTCCCTGTCGCGATGGGCGCGTGCGCTTTTCCAACGACCGAGAGTTTGTGTTCGAGCTTCACGGGATCGGCTTTCATCGCAGTGAAGCAGGCAAAGTGCATGAGGACGCGCGCCACACAACAGATCTGCCGCTTCTCAATCTCCGCCTCATGCGCGCTCATCGGGAAACCAATGTTCCTCGCAACAGTGACCGTTCCATTCGGTGGCGGCGTGTCATAGACCAAGACGGAAAGCCCATTGAGTACACGCGCATGCGGCCAATTCGGAAAGGTGCAGAAGTCTGGTGGGTTGTTAAAGTTACGCTGCCCCATCGCAGGCAGGACGTGGACTACGGGCTTTATGTGCAAGAAGTGGAATACATGCCGGCTGATCACTTCAAGGGGTCTGATGCGTCAAACTGTGAGAGGGAACAATTCGAATCTCGCTTGGAGGAGAGGAGCCAATTCTCACGCATCATCGATCTAAGAACGTCCAATGCATAGGAGCTGACTTGCCCGGCTAAAGGGCGGGAATTGTTTATCAGGGAGGGGCTTGTGATCGCGTCACTAACCAGGTGGTTTTGCATTCTCTTGTTTGCATGCATCAGTACCGCGCAGCCAGTTTCAGCGAGAAGATGCCGCGCGTCGTCATGAGGCAAATCCCGCTGAATAGAGCATGAGGTCGCCTTCGTCGGGTCCGTAGCCGACAATCAACGAACCAGCACTGCCCAACAAGAGAGGATAATCATGGAAATCCGCGACTCTGCTGTAGAACGCACAGCGGGATTTGAAGGCTTTGTTGAGCATTTCTATCTGGACACAAAGGGCAAGGTTACGATCGGTTACGGACGGATGATTGCTGACGCCAATGCGGCCGAGGCACTTCCAATGAAAGACGGTGGCAATGACGCGACTGATAAGGCCAAGCGTGACGAATGGGCGTTGATAAAGTCCAAGCCGGTCGGGCACCCCGCTTCCTACTACAAGCAGTTCACGAAGCTTACGATCCCAGTGGATGAGGCCAAAGCGTTGCTGCGCTCCAACCTCGAAGGTGCCGCAGCGGATCTCGAGATACGTTTTTCAGAGCTAGATGAATACCCCGAAGATGCGCAGGACGCCTTGCTCGACATGATGTTCAATCTGGGCCTCACCAAATTCACAAAGACAAAATGGCCTAAGCTTTTTGCAGCGGTAGAGAAGGAGGATTGGAAAACAGCCGCTGCCGAGAGCAACCGTCCTGACGTGCAAGATGCGCGGAACGAAGCTATTCGAGATCTGTTCTTGAGTGCCGCCGTAAAATACTTTGGAATCCAGGTTTTGGCTGCGGCGGTGGATCGTTCGTTTAGTGAGCAAGTGGCGGAGTTACAGAAGTTCATAGCCGCGGGACAGGATCTGCAGAAATTCTTTCCAAGTGGGATCACCGAGATCCGTCTGAGGGTCAAGGTCGGCAATGCCGAAATAGAGTTTGAGATGAGCGGACCGGAGAGTGCAAAGCCACTTGCATGATCTTTGCGTGTATGTCGGATTCAATTGACCGAACCGGCGTAATCTAACAGATGTGCGTCATTGACGTCATCTTGAAGTGGCGACATCGCAACGAGGACATCGCCATACGGAGGAAGTCATGGCCACTATCGACTTCGGCAATCTGCCCGCGGGCGCCTACCCAATGCCGTATGACGACGGCCAGATCATGTTGTGGACGTTTGACATGACCGGGCTCGGGGCGACCGCCGATGTCGACGCGCGAGGGCTGCATTTGCGGTACCGCTCGATCATGCAGTTTCCAACGCCTGCCGATAAGGCACAGCTCATAGTGCTCGCTGGGAGGAACGCCGATTTCACTGCCTGGACCTTAGGCAGCAGCGGGTATCAGATCGCGGACACGAAAGCGCTGGCGAGTTCGCCGCAGCCACAGAACGTCTCATTTCTAGTGCCAGGCCTTGTCAGAATTTCTATCGAAGCGAATAACGAGCTCTTCCTGACCGTGCTAAGCATCCAAAAGTCCCGAGAGACCTGAGAGGCAGCAGATTTTGGCCAGGAAATTTTTGGGCGGGCAAAGGACTATGCGACCAAAAGGAAAGCCGTCTTCGGCCCTGGTGCGCGACAGGATATCCGTCGCTTCGCAGATGTCGGGCTGAAGACCTCAAAAAGATTGGAGCGGAGGATGATGATGCCCGTATCCGAGCTGCTGTTCTCCCAATCCAAACCCTGATTCAGCGTTGATACGAACGAGTTGGGCGTATGCCCGCATTGACCCCGACAGCCGATTCAACTTCTGTAACGTGCCCTTCGGTAAGACCTGCAGGCGGTTCAGCCCCTCACGGAGCGAACCATGGCGAAAGTGAGCGAAATCCTGCGAGAGAACGTTGGAATACAGTTCCTCTCCCTCTGCCATTGCACCCTGCCCCAACATTCTCTGGGTTGATTTGAGAGCGCAGCAATCCTGCAGAACTGCGGCTTCGCATAGAAAAGCTGACAACCACATCCCCGCATATTTCCGCTGAACGCTCGTTCTCTCGGCGGATATTTTCCAAAGCTGTCAACCTCGCAGTTTTGGTTCTCAGCTATCACTTGAACAATTTCAGATACTTGCAGTGTGTCAAACCCCAGCAGGTTGCGTGAACTCTCACTACACTAGGCGAATGCATCGGATAAAAACTCTTTGGCGACCGCAGCTGATGAACGTTTCGCCCCTAAAGCGGTCATCGTCGCATTTGGCCGGAACTGGGATGGCAACTTACAGGGATGGACCGGTCGGTATTGCGCTTTCGCAAGCCTCGCTCCGGCGCCGCTACGTCCGCCTCGTAGCGTGCGGATATTTCACCGCCGCCAAAATACGCCTAGTCCGGCAGGCCCGCCAGACGCCAGCCATCAACAAACGGCTGCGCAATGCTCATGCTCCTAAAGGGTGAGTTCGCCGCCAGATCACCGAACCTCCAATTTGGATTGCCCGCAAGAAATAGGCGGGCTTCCTCCTGTGCCTCAGAAACGCGGCCGGCAAGGGCAAGTGCGGCAATCAGATGTTCCCTCGAACCCGTCCCGTAGGTTTCTTCCCTGCTCAAGGACGCAACAGCTTCTTCGTAGTGACCGGAGGAAATCTGCGCCATTCCCATGATCCAGAAATACCATCCGGGTGGACGAGGATTTAAACGGAGCGCCTCTGCACAAGCGGTCAGCGCCGCTTGCGGCTTGCCTAAGTAGATTTGAAGCTCACCCATCCATGCAACGGCATCTGCATTGTTGGGATTTTGCCGAACGGCGGCATCGAAATGGAATTTTGCTTCATCCCAATTGCGCTCATAAAGCTGAACGCAGCCCAGGATCCTGTGAGCGTGGGAATCGCCGGGATCGATTTCCACGGCTCGTTGCGCGTGCATCAGAGCCTTTGCGCGGCCGGGTATCTGTGGTTCTCCCCAGATAATCCAGCCAAATAGCAGTGAGATGGCAAGATTGCTGTGCGCTTCGCAATAGTTTGGATCGATCTGAACGGCACGTTCCAAATCAGCACACGCCTCACGGTTGTCTGACCTCGAAATGTTGCATTTGCCTCGCGATCTAACACAAAGATCATAGGCTTCGAGATTTGATGGTCGGGAACGGACAACAATATTCTTTTCACCAAGCTTGCCAGAAATCGCTTCAACAACGCGTCGCGTGACCTCGTCCTGAACGTCGAAGATGTCGGCGATATCGCGGTCGAAGCGCTCAGCCCAGACGTGATTGCCGCCTTCCGACCCATTGATTAGCTGCACATTAACACGCAAACGCTTGTCGGATCGCCGTGCGCTGCCCTCAAGTATGTACTTTACCCCTAGATCGCGAGCGATCTGACGGACATCACTAGGCTTGCCCTTGTAGGCGAAGGTGGAGTTGCGGGCGATTACGAAGAAGCCCGGTACATTCGAGAGATCGGTGATGATGTCCTCTGTCAGGCCGTCGGTAAAGAACTCCTGTTCGGCGTCGCCGCTCATGTTGATGAAGGGCAGCACGGCGATGGACGGCTTGTCGAGAAGGGCGAGCGGAGCCGGTGTTGCTCCGGTTAAGACAGGTGGCTCGCGACGGGGAGGCGTACCGGCCTCCAGCGCATACACACGCATCGGCTCAGCAATGTTCTTAAGGACTCTCTCGCCGAGATCACAAACCGCGAGGTCGAGCCGGCTCCGCACCTGACGGTAGGCATCTTCGGACAGGCAGATGGTTCCTGGTTTCGCTATGCCTTCTAGACGAGCAGCGATATTGACGCCATCGCCCATCAAGTCGCCATCCGCCTCCTCGACAACATCGCCGATATGAATACCGATGCGCAGTTCAATTCGACGCTCTGCCGGCAATCCGGAATTGCGCTCAAGCATTCCTGCCTGCAGCTCCATTGCGCAGCGGACGGCGTCAACGCCGCTCCGAAACTCGCAGAGCACGCCATCGCCGGTGCTCTTCACGACCCGGCCCCGATGAACTGCGATGGTCGGATCGACGAGGTCGCTTCGCAGCGCGCGGATGCGGGCGAGCGTACGATCCTCGTCGCTCGCCGTCAGACGGCTGAAGCCGACGATGTCCGCCACTAGGATTGCCGCGAGCTTGCGTACTTCGATCATTGCCTGCCCATACCCCAACTTATCACAGCTGCGGCCGGATAGCCGCGATGTTTGTGGCCTGTAAGATACCATTGCGATCCGTTCCGCATACGAACGAGAAGTAGAGCTTTGGATCGTGAAGGAGTGACCGCTCTCGAGGAGCGGTTGCATGATCGCAATCGGGCCGATCCTCCAAAAGGCATGGAGTCCAACTGAGTCCCGACCTCCGGCAACGGCTATTGCCCATCGTGGTCGTCTACGGCGGCGACGTCTCTTTTTGGACAAGTCGTTCAAGCTGGCGCCCGAGAAGAGGCGCATTGCGGACTGGCATGATTTGGGCAGAAAGCGATCTGACAGGTTTCGAGATGTGATCGGCCATAGCCACCCTGCTTCTACGCTAAGCCAGTTAGCCCTTGCGCCACCCTCGCAAGGGTCATTTCATCCCACTGTCCACGCCGGGCTTTACGGAGACAGGTCCGATACTGTGCTTCAGCCAGCACTCTCGCTTTTTTCGAACATACGAGAATGCGCGGCAAATGTTGTTGACCTCACACTCGAGATAGCATCCGAGAAAATTGGTCTTCAGGCGCCTGTAGTCGCCTCCAGGCATGTCTTTTCCAGAACCGATGATGAAGCTCGAGAACTTCACCTGGGAGCTAAGGGGCTCAACGACCATCGCAAACGCGTCCGAATTCTTGACTAGAATTTTGGCGTCATCCTTCAAGAAGCAAAAGCGCTCCCGCTTGTTGTAAGTCACGGCGTTGCATTGACCGTCTTCGCTACAAGCTTGCTGGCATTGTTGCTGGCTGACGTTTCTGAGGGTTGCATAATCGAAGCCGACGACGTCGTGGTTATCCAAGATGCTGAAGGGCCGCATGGGTCGATATGGGTCAGGAGCCGGAACCCTGGTGGCGGCTGCTACCTCGGTTTGCGCCGGCTCAGCGTTGGTACCGTAACAGGAAAGTTGAACGACCGCCGGCTGCACCTTGTCTGCCAAGTCCGCGGTATGAAGTTCGGCCGCATCTTCAGGCGCATATTCGAACTTTATGCCCCGGCTATCGAGGAAGGTTTGCAGCAAGGTGGCACGTAGCGCGAAGTTGACGTTCTGGGGAAGTGCGCCACCGCCCGCCTCCGGCTTCAACGTCGACGTTGTGATGCCGACAAGAGCACCACGGCGATCGACGACCGGGCCGCCAGAGTTACCCGGCTGAATGGGCGTCGATATCTGAAGGTAACGAGTGTCGTCGCCCAACCCCATCAACGAATTTACATTGCCGGTCGTAACCTTCACCGATGAAGAGAGAACCGATCCGAGTGGATAACCGAACGCTGCAATATCTTCGCCTAGGCGAGCGCCAGCATGCCGAAGGCGGATGACGCCGGCCGAGACAGCGCTGATTCTCAAAACGGCGAGATCGTTCCTCACATCCATCTTGACGTCCGATGTCGCGGACCCGCCTGTTGCAGTGACCCGTGTACAATCTTTGACCACATGAGCGTTTGTTACCGCCCAACCCTCGGGATTAATCAGAAAGGCGGTACCCGTGCCGATGAGTTCCTCCGCTGCCGCTGGCGCGATGAGCATCCCGAGTGCAATCAGCAGGGTTGAAGTTCGGCGCCCAATCACTGTGTGCAACTTCCGCTCTCCACAACGCACTTAATTTCGCAGGTAGCTCTTCTTGCCGCTGTCGCTCAGGCAATACCGACCTCCGCGAGGGCCAGTGCAGTATGTGCCAGAGCGGCAGGAGCAGTCGGATTCGCCTGCGATCGGCAACATTTCGGAAGAGGAAGCACCAAGCAGTCCAACTGACCCTCGAGCTGACCAGTAGCCTAAACAGATCTTCTTGCTTCCGCTGATCGACCCGTCATTGCAGACAAACTTGCTGCCCTGACAATGTGAGATTCCGCCTTTGCTTCCGCTGCACGGCTTATTGGCTGCGTCTGCCGGCGCACTCACGCGCAGTAAAATTACCAGCGCCGCCGCGCATGACAGGAAATACAAAGCCAGCCCTCTCCACCCCTCTCATGAGTTTGCGTTGTTAGGAGGATTTCGGCAAGCCGGTACTTTTCGTTGCAGTAAATAGAAGAGTTACAATCACCGAAAGGTTTTTTCCTGGAGCGATCGCGACCTTTTCGAACCTCTTCGTAACCCTCGTCAGTTTGACTCGACTCCCGATCGCTTTCGCCACATCATGGTCACGGGGCGCTTGGGGGATGGCATTCCGATTTCGGAAATCTGTAAGGATTGAGCCAGGAGTCCGCATAAATCTCAGCGCGAAAAGTGCCAGCGTTCGGGTTGGACCGAAAGGGCCCGGGTATAATTAGCACAACAGGCAAAAAGCGCCTTAGTGTGATCATCCCCGGCACTGGTCTTTCGTATTCGAAGGGTGTTTTTTCCAAGCGGCAGTCAGCGCCTGGCGCGCCATCCCGACGTGATGCTTTTCAAACCAAGCCGTCTTCGAAAGGCCCTATCGCGCTTCTGCTACTTGCCATTGGTGCTGGACTTGTCTGGTGCGGCGACCCGTCCAACGAAACCAAGATTGCCAGTGGGCGCTCCCCGACGGACGGGTCTGAACAGCCGAACCTAAAACCCGCGATCGCAGAACCGGACCCGGGGGCCTCCCAGGTTCCAGAAGCTTATGCAGGGCCTGCCTCTTCCGTTGAAAAGACACTTAATAGCACCGCAAATTTTCGGCTACGGACATCCCCGTCGGCTGAGTCGCCGATTGTGCTCACCGTCCCAGCTGGCTCTGCAGTATTGTCGTCAAGGCGCGAAGGGCCTTGGCACTACGTTTCTTACGGGAACTATTCGGGCTGGATTCTAGGCGATTATCTCGCGGAGCCGCGTCCTGAACCAGCGGCAACAACTTCGCCGACAACACCGCAGGTGCCAAGCGCACTATCAACTTCAGACAACACCATCTCAGGCCGCGCTACCATCATCGACGGAGACACGATCGACATCTCTGGCACAAGAGTGCGGTTCAATGGCATCGATGCGCCTGAGAGCGCTCAGCTCTGCCAGAACGCCAAGGGTAAGAATTACCGCTGCGGCCAGTCAGCCGCGAAAGCGCTTGGGGCTTGATGGCGAAGTCCCGGCCCGTGACTTGCACATTTGCAGAGTGGGATCGCTACGGCCGCTTCGTAGGCGACTGCTATCGTTCCGATGGCGCGGCAGTGGCCGCATGGCTGGTCAGCGCTGGGCACGCAATGGACTGGCCGCTCCATTCGGGCGGCGCCTTCGCGAGCTATCAGGACGAAGCTCGGCTGGCGAAGCGAGGCATCTGGCAAGGCGAGTTTCAGCCTCCGTGGGAATCGCGTGCCGCGCAGCAGGCGCCTAAGCGTGAAGCCACGAATCCAGTTCGACTGCTCTCCGGCTCATGCGACATCAAGGGCAACATCAGCAACAAGAGCGTTCGAATCTACCACCTCCCCGGCCAGCGTTTCTATAACGAGACAGTGATCAGCCCTGCCAAGGGTGAGCGAATGTTCTGTTCGGAAGACGAGGCGCGCGCGGCTGGTTGGCGCCGGTCGAAAAGGTGACATAGCCCCAACTTCGTTGGAACGAGTATAGTCCGAGGAAACGCTGCAGGTCGATCAAGCGTAGCTGGTTCTGTCGACGTCCAGTTCGCGCCATGCACGTCCGCTTTGGGGCCGACAGCGGACTGGCAGCTTTGGCCCTCGGATCTTCAATAGCTGACCTTCAAGTCGGTGCGAGTAACGTCGTGACGTGACCCAAGCCAGGCCTTCCTGTTTTGTTGGAAGAAGGTCTGGAAACGGGTGAATTGCGACACCGCGCGGGTCAGCGGCGTGTACCAGATCGGCGATGTGTAGGCTCGCTCGGTGATCGTCATTGCTGTCCCCGGCAGAGAGTCGACCCAATATCGCTTGGCATCGTAGGCAGTCCGGCGCGGCGTCGGGATCTCGATCACTCGGTCGCAGTAGAGGGCGGGCAAGCTCGGGTCGAACTCTGGGTCTTTCCACACCTTGATGAGCTCGGGCGCGCCGATCGTATTCGTCCAGGTCGCATTCTCCACATCGACGGTGCTGCCTACCGAACGAAATTTGCCGTCGCCGCCTGGCTTGCGGTCGCCCGACCATGCGACGTCGTAGATTTTCTCGTGCAGATTGCCATTCTTGTCGAGCCAACCTTTGACGATCTGGTAGCGGTCAAGGTTGGCGCGATGCGTTCGGCGGCGGCACGCAGTCCGGGCCGCCGTCCTTCGTCACCCTCGCGACAAAGTCGCGGACGGCCGACTTCGCCACGCCTTCGTTCCGGGAGGGAAGCGGGTCCGGCATTATGCGGCCGCCCCATGGGCGTGGCCCTCATGGCTGTGCCTGCGCAGCCGGAACGCCAGCCCGACCAGCATCACGCCGAAGACGATGGCATAGGCGCCGATGACCCAGAGCAGACCGAGCGCCCCGGCGCCCGGAGCTATCGCGATGATCGCGCCGACCAGCACGGATAGCGCTCCCGCCGCGACCAGCCACCACTCGTTGTCGATCTCCTTCCTGAGCCGGATCGCGCCGATGATCTGCATGACGCCGGTGGCGATCATCCAGCCTGCTATAAACAAGACAACCACGATCGCGGTCATGCCCGGCAAGGCCATCGCGACCAGACCCGCAAGGATGCCGAGCACGCCGACTAGCGCCAGCCACCATCGCGGCGCCGGCGCCCCGCCCTTGATGGCTGCAGTGAGCGCCAGCACGCCGTCGACGAGCGCATAGGCGCCGTAGAGCAGGACGAGCGTCACAAGCGAGATACCCGGCCAGATGAAGGTCAGCACGCCGAACAGAATCCCACAGATGCCGCGCAGCAGGATCAGCCACCAGTTCCGTGCCAGCGCATGAAGCATCATTCTGCCGGCTATTGGCCCGGCTGGACGTGTCGTGCTCATTGTTCACCTCCGTTCAGTTGCGATCGGTCGATGCGCCGGCGTAGCGAGGTATGCTCGTCGCCCGCAGCGTGTCTAGTGCTCGCTTGTGCTGGCCTCTGCCAGTGCCTTCAACGCGTCGTGACCTGACGTTGACTATCTGGGCGGCTTTCCCCCGCCGCGATCAAGCCACGCGGAGACGACGAACAATCCTGCGCTTGGTCACGGACTTTTTCAACAGTATCGGCGCGATCTTGCCATTCGCGTACGCCTCAACGATCTTCAGCCACATTTCTCTGAACGGCTATTCCGCGATGGTGGAAAATTGAGCAATTGGCCCCGACAACGGTTCCTACCGCTCGCGCGAAGGATGGCGCTATGTAACTATGATCGGACTTCGTCCGTGCGAGGAACATCGCCCCCTGGCTGACCGGCCTCGCAATGGCCGTCCTCGGAAGCGCCATTGTTGCACTTACGATCGCGCTCGGTGCTTGAAAGCCGCACTGCATGGGCTTGGCCCTTTGCACCATTTTAAGGAGGAGCCAAGGCGTTGTCCCTGAGTCCCAACGCCATCCTGATCCTATTGGCCATAGGTGCAACCGTCGCGCTTGCGAAGGTCCTGGGTGTCGTCTGGCAGCCGATATTCTGGGCCATCGTGATCGGCATTCTGTTCCACCCGCTGATGAAATGGATCGACTCGCGGCTATCCGGGCGGCCCAGCCTTGCGGCCGCGTTGACGGTGCTGGCGATCTTCGTCTTCGTCCAGATCCCGGCGCTTCTCCTGGGCTCCATGGTCATCCGGGAGGGCGTGTCGCTCTACACCCGCATCCAGAGTGGCGCCGTCGATCCTGGCGCGGAGCTTCTCAGACTGGAAACCTGTTCCAGCCTGAGCTTGGGCAATTGATGACAGGGATCGGGATCGATCTCGGCGCATCACTGAAAAGCTCCAATCGGCGATACTACGCAGTAGCGAATTCGTGCTTTCGTTGTTCCTCAGCGCAGGCCAGAACGCAGCCGCCTTTCTGATCAACTTTTTCCTGATGCTCTATCTCCTGTTTTTCATTCTTCGGGACGGAGAGGACATGTACCGGCAAGTGTTCAGAGCGGTGCCACTCCCGACTAATCAGAAGCAGCTCCTCTTCAAAAAGTTCGCCGACGTGTCGATTGCCACGCTGAAGGGAACGTTCATCGTCGGGTTGGTTCAGGGTGCGCTCGGCGGTTTGATCTTCGCCGTTCTCGGCATAAACGGGGCAGTGTTCTGGGGCGCTGTGATGGCAATGGTATCAGTCCT
The DNA here is from genome assembly GCF_055811475.1 of Mesorhizobium sp. WSM4829. Lineage (NCBI taxonomy): Bacteria > Pseudomonadati > Pseudomonadota > Alphaproteobacteria > Hyphomicrobiales > Phyllobacteriaceae > Mesorhizobium > Mesorhizobium sp. WSM4829. The sequence goes on along the minus strand of NZ_JBVVQJ010000003.1, from coordinate 5,213 downwards.
GCCTGCTGTAGGCACAGCCCTGATCTGGGTGCCGGCGGCAGTGATCCTCATCGTCGGCGGGGCCTGGATCAAGGGACTGATCCTCTTGGCATTCGGGACTTTCGTGATCAGCATGTCAGACAGTCTTGCGGCCAATGGTAGTGGGTCGCCAGACGAAGATGCCCGACTACTTGGTGCTCTTCTCCACCTTGGGCGGGCTCAGTGTCCTTGGCATCAGCGGCTTCGTCTTGGGACCTGTGGTCGCCGCGCTGTTTCTGGCGGTTTGGCAACTCGTTGAGGAAAACCATCCCCAAGAATGATCGCCGACGCACGCCCGTTCGTCTTGGGTTCAGGCCTGAGAGTTCGGTCGAAGGTGCGATCCCCGCCAATCCCCAATGACACCATCACGGCGCCGCCCTTCCGAGACCAATGCTCTCGTTGCTCGATCACGAGAGCAGCAGCGATCGCATTTGCGAACGTCCGCCGTGCGGTCCAAACACGACGTTCGAGATGCTATTCGCCAAGGTCAGAAGCTGGCGCGGCCGAGACGGCCGGCACTTGGGCTCGGATTATACCGCGATGGAGCGTTCTACGCCTCAATCGGGTGGAAAGCGGAAAGCAGCCATCAATCTCCAATTGCCGGATTGTTCCCGCATAGCTAGCAATGCTCGAGCCGCTTTTTACGGCGAGTTGCTCCCGCTGCCATGGGACTGCAATGCTCTCAAAGAGACTCATCGTCGGAAGGCGGACGTGATAATCTGAAGCCACATGCTTTTCGCGGCGGCTAGCGCCCAGTGGAGAGAGGGCACATCAAAAATGAGCGGCGGGCTGGAATTTGACGAAGAGACCAGCCGAAAGGTCGAAGCGCTCTATTTGACTCCCGACGTGGTCGAACAGCGGTGCCAAGTGCTGAAGGCACTGCAGCTGAGGGAGGGCGAACGGATTCTCGACATCGGTTCTGGCCCCGGACTCCTGGCTTATGACATGGCAGCTTCCGTCGGGCCCGACGGCCGTGTGTGCGGTATCGACATCAGCGACGACATGCTGGCCATGTCCAGAAAACGTTGCGCCAATCGGCCTTGGGCCGAATTCCTGCGGGCGGAGGCAACCAAACTGCCCTATCCGGACGATGATTTCGATGCTGCCGTATCAACTCAGGTCTACGAATATGTTGCCGATATTCCGGCAGCGCTCGCGGAGCTTTACCGGGTAACGCGCCCGGGCGGTCGCGTGGTTGCTCTGGATACGGACTACGATTCGTTGGTAATTTACACGGGCGATCAGCCGCGCATGGAGCGGGTGCTTTCGGCTTGGGACGAACATTTTGTACACGGCGGGCTACCCCGGACCTTGTCGGGGCAGCTCCGCGACGCCGGGTTCACGATTCGACAACGCGATGTGATTCCGATGTTCAATCCCGAGTACCACGACAATACCTACGCCAGACGCATGCTGGCTATCATGGCGTCCTTTGTAGTCGGGCGCAGAGGCGTGTCCCAGGAGGAAGCAAACGCTTGGCTTGCTGAGTTTTCTGAACTTGGCAAGCAGGGAAAGTTCTTCTTCAGCCTCAATCGGTACCTTTTTGTCGCGGACAAGGTTGCGGTTACATGACCGGTGATGTTCAGTGGAATCAATGTCGCGTTAGCGGTCAACTTCCGTCGTACCCTGCTCGATCGCGGATGGCCGGATTGGGTCAACTCAAGCGCGAACGGCGGCTCTGGAGAAGCGCCAGGAAGGTCGGCAATTGGCGCAACCGCGACCTCCAGCGTGGTCCCCCGCAAGGTCTGCTTTCAGGCGGTGGCGAAGCTGACCTCAACGGCCGACATCAGGCGCATTGCTGCGTGTGGCTCGTTTTATCCGATAGACACCCACCGGTTATTTAGTGCGCCGTTTCAAGTCATCCCTCGTCACGCGGACTTCGGCCTCTACATCGTCGCCTCGATAGATGTAACTGGTTTCATGACGTGCATATTGGCCTTCTCGATCGGCACTTAGCCAGTTGAATGACCCTACGCAGAGAAGGTCATCCTCGACGGCGACAATCTTGCTGTGAAGCTTCTCAAGACGGTGCAGCGTGACGCCAATCTGTCTCAGCGCCCCGTCAGCTTCGTCTATCTGCTTGGCGCCACCAGGCGTCAGGTCGGCGTTCAACAAGGGGTCGGCGTAGATGTCGATCTTGGCACCCCGGGCGGCGGCTAACTCCAAGGCCTTCAAAATGCCTGTACGCTCCATCGTTCGCAGCTTGATCCAAGGGCTTACGATCAGATAGCGGCGCGCGTCGGCAGACAACACATCCAACAGGAACGCGTCATGTTGTGCAGCGTCACGCAGACTTTGCAACTGTCTTTGGCTCCCATGTAGATCGGCGCGCGGCACCGGATCGAAATTGAGCTCTCGACCAGGTTTATCAAGGAAGGCCGACAACAATGCACGAGGCGAACCAGGTACCGCGCTCGCCAGCACATCCATGTCTCCGAACACTAGAAAACTGTCTTTGGCGCGTGACACGGTTACGTTCAGCATGCTGGGAGAAGCGTCGATGAAACCACCATCGGCATGTTTGGAATAGACAGGAGAAAAAATTACCACCAGGCGCTCGGCACCTTGAAGTGCGTGGACGGTGCCGATTGTTATACCCAAGCGCCCCGAGACTAGGATCTTTTGTGCGGAGCAACTCGCGGACCTGAGCTCCAAATGGTGTAACAATGCCGACGATTTCCTCTATTGGGCGATTGTACCGCGCCTCCAAAGAGAGACGGTTTTGAGAGATCCAATTCGCGATGGTGTGAGCTTCGGTGGGGTTTGAGCGGCTACTGCTCGCACGAACCGCCTTTCCGTCGATGTGAACGTATCCCATGGCAGGCAAGAGCGCATCGCTTGGCACGGGCCCGCGACGGGGGCGAAGCTTGCCCTGGTAGCAAAGGGCATTGCTGTACTCAATGATCTCATCATAGCAACGGCGGTGTTCAAACAGCCAAAGGCCCGGACCTAGGTCTGGCCAAGGCGAAATGCGACAGGCTTGTTGGGCGAGCCCCATAGCGCTGCCTGATGTGCTGCAAAGGCCCGTGGCACTGATGCTTTGGATGTCTGCATCCGAACGGAGCAAACCAGCCTCGCGTAGATTTCCAACGTCGACGGGGCGAGGTATGGCGGAGATCGGCTCTATCTGCCTCAAATCGCCGATGACCAGGGCGCGCTTGGCCAAAGCGAAGGCAGCGCCCGCGACCTCCGGCAAGGCCTGGCCCGCCTCATCGATGATAAGTAGGTCGACAAAATCGTAAAGGAACTCATTGGACCATTCGCTTCCGTCTCGGCGGCTGTAAGAAAGCTTCGAAGGGAGGCTGGCGAAGGTTGAAACTGCGCAAGGGGTCAGCATCATGCGCCGATGCCAGCGAAGGACCAAAGCGGATCGGCCTCTTTTCGCGGCAGAGCCGACGATCGCTGCCAAGTCGGCTTCCATCGCCATCAACCAGCGGCCTTCCCAATAGTGGGTGGCAAGTCGGAAAAGCTCGAAACGTTGGTTGACGTCAATACGATCCTCCAAGCCCTCCTCCAGCACATCCCCTCCGTGGAGCGACATCAACGCCTGTTTTCGAGCGGATTGGGCGGCGCTGATCTCCGCCAGCACCTTCCTGATGCGAGTCAAAGCTTTATTTGCCGAGGCATGTTCGCCCTCGGCCTTTCGGAGCGTCTGCCCTAGGAGTTGGTCAATCTCAGAGACACGCCTCAGCCCCTCAAACCCGGAAAGACCTCCCAGCGTCAAGCGCGCCCTGAGAACTCGCTTTCGTTCAATGCCCGGGAGAAAGCTGAACAGCGCCAGGAGGCTGGATTCCTGGGCTTGTTGGCGGGCGAACGCAGCGTGGTGGCGTTGCATGCTTTCGACCACAAGGGCCCAGTCGCTGACACTTGCCTGTGCACGCGCTTCTGCTACCGCCGGGTCGGCTCCAAGTAGCTGCGCTTTGTCCATCGCCAAAGATTGATGTTCGAGGCTGCGGTCAGCCTCCTCAAGTTTTGCCACCTGATGGGCAATATCTCGCTGAGTGGCAGCGACATAGTCGGCGACCTCTCCCTGAACGTCAGGGAAAGCCGCTCTGGCAGAAACTAGCCACGCATCTTTCCCTGCCTGAAAGCCATCGATGGTTTCAATCCGAGTTTGGAAGTCCTCGGTTTGATATTTCTCTGCCGCCTCCTGCCGTCGAGAATTTGCAGGCAAGAATATACCAAAGCTGCCGACTTCGGGCAGCCAGCGCCCCGCGATCGGCCCGTCGGCGAAATCCTTACCAAAAGCGTCGATGATGTTCGTGACTGCTTGATTGTTGGACGACGTAGCCACTATCACAGGTGGATCACCGCCATTCAATGCTGCACGAACCCAAAGTCCGGCCACCGCCGAAAGAAGGAGGGTGTCTTACCCGTCCCCGGCGGACCGTTGACGGCGACTACATCGCCTGGCGCTGCAGCGTCCAGCCAGGCGAGAACCTGTCGCTGCTGCTCAGCCAATGGGAAATGGGGATTGGAATGACCCAGACGACGGGCAAGTGCTTTCTCTATCTTGCGGTCAGCGAGCGAAGGCTTCGCTGGTGAGACAATCTTGGCGAGGAGCGGCGCGCCCGGACGATCGGCTAGGATTTTGTCGTATAGGTGCAAGATATTACGCACTGTCGCCGAAGCGTCCTCGGCTAGCTCCAGCAAGCCAAAACCGGCTGCGCGGTAATATTGATCTCCTTCTGGCCAGCCCTTGGCCACGGCGTCCACCATTTTGCGACAATGCGCCAAATAGGCCGCCCAATCCGAAGTGTCGCCCGCTTGCAGCGGCTCCGCGGTCAGGAAGCTATCTAAGGCATCTACAGCACCGATAGTGAACTCGTCAGAAGGTAGCGGCGTCAGCAAGTCACGCGCAATCGCGTTGCGTCGCGGCGAGATCTTGCCCTCGCGGTCAAGCAGTGCCTCGGTAACCACAGGCGCGACCAATTCGGGAAGGCCGTCGATGCTCACCGCACCATGTGACACGCGCCTTGCCACTACTAGCGGCCAAAAGCGGACCCAAACAGTCTTAGCTTTTGCTTCCCCCTTGAATAGTCGATTGACCGACTCCCTAGGCAGCAGGCCATTCCTGAGGGTCTCCGGAGAGAGTTCGATAAACCGTTGGCGATCCCGTGATCGTGCCCACTGGCGTGGTGTAGCTGACGGCATTGGACGCCGTGCTCTCCGGCATGGGCCGGACTGATCAGCGC